>CAZGLN010000008.1:12089-14569 GCA_964526545.1 uncultured Chthonomonadales bacterium
TACGCGGTTGCGTTCGCGGCGATCGCCACCCTCGTAATGAGGGGCGGTTCACGGCTGGTCGCGCGTGAACCCCTGGTTGCGGGGCCCGGAGAGGCCAAGGCAGTACTCCTCGTGCGGGGCATGACGTGACCGGGCAGCTGCCCCGCGAGGGTGCAGGCGGCCCTGGTCAGGGTCAAAGGTTTCAAGCGGATGCGGGCGGATGTGATAGCGGAGCGGGTGGAAGTGATCTACGATCCGCTGACGGCTACTCCCGAGCAGCTCGCGGATGCCGTGAACGCGGGAACCTCGTACAGGGCATCCGTTGCGCAGCTGCCCGCGGCGGCGGAGAACGTCGCCGAAGGGCGATAGAGACATGTCAACCATTCGTCAGGAGCAGATACAGGGCAGGCTCGTGGAGGAGATCAGCGACATGCTGCGCCGCGACCTTCGCGACCCGCGCCTCAGCCGCGTAACCGTTACGGAGGCATCCGTGTCGCGAGACCTTCGCTACGCGAAGGTCTATGTGACGGTGCATGGTCCCGCGGAAGAGGCACCGGCGATTGTTGACTCCCTGCAGCGTGCCGCGGGATACCTTCGCGGGGAATTCGCGCGACGAGCGCACTTGCGCTTTGCGCCTGAACTGGAGTTCCGGCTGGATGAGGGCATAGACCGCGGAGCGCGCATTTTCGAACTCCTGCACAGCGTTGAGGAAGACCTGCAGAAGCCGGAGTAGCCGCAGCGCCGCGCGGCAGCCAGTGCGCCCAGCCCAAACGAACCCATGCATGCGAGTTTTCGACTAGCCGCCGACGCTCTGCTGCGCGCAAGGAGCGTGGTGCTGGCAGGACATGTGAACCCGGACGGCGACTCGCTTGGCAGCATGTTGGCGCTCACCCTCGCGCTTCGGTCTCTCGGCAAGGAGGCCGTGCCGCTCTCGCATCACGGGGTGCCCGAGATCTACCGCTGGCTTCCCGGCCAGGAAGACATAGCACCGAGCACGGATCGGCGCGACTTCGACCTGGCGGTGGTGCTGGATACCGGTTCCCTGGAGCGTGTAGGGGAGGGACCGCGGCCCGCCATTGCCTCCGCGGCCTCCAGTCTCTGCATTGATCACCATGTTGCCGAAGGGCGCTTTGGCGATCTGCGCTTGACCAACACGCGGGTAGCGGCAACCGGTGAGCTGGTGTACCGGCTGCTCAAGGTGCTGGGCGTGCCGATGGATACCGATATCAGCAACTGCCTGATGTGCGCCATTGTTACGGACACCGGCGGATTCCGCTTCGCGAATACCACGGCCTCGGCGTTCCGCACGGCCGGCGCGCTGATGCGGCACGGCGCGTGCCCTGCAGCCGTCAGCGAGCTGGTATTCGAGAGGCGGTCGCTTGCCAGTCTGAAGCTCCTGGGACGCGCGCTGGATTCGCTGCAGGTCTCCGAAGACGGCCTCATTGCCTGGGCCCGCATCACCGCCGAAGACTACCAGAACCTGGGCGCCACGGACGAAGATACCGAGGGCATAGTCAGTCATGTGAGGGCGGTGCGCGGCACGCGGGTTGGGGTGCTCTTCCGCGAGGTGCCTGGAAAGAAGGTGCGCATCAGCCTGCGTGGCCGGGGTGCGGTTGATCTCAATGCCGTGGCCGCTCAGTTTGGCGGAGGCGGTCACCGGCTTGCGGCCGGCTGCACGCACGATCCGCCGCTGGCTGCCGCGGAGGACAATGTGCTCTCCGCCGTGCGGCGGGCCCTCCAGCACGCGGAGGAGCCATGAACGGCCTGCTCGTTGTGGACAAGCCCGAGGGCCTCACTTCCCACGACGTGGTGGGGAGGGTGCGGCGCATCCTGGGCACGCGCCGGGTGGGCCATACCGGCACTCTCGACCCCATCGCGACGGGCGTGCTTGTGGTGTGTGTAGGGCATGCCACGCGCATCGCCGAGTATCTCAGCGGGACAGACAAGGTCTACCTCGCCGGCATCCGGCTGGGGATGGTAACGTCCACAGACGATGTTACCGGCACGGTGGAGCGACAGCAGGATGCGTCGTGGATATCCGAGCAGCGCCTGCGCGACCTGCTGCCATCGTTTGTTGGAGACGTGGAGCAGATGCCGCCGATGTTTTCCGCGGTCAAGGTGGCCGGCAAGCGTCTCTATGCACTGGCCCGTGCTGGGCAAGAGGTGGAGCGCCGACCGCGGGTGGTACGCATCCATGCGTTGGAGTTGGTCTGCTTCCGGGCGGATGTGCAGCCTGCGCTCACGCTGCGCATACGCTGCGCCGCCGGGACCTACGTGCGCGCCCTGGCACGCGACATTGGAGAGGCTCTTGGGGTGGGCGGAGTAATGACCTCGCTGCGCCGCGAAAGGGTGGGTCCCTTCACACTGGATCAGACGCAGACATTGGAGCAGCTTGAGGAGATGGCACGCCGCGGCACGCTGCGCGAGGCCATCGTGCCCATCATGGATGCGCTTGCGGATTGGCCGCGGCTTGTGCTCTCGCCTGCCGAGGCCAGCGACAT
>CAZGLN010000008.1:14621-31704 GCA_964526545.1 uncultured Chthonomonadales bacterium
CTCCTCCTGGGTGAGTCCGGCGAACCGGTGGCTGTGGCCGAAGCGCTGGATGGGATGGTGTGCCCGCGAAAGGTCTTTCCCACGGCGTCCGAGGAGGCGTTGGCTTAGGGAATGCATGTCTGGAACGGTCTCGATTCCATCACGCGGCCGCTGCCGGCCTCATCGGTAGCAGTAGGCACCTTCGACGGTGTGCACGTTGGGCATCAGGCGCTCATCGCAACGGCGATTTCGGATGCGCGAGGCAGCGACCGCGTGGCTGTTGCCTTCACCTTCGATCGTCATCCCTCGACTCTGGTGGATCCGGAGCATGTTCCTGGATTGTTGACCACTCCCGAGCAGCGACGGGCGGCGATCGAGGGGCTCGGCGCGGACCACCTGGTGGTTGCGCGGTTCAACCAGGAGCTGCGCGATATGCCGCCGGACAGGTTCGTAAGGGACATCTTGGTGGAGCTTCTCGGCGCACGTACGGTATGCGTGGGAGCGGGATTTCGGTTTGGAAGGGACCGCGCCGGTGACGAGCAGTGCCTGCGGGAAATGGGAGAGCGGCTCGGTTTCCACGTGCGCGTGCTCGCGGAGGTCCGTCTGGATGGGGAGCGGGTGAGCAGTTCCGGCATTCGGCGGCTGTTGGAGGCAGGCGATGTGCGCCGGGCCGCGCAGTGGCTCGGAAGACCGTATGCTCTGGTGGGACTGGTGGTGGAGGGCGAGAAGCTCGGCAGAAAGCTGGGATATCCCACGGCCAACATCCGCCCGATGCATCAGCAGGCCGTTCCTCGCGACGGCGTGTATGCCGTGTGGGTGCGGGTGGATGGCGAGCTGCATCCCGGGGCCTGCAGCATTGGAATGCGGCCGACGGTGGGCGGTCGGTCCAGAACCATCGAGGCATACTTGCTCGACTGGAGCGGCAGCCTCTATGGGTGCGAAGTCGAGCTGGTCTTCGAATCGCGCCTGCGCGATGAACTGGCCTTCCCCGATCTGGATTCCCTGGTGGCGCAGATGGACAAGGACGTGGAGGAAGTACGCCGCAGGCTGGTGTAGTGGGGAACCCCTAGGCCGCGGCGCCTTGGCAGGCAGAGACTGAATCGGCGTGCGTTACCCGATTCCTGCCGCCTCTCTTGGACTCATACAGCGCCTTGTCCGCCAAATCCACCAGAGCGGATGGTCCCTCGATTCCCGGACGCAAAGTGGCAACGCCGAAGCTCGCGGTAACAGCCCTCAATGGCCAGTCTGCGCTCTCAAGCGAGGCCCTAATCTTCTCCGCGGTCCGCAAGGCGCCTTCCTTGCCCGTCGCCGGCAGAATGAGCACGAACTCCTCGCCCCCGTAGCGCGCTGCGAGGTCCGTGTCTCTGATTCTGCGTTGCACAATCTTCCCAACCTGCCTCAGTACCTGGTCTCCCGCGGGATGTCCGAACTGGTCGTTGTACTGCTTGAAGTGGTCCACATCCAGCAGAATCACGGAGATGGGCTCGTGGAGCGCTTCTGCCCGTGCGTAGAAGTGGTCCAGCATCTCCTGGAAATGGCGGTGGTTGTGGAGGCCGGTAAGCCCGTCGGTGGTAGCGAGCTGGCTCAGACGCTGGTTGGCGGACTGCAGTGCCTCCTGCTTCTTCTTCAGTTCGCTGTTCAACCTGCCAATGCGGGCCAGTTCGCGTTCCACGCGTTTCTGCAGCACGCAGCGCTCGGTGATATCGAGGTTCGCGCTGATGGCGGCGTAGGGCATGCCCTCCGCTGTTTTCAGGGGGATGGTGTTGGTGAGGATGCTCCGGAACTTGCCGTCGGGTCTTCTGTACTCCCACTCCAGGTCGTGTGAGGCTTTTCCGCGGAGAGCCCTGGAATTCAGAATGCGGTCCGGATCGCCCTGGATGCCCGGAAGCAAGAGGTCGAACACGGTGGACCCCACGGCTTCGGCGGCCTTGAATCCGAACACGGCTTCGCATGCGCGGTTCCACTCGTAGATGCGTCCATCCGCGTCAAACGTGTAGCAGGCAACGGGCAGTCCCTCGAAGAGCTCGGAGAAGCGCTGCATCGCGGCCTCACGGAAGCGGACCGCCTCCTCCAGGTTTGCCGCGTGCTCCTCCAGCTGCTCCTGAACTGCCTGAAGGTCCGCGGCGCGCTCCTCCAGGGCATGTTCGCCCTCGATGATTCGTTGGGCGGCCTTCAGTCGGCAGTGCAGCTCCGCGGGGTCCAGCGGCTTGACCAGAAAGTCGTCCGCTCCGGCCTCGATGGCCTCCATCCGGTCCGCACTGCCGGTTCGCGAGGTGAGCATTATGAGATAGGTGTACGGCCAGCCCTTGCGTGAGCGGATGCGCTGACACAGCTCGATACCGGAGATGCCAGGCAGGACCCAGTCCACGATGACAATGGGACGGTGCCGAGCGAGGAGGGACTCCCAGGCTTCCTCTGCAGATGCAGCGGATACAGGAGAGTGCCCGGCGCTCGTCACGGCCCGAGACAGCACCGCAAGGGAGATAGGATCGTCATCAACGATGGCGATATCCAACCCTGGCTCCTTCAGCTGAAACCACTTCCACGGGCGCCCACGATGGAGAGGACCGCGCGGCGTCGTGGCTCACGCGATTGATTGCTTTGTGATATATCGGCAGGATCTTGCCGGCTCCGCAGGAGCGCCGTGCACTGGCAGGCTTGCTGTATTCGATGTCCCGGTCCCTGCAGGGTGCCGAGACACCACGCCCGGAGGGGGTTGGCCGTCGCGTCCGGTGCGTTACCTCTTCCAGATTACGCGGTAGTTGAAGCGCCGGTTGGGGGCGGTATCGCCATCGGTGCAGAGTGAAATCGGGTCGGTAAGCGAGGCGGGATTATCGGCCCACTTAAAATCGAAGGACACGGCGTCGCCCTTGAGTCCAAGCAGCGCCCGGGGAACCGAGACCTCCAGCTTGTTGCCCTTCGCTCGGAACTGCAGCCTGGCGACGTGCACCCACTTGCCGTCCGGCGGTCGGCCCACATAGCGCATGAGCGTGGTCTCTCCACTGCCGAGCACGCGCCGGTTAATAAGGTAGTCGTAGCCGTACCAGCCAGTGGCGGAGTTGCGGTCCGAATCGATCAGCAGCAGCATCCAGTTGCGGTCCGTGTAGGGCGTAAGCGTCTCACGCGTCTCGGCGTAGAAGGCGACGTGCTGCGCATCTATCGCAACCTTGCAGGTTAGGATGTCGTTGCGGCCGGATCGGTTTACGTAGCGGAGGCCGCCGTACCCGGGATAGTCGCGATGGATGGTATCGCCGACGGTGTCTCTGTACTCCACCTTGATGGGCTCCCAGTCGCGGAAGTCGCCGTCCATGCGCACGGTATTCAGTCCCTTGAGCTCGGGAATGGGGCGGGCACCCTTGTAGCGTCGGATGTTCTGGGCCATCTGCATGTAGTAGTTGTCGGTGTATCCGCCCTTCATGGGCTGCACACAGCGGTTGAACTCCGCGTTGTACTGATCCACAAAGAAGAAGTCGCTCTGCCGGCGCATGAAGGGGAACTTGGTGCCCTCCGCAGGCGGGTATTTGCCCGCGGTCCATTCATTCCAGTCGTTGATGTAGAGGAACTGCGGATTTGCGCGCAGCGCCTCGTCCCAACGATCCTGGAAGTAGATGCCGTAGTCTTCGGGATGCGGCACCTTCTTGCCCAGCCAGGGCACGAAGGTAGGAACCGGCAGATCCTGGTCGTTAAGCTCCGGCTGACCGTGCTCGCGAGTCCACGATTTGCCCACAAGGCTGGAGGGGTGCTGGGCGGGTGTAACGGCGGCCTGCTCCTTCTTGCCCTTGTGGCGTGATACGAGATCGTCCGGGTTCATCTTCTTCACGGGTTCGTGCGCGAGGTCATAGCCGAAGCTCCAGTTGTCCTCGGTGCCCACGAAGCGCTTGCCCGCCCACTGGTAGTAGCCCCACCACATGGTCCGGAGCGTAAAGAACTCCTTCACCTCCCGCGTGTAGTCCTTGTAGAACTGCTCCGCGTAGTCCGGGTCCTGATACCGTGGATGGTTTGGATCGGTCCTGGCGGCCGGGTCGTAGTTCGGATTAGGGTTCTGGTATTGCTGACCGGTGGAGTCGGCGAAGGGCGTGGCGTTGTAGAGCAGAAGGGGCTTGCCGTCCCAGTAGAACCAGAGATCGCGGTACTTGCCGGCCTTGTAGATGCGCTCGTAGAGATCTTGAACCACGCTGATTACCGGTCCGTTGAACGCCCAGAAGCAGAATTGGGGCACCTTGTTGCCTTCCGCCTTCATCTTCTGCATGATGGGGAAGATCGTGTCCCACTCCTCCCAGTAGCGCACCGCATTGGTTACATCCATAACGAGGACATCCACGCCCGCATCTACCAGCATGGACATGTCACGCCGAATGACCCACTCATCCTTGCTGAGGAAGTAGCCCATCTCCGGCTCGCCCCAGTGGTACGAGCCCTCGGTCCAGAGAGGGTGCCTGGCATCCAGTCGGGCGCGAGGGTCCTTGCGCAGTATCTTGCTGACATCCGCCATATAGGGGCTCTTTAAGTTGGCCAGCGAGTCGGTATGCCAAGTGATGTAGAAGATGCCCACTACGCGCCGCTGGTCCTTCTTCACAGGACCCACCTCCGCGTGCGTGGGCATCTTCCGGCCTAGGGCATCGGTTGCCACCCAGGTATCCGAGAAGAGATCGCGCTCGGCGGAGGCTCGGGACTGAGCGAGAGAGGGTGCGGCTGCAAAAGCAAGTAGCGCGGCAAGAAGAGGCGGAACGGTCAGGGGCAGGATCATTTCAGTCTCCGTATGGTTCCGACGGTCGAACGGACAGGAACCTCTGCCAGATGTGCCGTGCCCGCCGGCCTCAGCCGCGTGGCTGAGGGGAGTGTCATTACGCGCGCTTCATACCGCGCAGGTGGGCATCCAGGAACTTGAAGGCCTGGACACCATGGAATTGGTGATCGCCGGGAAACTCCTCGTAGGCGAACATCTCCGGGGCGCCGAATGCACGGTAAATGTCCTGCAGCCTGCGCACCGCGGCACGGAAGGTCGGCAAGGGGAATATCGGGTCTTCGGTACCGCTCTCGGCGAACAGCGCCCGGGGTGCGACAAGTCCCGCCATGTCCGGCATCTCCGTAACCGTGAGAAGGCCGGGCACATAGTTATCCACACAGTGATCCACCGCCAGAATGGAGCCTGCGAAGGTGTTGAAGTAGCCGCTGACTACCGCCGCCCGCACGCGCTGGTCCAGGCATGCCGTAAATAGCGTGGTGAGGCCGCCGCCGGAGATACCCATTACGCCCAGCCGCCGCTTATCCACTTCCAGCCGAGTCTCGAGATAGTCGAGAGACCGCATGGCGTCCCACACACGCCATCCCGTCATGGTCTCGCCGAGTTGGAGCAGCGCCGTGCTGTCGCGCGTGCAGGAGGAGGCGTCGCGGCCGGCCTGGCGTGCCTGTCGGTCGCGCCGATGGCCGAAACTCATCTGCTCGATGGCGAGAGCGATGTAGCCGTTGCGCACGCATTGAAGCGCAAAGTCCTTCTGGTACTCGTCGGGCCGGTCGAGCGGACGTTGCGAGCCATCCGGCGCAATGCCGACAATGCTATCCACCCCGCGACCATGCCCGGGCAGGCAGAGGATTGCTGGAGAGGGAGCCGCAGCCCTTTCAGGTACCAGCAGGTAGGCGAAGACCTCGAAGCCAGGACGGCTCTCGAACCGTACCGTTTCGCGCCGGTATCCCTCCAACGCCTTGACCTCGTGCGTGGCCGCATTGAGGGGCGAGCGCGGCCCTGAGCAGCCGCCGATCAGCTTGCGGACCTGCTGGCGCAGGCGGGTCTGCCAGGAGCGCATTTCGGTGGGTGTGCCCGGCTTCCAGGGCATGCTGGGGCGGGTGGCGGCGATTCGTGCGCTCAGATACTCGCGAGTGTCCATGGCTCCTCCTCAGGTGCGCCCGCCCAGGACCACGTTCAGCTCCGCCTGAGTCTCGGCGGCCGCATCACGCAGGGCGGCGGCGGGAGTCTTCTTGGAATAGATGGCGGCATCCACGGCACGCTGCAGCGCGCCCATGTAGTAGGCCTGGACAGGCATGACGGGCCGCTGATGGCGGGTCTCCTGCAATATCCGGTAGAACTGGTCGAAGCCGGGAGTCGCGCTGAGCTGTTCAAAGGCGGGTGAGGTGCGCATGCCCGGCATGAGCCCCATTTCGCGCGCGGAGACCGCAGTACCCTCGGCGTCGTGGCAGAGCCATCGGATGAGTTCCCAGCCCTCGTCCGGCCTCTCGGAGCCCCTGGGCAGCGCCATGCACCAGCCTCCCACCCAGCTCGACTTCTGCTCGCCCTCCGGCGGCGCTGGAATGAACGTGAGGCCGAAATCGAGATCGGGGGCATATCTGCGGATATCGTCAATTCCGCTGATGTGCAGACAGCGCATGCACATCTGGCCCGTGTAGAAGGGGTCCAGCTGCGCGGTTCCAAAGCCTTGCTGCAGGCTGGTGATTCGGGTGATATCGTATCGGCGCGCGTAGCTCACCATCCACTCCAGGGCGGCTACTACGCGCGGGTGGTCAGCCGTAATCCGGTTGCGCTCCTCGTCGAAGAAGGACCCTCCAAAAGCCCAGCCCCACGTAAAGAGCGAGTTGGTGCCGCCGTACTGCGCCCACGGAATCAGCCCAATCTGGAGCAGTTTGCCTCCCTCGAACCGCGTGAGCCGATCCGAGATTCGGTCCAGATCTTCGATGCTGGTCGGCGGCGCGTCCGGGTCGAGACCGGCCTTGCGGAAGGCCGACTTGTTCCAGGCGAAGGCGAAGTTGGGATCGGCGCAGAAGGTGAGCGCCCAGACATGTCCGCGGTAGCGGTTCTGCCGCCAGCAGGGAGGGAAGTAGTCCTGCTCGTGAATGCCTGCGGCGCGGGCGCGCTCGTCCAGCGGCTCGAGCGCTCCGCGTTCCGCCCACTCGGCGACCTGGGGGCCATCCACGAAGATGACGTCGGGAGGTCTGCCCGCCGCCACGCTGGTGAAGAACTTCTGGTTATTGGAGAGATCGTTGGGCGTAAAGAGGTGGCGCACACGGATGCCCGGATGCGCTTTCTCGTAGGCTGCAAAGAGATTTCGGATGGATTCCGCGCGGGTGCCGCCCCAAGGATGCCAGACTGTTACCTCTCCGGGCGGTCGCGCCTGGCTGCGGGCGCAGCCGGAGGCGGCGGCGACCGCCGCGGAGCCGAGACCTAGAAGTTCGCGGCGAGTAAGCGTGGGATGAGAGACGGCAGCCTTACGGTTCATACGGGTCCGCCAACATCTTCCACGCGGTGAGACGCAGTCCCTGCCAGGAGTGCCCAGTACGTTTGGACCTCGCGCACGGTCCCTGTGTTGAGCACACACCGGCCGAACAAGGCAGAGAGACTGATGGGACGCCTCGACCGAGGGCGGCCGCGGCTAGTCGTCGGCGAGCAGGGAGAGCCACTCGCGCGGCATGGCACGCGGCTTGCCTTCGAGGCTGACGCTGATGTGCTGAGTCCAGCCCGAGGCGAGCTGCTCATTGCCGCGCCAAACGCGGTAAGCGAAGCGCGCGGAGCGGGAGCGGATCTCTTCCAGGCGCACCTCTACCTCCAGCAGGTCATCGAAGAAGGCCGGGCGATGATACGCGCAGTGCGCCTCGACAACGGGTAAGTGGTATCCCGCCTGAACCATCTCGCCGTAGCTGATGCCGCGTTCTCGGCAGTAGTGGGAACGGGCCGCCTCGAACCAGACGAGGTAGTTGGCGTAGTAGACCACTCCTCCGCCATCCGTCTCGGCATAACGCACACGGATGGGACAGCGCACATGCTTCGCATCCTGGCGCGATGAGAGTACGGCTGGCTCCGGGAGGTCCAGGGCGTCGCTCATTCCGCACCGTTCATGATGTGCCGGATTACGAAGTCCGTGGCGATCTCGCCGTTACGATACACCGGGTGCTCCACGATGGCGCGCTGCAGCGGGATGTTGGTCGGTACGCCGGTGATGACCAGCTCCTGCAGACATCGCGACATCCGGTCAATAGCCTGCTCTCTATCCGGCGCCCAGACAATCAGCTTGCCCAGCATCGGGTCGTAGTAGGGCGGGAGCTCGTAGCCTGGCTCGATATGGCTCTCCACGCGCACTCCCAGGCCCCCGGGAAATCTCACGCGCTCGATAACGCCCGCGCTCGGCGAGTAATCCCTCTCGGGATCCTCCGCAGTGATGCGGCACTCGATGCTGTGGCCCTGAAAGCGGACTGCCTTCTGTGAGAAGGCGAGCGGCTCACCGGCGGCGATGCGTATCTGCTCGCGGACAATATCCACGCCGGTAACCTGCTCGGTTACGGGATGCTCCACCTGCAGCCGGGTGTTCATCTCCAGGAAGTAGAAGTGCACGTCCCTATCCGTGATGAACTCCACCGTGCCGGCGTTGCGGTAGCCGGCCGCGTGTGCCAGGCGCGTGGCGGCTTCGGCAATCTTGGAGGCGAGGGAGGCGGGCAGGCGCGGTGCGGGCGCCTCCTCAATCAGCTTCTTGTGCCGGATGTTCTGGATGGAGCATTCGCGCAGCCCAAGATGCACGACATGGCCGTGGTTGTCGGCGAGAATCTGGGCCTCGATGTGGCGGGGCTGCTCGATGAGTTTCTCGATGTAGACGTCTGGATTCCCAGACGCGGATTCGGACTCGGAACGCGCCATCTGGAGCGCCCGAGGCAGCTCTTCGGCATTGTTGACACGGCGGATGCCCGTGCCTCCGCCCCCGGCCACGGCTTTGATGTAGATGGGATAGCCGATGCGCTCGGCGGCGCGCAGGGCCTCCGCCTCGCTGCCGACCACGCCCTCGCTCCCAGGCACGATGGGTACCTTGGCGGCCTTTGCCAGCTCACGGGCGCGGGCCTTGTCGCCCATGGCATCAATCGCGTCCGGAGGTGGGCCGATGAAGGTAATCCTGCACGCTTCGCAGGCCTCTGCGAAGCTTGCCTGCTCGCTAAGGTAACCGTAACCCGGATGGATGGCCTCGGCGCCGGTGATGTGCGCCGCGGCGATGATGTTGGGTGCGTGCAGGTAGCTGTCCTTATTGGGCGGAGGTCCAATGCAGACAGATTCGTCAGCCAGGCGCACATGCAGGGAGGCGGCATCGGCCGTGGAGTGGACCGCGACCGTCTTGATGCGCATCTCCTTACAGGCGCGGATAATGCGTACCGCGATCTCGCCGCGGTTGGCAATCAGGATCTTGGAGAACATAAGGTGGCTACCGGGCCGTTAGTAGGACTCGTGGCCGGGCGTGGTACACCGAACGCCGCCCGTGCCGGGATCGTAGATGTAGGGCTTTCCGCTGACATCGCAACGGGTTACCTCGGAGGGCAGGCCGCGCAGTTCGGAGAGGGACGCGGGCGCCCGTCCGTCTGGGTCGGAGGCACGCTCGGCCTCGATGGCCTGACGCACGGTCTGAAGATTGACTCGGCAGACGGTCTCTCGCGCCTTGGTAATGGGCGCCGATACCTTCTTCCCGGCTTCGTCCCTTCCGCCCAGGTAGCGGGGCAGCAGAAACGCCGCGAGCACCACTACGATCGCGACGGCCGCCAGAGTGCCGATGAGGCTGAAGCCGCGGTTACTCACGTTGCTCCTCGGGCTCGGCATGGGCCAGCAGGGCGTCGGCGGCCAGGCGGTAGAGCGGCTGGCCATATTCCACCGGCATCCCGGGCTCAACCAGCACGGCTTCCACCAGCCCATCGCAATCCGCGCGAACATCATTCATGAGTTTCATGGACTCGATGGCGCCGACCACCTGGTCCTTGCGCACGCGGGCTCCTGCAGCAATCCTCGGCGATGGCGGATGGAAGATGCCCACAAGCGGCGCAGTGATGAGGTGCCCTGCCTCCGAGGCGGCCGGCTCAACAACGTTGCTGGGTTGTACAGCCGCAGACACCGAGGCAGGCGGGCCCTCTGGAGCCGCCGGCGCGCGTCGTTTGCGCCGTCGAACGGTTACGCGGCAGCCATCCACCTTCACGCTGACTTCCGATACACGTGAAGCCGCTACAAGGTCCACTAACCGTTCGATTTCCTGGATATTCATGCCCTAGATCTTGATTTTGAAGATGCAGTATTCCGTAAACCGGAGGGCGGCGGTTGTGGCAATCACGATGAGGCAGCCGATCAGGAGGAAATGGGCCGCCATGCCCGCGGACGTTACGGACTGCGCTATGCTCAGGCTGGAGGCCTGCGGGTCGAGCGAAAGCCGCGACATCACCGAATCGATGGTATGCATGGCGTCGCTGAGCGTCGTGCTGATGGCATTGTACTGCCAGACCATCAACGCCGGTACGGCAAGCAGCACGATCGGCGCGAAAAACTGATACTTCATACGCTGGTGTTCATTGTAGATGACGCAGTTGCGGCACCTCTCGCGCTTCACCGCCATTGGGAGGTTTGGATTGTGCGGTATGCGCACCTGGCGAGCGGCGGCGGGGATACGCGCGGCAACCGGCTGAGTTGGCATGTCCGTTGCGGCCTGCGTTCCTGCCGCGCCCAGCTCCACATCCTCCCGCTCAATCAGGGCTTCCATCGCGTGGCGAATGACCTTCTCCTCGCACATGCATCCCACGCGCTCGCGCCAGCAGCGAGTGCGGTGGTGGAAGATTGGGCAGTTCTTGCGGATGGCCTCGCGGCAGAACGGGAGCTGCCAGCACTTAGCGAACATCCCGATGATGGGCGGGCTCGGCGGCTTCTCCTCCTTCACCTGCCCGCCGAACTCCATTGCGGTGAACCGTTCACGGTCGCGGCTTGTGCCATGCGCTATGCGGAGCGCAATATCGCGCACCGTGAGGATAGCGCCGGGTACCGCCAGCATCAGCGCGGTGATCTGCAGACCGTGTACCGCGGCAAGGCCGGCCGTGTTGCCTTGCGATGCCCAGCCC
The DNA here is from genome assembly GCA_964526545.1 of uncultured Chthonomonadales bacterium. GTDB lineage: Bacteria > Armatimonadota > Chthonomonadetes > Chthonomonadales > CAJBBX01 > CAZGLN01. The sequence continues at coordinate 25,458 of CAZGLN010000008.1, forward strand.
GTCACCAGGCCCGGCGAGGCGAGGTCCATAGCGAACGGCACGCCGAAGTAGAGGGCGATGGCGATGAGGATGAGCGTGTAGCCCAGCGCCTCCTCATCGTAAAAGAGCACGAGGGAAGTAACGAGGAAGAGGCCGAGGGCGATGTGAAACCAGCGCACGGCGCTCTCGATGTTCTGGGCGATGCGGGCACGCGCCTCCGGGGAGAGGCTCGTCCATTCCGCCGCGCCGCCGGCTATCAGGCCGTAGAGCACGTAGAGCAAGATCAGGATGACCGCGAGCGCCGAGAGCTGCATCAGCACGCGGCACCAATCCATGGCCAACTGGTAGGCTCGTTCCGCTGTTGGGTTGTGCCGGCGCTGAACTACGGGCACGGGGCACCTCCAGGCGGCCTCCGCGATGCAGGACCTACTTCACGCGCTCCAGATAGGTATCGGTTCGCGTATCCACCTTCACGCGCTCGCCGACATCCACAAAGAAGGGCACTTGGATGACTGCGCCGGTCTCCAGGGTGGCGGGCTTTGATCCCCCAGACGCTGTATCGCCGCGAACGCCTGGATCCGTCTCGACCACCTCCAACTCCACGAAGAAGGGCACTTCCGCGCCGATGATGGTGCCGTCGTGGTCGAGGACAACAACCTCCATGCCGTCCTTCAGGTACTTCGCGCCGCTGCCGAAGAGGGACTTGGGAACGGTGATCTGATCGTAGGTTTCCGTATCCATCAGGAAGCAGTCCTCTCCCTGCGCGTAGAGGTACTGCATGGTTCTCCGCTCGATGCGAGCCTGCTCCATCCGCTCACCGGCGCGGAAGGTCTTGTCAATGACTGCGCCCGTACGCACGTTCCGAAGCCGTGTGCGCACAAAGGCTCCCCCCTTGCCGGGCTTTACATGCTGAAACTCGACAATGGTGAAGATCTCGTTATCCTGAATGATGGAGAGCCCGTTGCGGAAATCGCTCGTATCAATCACAGCGCGGAAGAACCTCCCAATAGTTAGCGTGGGATTATAGCATAACCGCGGAATCCGGTGCAAAGCGTGAAAACGGGTGAAATCGGCCTGGCAGGTACTTGACAAGACCTTAGAATATCGTCAGTATGCAATCCAGTGGAGACTCAGTGGGCAATTCGCCCCCGCGCAGGTAAGCACGCGTCATGACCGAGAGCGCTCTCTGGGGCGAGTTCGAACACTTCGTAGACGATAAGGGACGCATCGTTATGCCTGCCGATTTCCGCGCGATGCTGGGCGCGGAGGTCGTGCTCACACGGGGACCCGACCATGCGCTGCTGCTCCTGCCGCTGGCCGTTTGGCAAGAAGTCGAGCGATCGCTGCGGCAGGCCGTGCTGGCGGGAGAGGAGGGCGTTCTCCAGCGCATGCTGGGAGGGCGCTTTCAGACACGCGTGGATTCCCATCGGCGCATCGCCGTACCAAGACATCTGCGGGAGTGGGCCGGACTGCGCTTAGGCGGCCGCGCCGTGCTGATAGGTCAGGGCCGCAAGGCCGAGATATGGAGCCCGGAGCATTGGCAGAGATACAACGAGACCTTCACAACCGAGCGCGTGCTGCAGGCCGCTCGCGCCGCCGGAGTGGAAGCGCTTCTGCGCGATCCGCGCCCTCCGCAGCCGTAGGCACGAGCCTGCGGCCCACGGTAACTCTGCAGCTGGAAGAGGGCGGGTGCGATTCGCCGGATCGCGGCTTGCTCCAGCATGAGCTCATGGCACTCTACTCACAGTATCGGCAGGACCTCGAGTGCGCCACGGTACTGCAGAGCGAATACCTGAGGATGGTGGAGGACGCGCGCGGAGCGCACCGCGAAGCCCTTGCGCGCATTCGCCTCGTGCGAAGGCTGCTTGACCTGGAGTTTCCCGGTTGGGATACCCCCGGCCAACTGCGGCTGCTTGACGAGGAGTAGCACGATGCCTGGCTTCCCAAGCAGAGGTCCGTGCCTCCGCGCGGTGCGTGCACTATCGTGACTCGCTGCAACAATCCGGTCGGCCGGTCGTCCAAGGGAGTGGGACACTCTTGACACGTCTGACGAAGGAGACCGCGATGCGGAACGCCCGATCCGCTGAGCTTCGCCCCGCCAATCCCGTGGCGCGGGATATCGCGGGGCTCTCGCTGGTCTTTGCGGCGCTGGCCGCGTTCCTCTGGCTGGTCTGGCCCCAGGAGGCCTGGCTGCCGTCGGCTTCGGCGCGTGCGCTGCGCGCGCTGGCGGGCACCGGGGCGTTCCTTGTGCCCCTGGCAGTGCTCTGGGTAGGCGTCCTCGTTCTTACGGGCCGCTCCGCGATGGCCTACGCCCGCGCGGCGCTCGGTCCAGCGTTGCTCTTTCTCGCCTTCGTGGGATGGCGCCACCTGACCGCGCCGCTGCCTCCCGCGCTTCCAGCGCTGCCCGAGGCCGGCGCGATGGCGCGGCCGACGCCGAATATCTCTCCATGGAGCCAGCAGCACGTGGAGAGCGCCGGCGGCTATCTCGGCGCGCTGCTTGGCGAGGGGCTCTCCGGTGTCTTCGGTCTGCAGACGGCATATCTCTTGCTGGGACTACTGGCGGCGGTCGCCGTGGTGTTGGTGCTGGACAGACCGGTGAGCGAACTCGTTCGCGCCTTCCGGCAGCATGCGCGGAGCGCGGCCGCCCGTGCCGCTGCCGCGTCCGCCAGGCAGAGGGAGGCTGTCCGCTCCTCCGTCCGAGCACTAGGACCTGGCACCGCGCAGAAACCGGCCGGTGCGGAGCCCGTGGGCACTGCCACGCTGGTGCCGGTGATTCGCTCCAGCACCCTGACGGCGGCAGCGGCGGAGCCCGAAGGAGGGTCGCGGGAGATCGCTGTTGCGGCAGTGGCGGCACCGGCGCGCAGACGAACGGGCCGCGCCGAGATACCTCCGGAGCAGACAGCGTTTCCCGTACTCGCTCAGGAAGCCTCTGCGGAAGAGGGCGGCTACCGGCTGCCTCCCATCACGCTGCTGGACCTCGCTCCTCCGCCTTCGGGCAAATCCAGCCAGAAGGAGCTCGAGGCCAAGGTTGCCATCATCGAGCAGACTCTCGAGCAGTTCAACGTGAAGGCCAACGTGGTCGAGATCGCGCGCGGGCCCACGGTTACGCGCTACGAAATCCAACTGGCGCCAGGCATCAAGGTGAGCAAGATTGTCTCGCTTGCGGACAACCTGGCGATGTCGCTGGCTGCCATAGACGTGAGGCTGGAGGCGCCCATCCCGGGAAAGAGCGCCATCGGGGTGGAGGTGCCGAACTCTGCCTCCACGGTTGTAACCCTGCGGGAGTGCCTGGACAATCCGGAGTTCTGGAACGCGCCGAGCAAGCTGACCTTCGCTCTTGGCTGTTCGGTGGATGGCGCCATCCGCTATGCCGATCTCGCCAAGATGCCGCATCTGCTCATCGGCGGCTCAACGAACTCGGGCAAGTCGGTGTGCCTCAATGCGCTCATCGCCTCGCTGCTGTATCGCGCCACCCCGCGCGAAGTGCGGTTCATCATGATTGACCCGAAGCGCGTGGAGCTCTCGCTCTGGGACGGCATACCGCATCTCATGCATCCCGTTGTCAAGGATGTGAAGCAATCGGCGGGCATCTTTCGGGCTGCACTGCAGGAGATGGAGCGACGCTACGACCTCTTCTCACGGATGGGCACGCGCAACCTGGAGGGCTACAACCAGAGGGTGCCGGAGGAGGAGAAGCTGCCCTTCATCGTCATCGTGGTGGATGAACTCGCCGATCTGATGATGCAGCTTGCCGCGGAGGTCGAGACCTCCATCTGCCGCCTGGCGCAGCTCTCCCGTGCCGTGGGTATTCATCTGGTCATCGCAACGCAGCGGCCCTCGGTGGACGTCATCACGGGCACCATAAAGGCCAACATCCCGTCGCGCATCGCCTTCGCTGTCAGCTCCGTGGTGGACAGCCGAACCATCCTCGACATGGGCGGCGCCGACCGACTCATCGGGCGCGGCGACATGCTCTTCCTGCCCATAGATGCGCACAAGCCCTTCCGCATCCAGGGCTGCTTCCTGGGTGAGGAGGAGACAAACCGGCTGGTTGCCTATCTGAAGGAGCAGGAGGCGCCGGAGTACACAATCACGCCGGTGGACCTCAGCGGATTCGGCGGCGGGCTGATTGAGGAGGAGCAAGACGATATGGACGACCTCTACGAGTCCGCCGTGCGCTGGGTCGTAACCTCCGGGCAATCCTCGACCTCCGCGCTGCAGCGCAGGTTCAAAATCGGCTACAACCGGGCGGCGCGGCTGATTGACACCATGGAGCAGCGCGGCATCGTGGGACCGCTCGACGGCGTGAAGCCGAGGGAGATACTGGTAGCCCGCGATCAGCTAGAGAACCTCTTCCTCACCGCCGATTGAGTCGGCCGAACCGTCCTACGCGGCGCTTCGCGGTCTGGAGATGGCCTCGCGCTGCGCGGCGTGGAGCTGCTGGATGCCTTTTTGTGCGAGATCCAGAAGGGCATTCAGTGTGGCGCGATCGAATGGATTGCCCTCGGCCGTACCCTGGACCTCCACGAAGCGTCCCTGCTCCGCCATCACCACGTTCATATCCACGGAAGCATAGCGGTCCTCTTCGTAGCAGAGATCCAACATCGTCTCGCCCTGCACCACGCCCACGCTGACTGCCGCGACGATGCCCGTGAGCGGGCTCTTCTTTATCAGCCGCTCCTCCAGCATCCAGCCGACTGCGCGGGCAAGCGCCACGTAGGAACCCGTGATAGCCGCGGTGCGCGTGCCGCCATCGGCATGGAGCACGTCGCAATCTATCGTGATGGTCCTCTCGCCGAGGCTCTGGGTATCCACCACAGAGCGCAGGCTGCGGCCGATAAGGCGTTGTATCTCCATAGTGCGCCCGCCCAGGGCGCTCCGCTCACGCGCGGTGCGCTCCCGGCAGGAGCGGGGCAGCATGGCGTACTCGGCGGTGACCCAGCCCTCGCCCGGCGCATCGCGCTTCATCCATTGCGGTACACGCTCCTCCACGCTCGCGCTGCAGATGACGCGGGTCATGCCGAACCGCACCTCGCAGGAGCCCTCCGCATACGGCATGGTGTCGCATTCAATCACTATCGGGCGCAGTTCGCTGTTGGCGCGTCCATCGCGTCTGGGCATTGCACACAACCTCGCAGGCGGGTATCAGGCCAGAGTCTACCCGCCAGGCGAGCAAGCGCGTGTTGGGCATGGCGCCTGAACTGCGCCCTTGGGGTATACTCCGTCGGATTGATCACCACGCACCAGCGTGGAGGCGATGCCGGGTCCCGCGAAGCGGGCGGCGCGCCGAGGAAGCGCTGGGAGGCAGAACCAGGAGGCTATCGCCATGTCGTCCCTCTCTATGAAGGAACTCCTCGAGGCAGGGGTCCACTTCGGCCACCAGACGCGCCGCTGGAATCCGAAGATGAAGCGCTACATTTACGGCGCGCGCAACGGCATCTACATCATTGACCTGCATGAGACTCTTCGGCGATTCGAGGAGGCCCAGCAGTTCATCCAGGACGTAGTCAGCAACAACGGCTTTGTGCTGTTCGTCGGCACCAAGAAGCAGGCCCAGGAGGCCGTGGGCGAGGCCGCGACCCGCTGCAGGCAGTTCTACGTGAACCAGCGCTGGTTGGGCGGGATGCTGACGAACTTTCGCACCATCCAGATGCGCGTGAAGCGCCTGGCCGAGCTGGAGCAGATGGAGGCCAACGGCACGCTCGCCAAACTCACCAAGAAGGAAGCCACCCGGCTTCTGGAAGAGCGGGCCAAGCTTGAGAAGTATCTGGGCGGCGTGAAGGCCATGCCGAAGCTGCCGGACGCTCTCTTCGTGGTGGATGTGAAGAAGGAGCACATCGCCGTGGCTGAGGCCCGCATCCTCGGTATCCCCGTGGTCGCCATCGTGGATACGAACTGCGATCCTGACCTGGTGGATTACGTGGTGCCTGGTAACGACGATGCCATCCGCGCCATCAAGCTCATCACCAACAAGGTGGCTGACGCCATTATCGAGGTGAAGCAGGAGGAGTGGGATCGCGAAGGCGCCGTGGAGGCCGGCGAGATCCTGGAGGAGGAAGTGGTTGAGGCCGGCATGGCCGAATCCGACAGCGTCATCCTGGCGGACGAGGAAGACGAGTATGCGCGGATGGCCAGGCGAATGGATGAAGACGATCATCCGGAGCTGGACCTGAGATAGTGTCCAGCCGCTGGAAGCGATATAACCCGCGATTTAGGAGTTAGTGATGCAGATAACGGCCCAGATGGTGAGCCAGCTGCGCGAGCAGAC
>CAZGLN010000009.1:0-1772 GCA_964526545.1 uncultured Chthonomonadales bacterium
GTGTCACGCGCCCCGGCTTGCCGGGCGACGACTGCGCCGGCGCTGACCTAAGTTGCCTGCTGTCGAGTCGTCTCGAAGTGCGCTATCTGGTTCGGAATGGGGTATAGTCTCGGCCAAAGTTACCTCTCAAGATGGATGGCGGCGGAATCCCCAATGAACGCCCGGAGGCACGTCTCGTTCGAGCGCGAACGGGGCGTTTATGACGTTCAGGTAACGCGTGACGTCGCTCACCTGGCCATTCCCGTGGATGATCAGGGCGAGCGCTCCGTGCGCATTGGCGAGGTGTTTCGGTCGCTGGCCTCCGCGGCGGTGCCCATCTTCTTCATCAAGCTGCAGGCAGACGGAGTATCCTGCGCGCTGCCCGCGGGTCGGGTGGCGGATGCTCTGGCCGCTCTCGAGCGCTCCGGATTCCGTGCCAGTTCGCGTTCCGATCTGGCCATTGTTTCCATCGTTGCGAGCAGCATGCGGGACCTCATCGGCGTTATGGTGCGCATCGCGGATGCCCTGCAGGATGCCGGCGCCTGGATGCACGGCGTAGGCGATTCGCATTCGACCGTGCAATGCCTGGTTGAGGCGGCCTCGGCGGACGATGCCGTGCGTGAGCTGCGACGCGCTTTCGGACTGGAGGCGCCCGGTGCGTAGGTTCCTGGTACAGAAGTTCGGCGGAACCTCGCTTGCCACCCCGGAGGCACGGCGGCAGGCGGCGCGCAAGGTCATTGGTGCCCTGGATGCGGGCTACCAGCCGGTAGTGGTGGTGAGCGCCATCGGCCGATCGGGCGCGCCCTATGCCACCGATACGCTGGTGGAGCAGTTGCGGTCCATTGATCCCTCGTTCCAGCCGAACCCGCGCGAGATGGACGTGATGATGGCGTGCGGCGAAATCATTTCGACTGCCGTGATGGCCGTGACGCTGCAATCCATGGGTATCCCCGCGGTCGCGCTCTCCGGTGGGCAGGCGGGCATTATCACTGATTCCGAGTTCGGCAACGCGCGCATCCTGGAGATACACCCTCACGCCATCCGTAACGCTGCGGCACGCGGCGAGGTGGCCGTGGTGTGCGGCTTCCAGGGCGTTACCACCATCACCGAGGAGAATGAGCACGGCCACATCACTACTCTGGGGCGCGGGGGCAGCGATACCACCGCATCCGCGCTCGGTGCGGCGCTCGATGCCGCGGCCGTAGAGATATACACGGATGTAGACGGCGTGAAGACAGCCGACCCGGACATGGTGCCCGACGCCCGCACGCTGGAGGTCTGCACCTACGAGGAACTCGCGGAGATAACGCACCTTGGCGCGAAGGTGGTGCATCCGCGCGCCGCGGAGATTGCCGCGCAGTACGGCATACCGCTCTGGGTAAAATCCACATTCACCAACGATGCCGGCACGCGGATAGTCGCCGCGGAGGATGCGCCCGAGGCGGTGTTGAGGCGCGTTACCGGCATCGCCCATTCGGGGAAGATTTGCTACTTCCGGCTGGAGATCGCGAACCAGAAGCACGAGCCGATGGTTCAGCAGGAGGTCTTCCGCCTGATGAGCCGCGCGGGTATCAATGTCTTTCTCGTGAGCTTCAGCGAAAACTCGTTTGCGTTTGCGGTGAACCGTGAGAACTACAAAGTAGCCCAGGACCTGCTCGACGGCATGGTGGTGCCGGTGGAGACCGATCCGGAACAGCGTCCTGCCTCCACCTTCTACATCTTCCGGTTCGCGGATGGTCTGGATCTGGCCTACCGGTCCCAGCGGCCGCTGCTGGGGGTGGTGGAGGCGGCGC
>CAZGLN010000009.1:1782-5823 GCA_964526545.1 uncultured Chthonomonadales bacterium
GGTGGAGGGCTTCATTGACGTGGTGGATGTGCCGGGGACGGTCTTTGAGAACCTCACCATGGTCTCCGTGGTAGCCGGGCGGCACAGACAGGTCCCTGGCGTCATGGCGACCATTTGGGAGACTCTAACCGAGGCGGGCATTCCCATTCATCAGATTGCAGACTCGGAGATGTCTGTTTCGTGCCTCGTGCCCGAAAACGACGCGGATGCGGCGGTGAGGCTCCTGCACGATCGTTTTGGGCTTGGGCAGCCGCAGTAAGAAGGAGATAGCGGGCATGGGCGAGCAGGGCGGCATACCAGTGCCGCCGGCTCCAAAGCTGACACCAAGACTGCCGAAGAAGCCGGAGGATCCTGCGGATCGCGGTGCGGAGTACAGGCGCATGGGCATTGCCTACTCCATCCCTACCGCCCTGGTTGGACCTATCGCGGTGCTCACGCTCGGGGGGCTCTGGCTGGATGGCAGGTTGGACAGCGCGCCGACCGCAACTATCGTGGGGGCGCTGCTCGGGATAGTGATTGGGTTTCGAAACATGATCCGGCTGGCATCCCGGCTCAACAAGGATTAGGGTGGATGCTGCCATGGCGGAGGAGACGCGCACAACGGAGTCGTTGCCGAGGAGAACACTGCGCACCGGCGGATGGCTGGCCGCCTGGATGGTGCTGCTGCTCAGTCTGCGAGGCTGGTGGTCGGTGGCGCTGGGGGTTGCCGTTGGGTCGGCGCTCAGTCTCTTCAGTCTCTGGTCGCTGGTAGTGCTGGTACCTGCGCTGCTGCGGCCTGGCAGGCGTGGATTGCGACACGGGCTCACGGCCATCCTGTTTCTGAAATTTCCGCTCTATGTCGCGGTGCTCTACTGGGCAACGCAGGTGATGCACGCGGATGTATTCGCGCTCTTCGGCGGGATTGCGTTGGTGCCGGTGGTGATTGTGCTCAAAATAGTGGGTCAGCACATAGTCGGTGACCGCAAGGTTGCTTTGGGAGAATAGATTTGCCGCAAGATACAGCCATACTGCTCGCGCAGGCCTCCGCTCCGGAGGCCGGCCATTCGGAGGCGCAAGCGCACGCCGGCGCGGCGGGCCATGCGGGCCACGAGCCTTACAAGCTTGGCGACATTCCGGAGCCCGGCCTGCTCTTCGCTAACGGCATCCTGGTGGCGGTCATCCTCATTGCGCTGGCGTGGCGCCTCACGCGCACCTTCGAGAATGTTCCGCGGGGCTGGCAAAACCTTGGCGAGTGGATAGTGGAGGTCTTCTCCAACTTCGTCCGCGGCATTATCGGTCCGGGTGCGGAGCGCTATGTGCCGCTGATTGGGACGCTCTTCTTCTTCATCTACTTCAGCAACATCATCGGGCTCATCCCCGGGTTTCACTCGCCGACCGCCAATCTGAGCACGACCCTGGCGCTGGGTCTTATCGTGTTCTTCTACGTGCAGTACATCGGCATCAAGTCAAACGGCATCAAGGGCTATCTGAAGCACTTCGCCGGTCCCATGCCCGCGGTGGCGATTATCCTCTTTCCTATCGAGCTCATCAGTGAGCTGGTGAAGCCGTTTACGCTTGCGTTGCGCTTGTTCGGCAACATCTTCGGCGAGGACACGGTTATTATCGCGCTGGCTTCGATGGCGGTGCTTCTGCTGCCGAAGGCGCCCATCCTGCCCTTGCAGCTGCCCATCCTGATGCTGGCATTGATGACGACGTTCGTACAGGCACTGGTCTTTGTCAGTCTCACCTGTGTATATATCGCGCTCCAGAGCCACCACGAAGACGACCACGCCCATGAGCCGGGACATGCCGGCCTGGCGGCGGGGGCGGAGGCCGCTCACTAAGCGGAGCCGAGCCGGTTGCACCATTACGAGAAGGTCCCTCGCGGGACGCTAAAGGAGACATCTGAAAATGCTCTACTTCGCACTTCTGGGTCTGGCCGTGGCCCTCGCCGTACCATTGGCAGCCATCGGCGGCGCATTGGGGCAGGGCAAGGCGGCTTCCGCCGCGCTCGAGGGCATGGCGAGGCAGCCCGAGCTCCAGAGCAAGCTCCAGACCTCCATGCTGCTGGGTCTGGCGTTCGTTGAGTCCCTTGTCATCTTCGCGTTCCTCTCGCTCCTCATCCTGATGGGCCGCCTGCCCGCGACGGATGCCGTGCTGGAGGCCATCAAGGCAGGCGTGAAGTAGAGAACCGCCCACGGGCCGAGCCTCCCGGATGCTTTTGCATTCGGGAGGCGGCAAGGATGACGAGCTAGATGGAACTGCTCCAGACGCTCAACATAGACCCACGCATACTGCTTTTCAATATCGTGCTCTTCCTCGTGCTTCTGCACGTGCTGGACCGCATGTACTGGCGGCCGGTTACCAAGAAGCTGGAGGAGCGGCGCAAATCCATCTCCGATGCCTATCGCACCGTGGATGAGGCGCGGCAGGAGATGGAGAGCCTGCGCGTGGAGTATGAAGGCCGCCTCGCACGCATTGAGGCCGATGCGCGGGCACGCATTCAGCAGACCGTGAAAGAGGCGCAAGCGCAGCGCGAGCAGCTGCTCGCAGACGCGCGGCGGCAGGCCGAGGAGATCGTGGCGGCGGGCATGCAGTCAATTCGCGAAGAGAGCGAACGCACCTCACGGGAGATGCGCGAGACGTTGGACGACGCCGCGCTGGAGGTGTACTCCCGAGTAGTCGGAAGCGCGCCGGGACCGCGGCAGCGTGCTCTCGTGGATGAGTACATCGCCCGCGAGGTTGTGGGCGCGTAGCGGCGATCAGACGGATGTGGGCATAGCGATTCGGGCAATAGCGAGAGGAATGAGCCGATAATGCCGACCTGGTTTCCCTGGCAGCTCCATCCCCCCGAGGGCGTGGCGAACTGGCAATGGTTCGTCGTGCTGGGTGTGGGCGCCGGGCTGTTCATCTACGTGGTTGTGCGGTTCGCCGTGCCGGTCATCGCCGGCATGCTGGCCGAGAGGCAGCGCCAGATTGCCGAGATGGTGCAGCAGGTGGAGGAGACGCTTGCCGACACGCGGGCAACCCAGGCCAACTACCGCGAGCGTCTAGAGCACATTGAAGACGCCATGGAAGCCCGAATGACGGAAGCCCTGCGTGAGGCCGACGTGCTGCGCGACCACATTCTCGAGGAGGCGCGCGAGGCTTCGGCCGTGCTGCTGGAGCGGGCACGGGACGAGGTGGAACAGGAGCGCCGCAAGGAGCACGTACGTCTGCGGCAGGAGTATGTGCGGCGCGTGGTGGATGCCGCCGGCTACGCCGCCAGCCGCTCGCTGGACGAAGCAGAGCAGCATCGGCTGGTTTCTGAATTCACATCGCGGGCGAGGGTGGGAGCATGAGCCGCGCAAGCGAAGGGCGGGTGGCCAAACGCTACGCCAATGCCCTCTTCAATGCCGCGCAGCGGTCGCAGCGCACGGACGCCGTGCAGGCGGACCTGGACGGCCTCATGGCCGCCTGGAATGCCAGCGCGGACTTCCGGCGCCTGATGCTGAGCCCGCGCATCGGCGTGGAGCGCAAAAAGAGTCTGGTCTCTCAACTCTTCGCGGAGACCACCGAACCGCTCACCCAGCGATTCCTGCGGCTCCTCATCGAGAAGCGGCGCGAGGACGTGCTGCCGGCGGTGCAGGAGGAGTTTCAGCGCCGTGCGGATGACGCTCGCGGATTGCTGCGCGCCACTGCCATGGTGGCCACGCCCATCAGTCCGGCCGAGGAGGAGGCGCTGCGGACGAGCCTTGCCGAGCGCACGGGCAGAACAGTGCAGCTCGCGGTCACCGTGGAGCCGGCCATCATCGGCGGAGTGGTGGTCCGCATGCAGGATACGGTGCTGGATGGCAGCATCCGCGGAGCGTTGGAGCGGATCCGGGAGCACATGCTTCAGGACAGGATGTAGCGCGAGGATTGGCCCATGGCGTTACTCCGTGGAACCGAGTTACTGCCTGCCCGCTCCGTTCTCGAGCGACGCCAGATGCTTCGTCTCGCCTGCTGGGGGCGGGCGGCTGGAGCGGCGGTCCTTGCGGCGATGCTCTGGGGGTGCAGCAACCGGCCCGCGGTGGAGGATGA
>CAZGLN010000009.1:5891-8246 GCA_964526545.1 uncultured Chthonomonadales bacterium
AGAAGGCGCAGGACGCCAAGCCGGTGGAGCCCGCGGCTCCGGTGCAAAAGGCGCAGACTCTGGGAGACACGCTCTTCCCGCGCGTGCTGGAGACGACGTGGGAGCTCGAGCGGACTGTTGCGGGCGAGAAAGAACGGCTGGTGATGCGGGTAACCGCGGTCGCGGAGGAGGAGGAGCTCTCCACCTTCGCCATCGAGACCGAGCGCGATGGAAAAGTCGTGCAATCGGAAGGCTATGTGGTGGACACCACCGGCGTTTACCGCGCCACCAGCGGCCAGTACGGCGCGGCGCGGATAGAGCCCCGGATGCCCGTGCTGCCCGCCGACGCCAGGGCGGGAGCGAGTTGGACCTGGTCCGGCGCCTTCGTGGAGGGCGAGAACACCGTGGCGGCCTCGGCGCGCTTCCGGCTGCTCCCCGTGGAGAAGGTCGTTACGAAGGCCGGACCGTTTGAGGCGTACAGGCTGGAGCAGGTGATCACCATCGGCGGGGGCAGCGCGCCCACGCGCAACACGATGTGGCTTGCTCCCGGTGTGGGAATGGTCAAGCAGGTAACCGATGACGGCATCACCCGCGTGGAGGCGGAACTCGTGAAGTTCAAGCCTGGCGCGAAATCGGAGGCGAGCACGCCCGCTGGGTCGGCGGAAGGCGCCACGCCCGCCACGGGAGCGCCGGAAACCAGGGGCGGCCGGCCGTGAGATTCTGGCTGCTGACGGCGGCACTGATGTTCCTGGCGTTCCATGCGCTTGGGCAGACAAACGCCTACTTCCCCGTTGGCGTAGGCAGCGTGTGGCACTTTGACGGCGTGGTGGAGGAGAAGGGGCCCGGTGCGGGAGAGCCGGTGAAGGTCCGGGTGTCCATGGAGATTCGGAAGGCCGTCCGCAAGAAGGACTACACGCACGTGGAGGCCCGGATGTTCTCGGGCAATCTCACCACCGGGACGGATATCTATCAGGTGACGCCGACCGAAGTGCGCCGCGTAAGCACGGGGAGAAACAGTATCGAGGTGATGAAGCCTCCGCTCGTGCTGTTGAAGCTGCCCGCTGCCAAGGGCATGCGCTGGGCTTGGAGCGGCACCAAGGCTGATCCGAGCGGCAGACCGTTTCCAGCCAGGGCCGAGGTTGCCGTAGGACAGGAAGGCGAAGTGAAGGGACCGGCGGGGCCCATCAGGGCCATTCCCGTTGATGTAAACATCCGCGCGACGGTGCAGGGCGCGTCCGTGAGCGTTCCGGCCACCATCTGGTTTGCCAGGGATGTGGGCATGGTGCGCATTGACGGCGGCTTCACGGATGGCGCGGGTCGCGGCGTGACCATGAAGCTTGAGCTGGCGGAATACACTATCCGCAGATAGTGCCGCCTGACCATAGAGCATTAGCGAGGCCGGCGCGTCCGGCCTGAATGGAGCGAGTGCAGTGGCGATTAGACCCGAAGAGATCACGAGCATCCTCGAAAAGGAGCTTCAGTCGTTCGATTCACAGATCGAGGAGGTGGGGGTAGGCACCGTCCTGCAGGTTGGCGACGGTATCGCCCGAGTCTACGGACTCCAGGATGCCATGGTGGGCGAGATGCTTGAGTTCGTGGATGAGAGCGGCGGACCTATCAAGGATACGGACGGCAACCTCATCCGCGCCATTGCGCTCAACCTGGAAGAGGACAACGTCGGTGCGGTTATCCTGGGTCCGGAGACAGGAATACGAGAGGGCACCACGGTGCGCCGAACCGGCAACATCCTCTCCATTGCGGTCGGCCCTGGCATCAAGGGGCGCGTTGTGAATGCCACGGGCGATCCCCTGGACGGCAAGGGACCGATCGTGGCGGATGAGCGCCGGTACCTGGAGACCCGGGCGCCGGGTGTGGTGGAGCGGCAGCCGGTGAAGGAGCCGCTGCAGACCGGACTCAAGGCAGTGGACGCGATGACGCCCATCGGCCGTGGTCAGCGAGAACTGATTATCGGCGACCGCGGTACCGGCAAGACAGCGGTTGCCCTCGATACCATCATCAACCAGAAGGGCACCGGCGTGGTTTGCGTCTACGTGGCCATCGGCCAGAAGCAATCCACCGTGGCGAACGTGGTGCGCACGCTGGAGGAATACGGCGCGATGGAGTACACGGTGGTAGTGAGCGCAACGGCCTCCGACCCGGCGCCCATGCAGTACATCGCGCCCTATGCGGGTGTAACCATCGGAGAGTACTTCCGCGATCAGGGTGGGCATGCCCTCGTGGTGTACGACGATCTCTCCAAGCACGCGGTGGCCTATCGGCAAGTGTCGCTGCTCCTGCGTCGGCCGCCTGGGCGTGAGGCCTTCCCTGGTGATGTCTTCTATCTCCACAGCCGCCTGCTGGAGCGTGCGGCTAAGG
>CAZGLN010000009.1:8256-29980 GCA_964526545.1 uncultured Chthonomonadales bacterium
CGAGCAGGATGCGGCAGGCGAGATCCACGCTCAGGCAGCGCCGCCAAAGGCACCAAGGAGGGTGTGGACGGCAAAGTCTACGAGGGTGAGGCGGGACTGCACGAGGCGCAGAAAATCGCCAAGAGCATGCCGGGCGCCGAAGTGCGCAAGAAGCCAGGCACGGGCGGCAGCCTTACGGCCCTGCCCATCATCGAGACGCAGGCAGGCGACGTCTCGGCTTACATTCCAACCAACGTCATCTCCATCACGGACGGCCAGATCTTCCTGGAGAGCGATCTCTTCTACGCGGGTGTTCGTCCCGCCATCAACGTGGGTATCTCGGTGTCACGCGTGGGCGGCAACGCGCAGATCAAGGCGATGAAGGCCGTGGCCGGCCGTCTCCGCCTCGATCTGGCGCAGTATCGCGAGGTCCAGGCATTCGCCCAGTTCGCCTCGGATCTGGATCGTGCCACCCAGGCGCAGCTTCAACGCGGGGCGCGCATGGTCGAGCTGCTGAAGCAGCCGCAATACCAGCCGATGCCGGTGGAGGAGCAGGTCATCGCCATCTTCGCCGGTTACAACGGTTATCTGGACGACGTGCCCGTATCCGATGTGAGCCGGTTCGAGAAGGACCTGCTGGTCTATGTGAAGGCCAACTACCCGGAGGTGCCGGAGGGCATCCACCAGACGGGCGCGCTCTCCGACGATCTGCAGCAGCGGCTGCGCTCCGCCATTGAGCAGTTCAAGGCAGCGTTCCACTAGCCAGTGTACGAACTAACGGGCGGGCCGGCCGGTTGTCTGCGGCCGGCCCGCCGTGTCTTTTGGCCACCCTGGCAGGGCGATCACCGTATTGGGCATCGCCGGTCCCGCGGCGGGTGCCTGCACCGTGCAGTACCGCGAGCAGTTCGTGAGGCGGCTGGCCGTGTAAGCACTCCCCGGCGGATAATGATCACAGGGCAGCGGCGATGCGGCCGCGCGGGGCAAGGGCTCGCCCTTCAGCTGTCCTGCCTGGAATCTGAGGAAGACTGAGGATCCGTCTTGATTCCAGCTGCGGGCAGGGACGGCGGTTGGGCATGGTCCCCGAGGGTTCTTAGGAGCTGCATAGTCTGGTTTTTCCGGAAGCAGCCTGATGTAGGGGTAGGGGGTATAACTATGTTGGAGAGACTCTCATGACGAAGAAGACAGAACTGATTGGGGAGGACCGGCGGAAGGAGCTTCTGCTGCGACTGAATCGGATCGAGGGACAGGTGCGAGGCGTCAAGCAGATGATCCAGGACGGCAGGCGCTGCATGGAGATACTCCAGCAGATCTCATCTGTCCACGAGGCGCTGCGCGGAGTCTCAAAGCTCATGATGCGCAACTACCTTGAGAATTGCGGCACGGCTGGCATCCGGTCGAACGACCGCGAGGAGGTCGAGCAAGTTTATCAGGAGCTTCTGGACATGATGTTCAAGTTCGCACGGTAGACCAGTACCACGGGGTCGGACGGAGGGCAGCGGCTATGGCATGGCTTCGAATAGGGGTGTGCTCTCTTGCGGTTCTCTTGATAAGTGTGGATGCTCGGAGGACCGAAGCGCAGACGACACCGGGATGACCGATATGACCCGCCAGCGGTTTCGCCGCACAAGGCGGAAGCCCTATCGGTGCGATAGGGACAACGGTAAAGAAGGGGTATCTATTCTTCTCCACGATGCACTCGGAGGGGCTTGCTGGGAAGACAGAGACCTTTCTGCGGTACGGGGCAACGCCGCGATTGGAGGTCGGGTTCGGGTATCTCTGGAAGCCGCGCGTGGTGCGTCCGATCGCGAGCTACGCCCTGATACCGGAGGGGCAGAAGCAGCCCTCCCTCACACTCGGCCTCATGTACGACAGTCTCGGCGGGGGGAGGCAGGGCGCGTTTCTCAATCTCGGCAAGGACCTCACGAGGATCCCTGGCGCACTGCTGAGTGGATACATCGGCGCGGGGAAGATGTTCAACGAGCGGGGCATTCGGTTCCTAGCTGGCGCGAACAGACCGCTGACATCATGGCTAGGAGCCTCTTTGCAGTTTGATGGCCGGTATGCCAACGTCGGTGTGACGTCGAGGATAGGAAGCATTGCCGGCAGTCCAGTGCAGTTTGGAATTGTTGCGGCGAAGGCAACGAGGTTCGGGCCGCTTGTCGCTGTCAACCATCCAATCTTCAGGTAGCCGCGCGAGCGGCAAAATGGAGTGGCTTCCAATGGCAACCAAGAGGAGAGTAGAGATCTTCGTGGCGGGGTGTCCGCTCTGCGATGCTGCCGTCCAGCTGGTGCGGAGGCTCGCATGCCCGTCGTGTGAGGTTACGGTGTACGATCTCCGCGAGGGCTGCGCGTCGGATGAATGCCGGGAGAAGGCTCGGCAGTACGGGGTGGTCCGTGTGCCGACGGTCGTCGTGAACGGCCAGATCGCGGACTGCTGCCAGGGCCGTCCGGTGGATGAAGCGGCGCTTCGGGCGCTGGGAATAGGGTCTCCGTAGCGCGATGGGGCGAGTCGGCAGAAGGATTCGCCTATCTCATTCGGTCTCCGTCGGTTGTAGGGGTTTCGCTGCACGGCTCTTCCGTGGGCGGAGCCCCTTTCCCGTCTCTGAACTGGTCAACGCGACTGGCGGCTTATAGGCCTGCGCACCGTGGGCGGCACCGGCCGCAAGACGCCACCCGGCTTGCGGTCGCTTCCGCCGCTAGCCGGCCTTCGCCAGATCAGTTCCGGTCCAGACTTTGCGCAGGACTATCCGTTGCGCCGCAGCGGGAGTTCCCGCGGCGAGAACAAATACGGCTAGACCCAATACGATGAGGAGCAGTCTGGACATGGGATGGGCGGCTCCTTCGGGAGCGAAACGCCGTCGGCAGCACTCTGGTGAACTCGAAGCCAGAGTTCCCTCGGCGGCGCCGGCGTTCCTTCCCGGCGACCTCTGCCGGCAGGGAGGGTCGTGGGTGGTGTGGAACTCGAAGGTGCTGACATGGGGAGGGCCAGGCGGATGCGAACAGTGGCAAAATGGCTGGTCTTGGGAGCGCTGACTATGCCGGGTGTACAAGCGGCGGCACTGGACTTCTATGTGGCAACGAACGGCAGCGACGCGTGGAGCGGAAGGCGCGCGGCACCGAACGCGCAGCGCACCGATGGACCCTTTGCCACCATCGAGCGCGCGCAGCAGGCAGTCCGTGCCGCCCGCGGTTCAGGATCCGGGGCGATCACGGTGCATCTTCGCGCAGGAGTCTACGCGCTCGCGCGAGGGCTGAAGTTTGGTGAGGCGGATAGCGGCCAGGACTCTGCGCCCGTGGTCTACCGCGCCTATCGCAATGAAGCCGTGGTACTGCGCGGAGGGAAGGCGGTAGGCGGATGGGCGCCCGTTTCCGACGCGGCCGCGCTGGCAAGGCTGCCGCGAGAGGCACACGCGCATGTCCTGGTCAGCGACCTACGGGCACAGGGCATCACGGATTTTGGCCAGATGCGCCGGCGCGGGTTCGGCATCGCACCGGTTCCGGCGGGACTCGAGCTCTTCTTCGGAGCGAAACCGATGCCGCTGGCCGGGTGGCCGAACGAGGGCTGGGCAAAGGTAGCCGGCGCGCCGGCGGGGCAGGAGGGCGGTAAGTTCAGCTATGAGGGCGACCGTCCCTCGCGGTGGACGGCGGCTCCGGACGTGTGGGTGCATGGCTACTGGACGTGGGACTGGGCCGACAGCTACGAGCATGTTGAGGCCATTGACACCGCCTCGCGCACCATTGCCACCAGGCCTCCGCACGGAGTGTACGGCTACACGGCGGGCAAACGATGGCGCGCCATCAACCTGCTGGAGGAGCTGGACAGCCCTGGCGAGTGGTACCTGGACAGGCAGACGGGCAAGCTCTACTTCTGGCCGCCGGCACCCATCGCCTCCAACGAGACGGTGGTCTCGTTGCTGGAGGAGCCTCTGATCTCAACGTCCGGGACCTCCCACCTGCGGTTCGAGCGTTTTGTTCTCGAGGCTGGCCGGCAGAACGCCATCGAGATACGGGGCGGCTCCGACGTAGAGGTTGCAGGATGCGTAGTGCGCGCCATGGGAGGATC
Source organism: uncultured Chthonomonadales bacterium (assembly GCA_964526545.1). GTDB lineage: Bacteria > Armatimonadota > Chthonomonadetes > Chthonomonadales > CAJBBX01 > CAZGLN01. The sequence continues at coordinate 12,299 of CAZGLN010000009.1, forward strand.
GGGCATCACCATTGACGGCGGTCGGCGTAACGGGGTGCGCTCCTGTGATCTCTACGACCTGGGCGAGAGCGGTATCTGGCTGATTGGCGGCGACCGGAAGACGCTGGAGCCTTGCGAAAACTACGCCATCAACAACCACATCACCCGCATGAGCCGTTGGTGCCGCACCTACCGGCCCGCGATCGGCATCAGCGGGGTGGGCGTGCGCGCCGCGCACAATCTAATCCACGATGGGCCGCACAACGCCATCCTCTTCGGCGGTAATGATCACCTCATCGAGCTGAACGACATCGCGCGAGTCTGCACGCAGACGGGCGATGCCGGCGCCATCTATTCCGGGCGCAACCTCACTATGCGGGGGACCATCATCCGGCACAACCGGTTCACGGATATCGGGCGGGTCATCAAGGAGGCCACTTCGTTCGTGGACGTGATGTCCGTGTACCTCGATGATTGCTACTGCGGCACACTGGTGGAGGGCAACCTCTTTGTGCGGGCGGGGCGCGCGGCAATGATAGGCGGAGGGCGCGATAACGCCATTGTCAACAACGTCTTCGTGGAGTGCAAGCCCTCCATCCATGTGGATGCGCGGGGCACCGGCTGGGCTTCCTTCTGGTTCGATGGCCGCGATCCGTTCTTGATGGATGGACTGAAGGAGGTGCCCTACAACCGCGCGCCCTACACCAAGTATCCCAATCTGGCCAACATCCTCGAGGACGAGCCGGCGAAGGCCAAGTACAACCGCATTGAGCGGAATGTACGGATGGGTGGAACCTGGATAGAGTGGCTGGACGGCATGAGCGAGCAGACCGTGCTCGTGCGCGACAATTGGCTGGAAGGCGATCCGGGGTTCGTGGCTCCCGAGAAGGGCGACTTCCGTCTGAAGAAGACCTCGCCGCTGCGGCGCCTCGGCTTCAAGGAGATACCGGTTGCGCGGATTGGACTCCAGCCGGATAGATACCGGACTGCGGCCGCCATCGCCAGGGTCAAGGAGTGACGGAGCTGGACAGACCGAACAAGGCCGGGCTGCGCGATCTGCTTGAGCAGGCCTTCTCCGGCAGCCGCTGGCACGGCTTTCTTACAAGCCTGGACGGTGTTTCCGAGGAGGAGGCCCTCTGGGTGCCGCCCGGGTACAAGGGGTTCAAACACCAGACAGGCTCCATCCTCAGCATCGCGTTTCACACGGCGGGCGATAAGCTTGTGCTGACCAGCCACGCGTTCTCGGACGGCGGGTTTGGATGGCCCGAGGCCGCGCAGCTCTTTCAGCGGCTCGGCGGCAGCCTGGCCGCGGTGCGCCAGATGGCGCATGACGGGCACCAGGAGGTACTTGCCCAACTAGCTGCCTGGCCGGAGGAGCGGCTGTCCGAACCTCGGCCCTATTACTCCGGCAAGATGTATCCCGCGCATCGCATTTTCGGCATCATCGCGGAGCACGACCTCTATCACGCTGGCCAGATTAACTATGTGCGGTGCCTCCTGGCGGGGCGCGAATCGAGCAGCCAGGATTCGTAGCGTGAGCGCTCTCCAAGCCGGTGTGCCTGGCGCACAAGGCGCTCGCCGCACTGCCGAAGGCTAGGAGCACATTCCCGGCCGACACCTGCACGGGACACTAGTTAAGCAGCAGGCCCTCGTGCGTGCTTTCTGGCGCGGATAGAGCCGGCTACCGAGGCACTTCGACCTGGTCCAGCACGGCCTCCAGCACCCGATCGGGGGTGAAGCCCTCCATCTCGCTCTCGGGCTTCAGCAGGATGCGATGCCGTAACGCGGGCAGCGCCAGCTCCTTCACATCGTCCGGGGTAACAAAATCCCGGCCGCGCACGGCGGCGAGCGCCTTGGCCGCCAGCATGAGGGTGACTGCGGCGCGAGGCGAGGGCCCGAGCACCATGTGCCTGCTCGCACGACCAGCGCGCGCAATATCCGTAATGTACTTCTGAATGGCAGGGCTGACGGTGACAGAATCCACTTCGGCGCGCAGGACCGGCAAACGCCCCTGGGAGAGGACAGTGCGCAGCCCGGCCGCGTCCAGGTTCTGTGCGCGAAAGCCGGCCTGGTAGCGCGCCAGTATGCCCTGCTCCTCTTCCGCCGAGGGATAGTCCATCACAATCTTCAGCAGGAACCTATCGAGCTGCGCTTCCGGCAGCGGATAGGTGCCCTCGAACTCGATGGGATTCTGCGTGGCGCATACCATGAAGGGTTCGGGCAGCGCATGGCTCACGCCGTCAATGGTTACTCGGCGCTCCTCCATGGCTTCCAGGAGCGCGGCCTGCGTCTTGGGTGGGGTGCGATTCACCTCATCTGCAAGGACGATGCCGGCGAAGAGCGGCCCGGGCTTCATCCGGAAGCTGCCGTCGCGCGGGTCGTAGGCATTGATGCCCAGGATATCGGAAGGCATGAGGTCGGGCGTGAACTGAATGCGGGTAAAAGAAGCATCGCAGAGCCGGGCGAAGGCGCGCACCGCGAGGGTCTTGGCCGTGCCCGGTACGCCTTCCAGCAGCACGTGGCCGCCGGCAAGCAGCGCGACGAACAGCAGTTCCACAAGTTCGGCCTGGCCGACGATGGCCTTGGACATCTCCTGATGAATCGTCTCGGCCGCCTGCGCCACACCCGGCGCGGCTTCAACCGCATTTGGTCTATCTGGGCTGTCAGAACCTGTCAAGGTCTATGCTCCGGCGTAGTGACTGCAGCGTGGCGACGAGAGAGGTCATCTCGTCCTCGTTGGGCCGCTCCTGCGCGAGCGCCTCCTGGCACGTCATAAGCAGCTCATGCAGCTCCTGCCGCGGCAGGCCGAGGGATGCCGCCGAGGCATCGGCGAGTCGGTCAATGTCGGCATCCGGCGGCAGTCCCAGCCGCTTCGCGAGATCGCGGGTGAAGGCCGCGTAGTGCATCTCCAGCGCGATGCCGGTGGCCCGAGCGCGCTGGAAGAGCCCGGCCATGGATTCGATATACTCTGTGCTTGGCCGGGACGATGGCGGCCTCAGCGCCAGCGGCGGGCCGAACCGAATGTTGGCATTATAGACAATGAGCCCCAGAACAAGGAGCATATGCAGTGCGAAAATCTGCGCGGTTGGTCCGAGCGCGCCCCACAATGACTTGCCATTGTTCGGCGGGGACTCGTAGCCCTGATGATACTCGTCAAAGAGCACCAGCGAGTCGCCGGCTTCCTTCTTGGCGAAATTCACGAACAAGACCGCATTATCGGCCCGCGCGAGGTCCTTGTTGCGATGACCGATGCTTCCTGATACGATGTATTTCCTGCCGAGACGTCGTCGGAAGATCGAAGCGTGTACGACGTCGCCTTCACGCACAAGCGGGTCAAACGTGTACTGCTTGTCCAAGATGAGGCGGAGCCGGCCGTCAACCCACACAAGGCGCACATCGTCCAGGTAGCCCTTTAGAAGCTCCTGGTCCGGGTCTATCTCTACCCCGGGCACCTCCCTCGGCTGCTCGTTGCTCTCCTCGATCTTGCCAATGTTCCATCCGCACGCCTCCAGCACGGCGGATTTCGGTGAGCCCAGGATGAGAAGCAGCCCGTTTCCCGTATCGAGCCAACCCTTCAGGGCGGCAACCTCTTCCTTATCGAGTTCGTGAGCCAGGGGTTCCACCACAATCAACAGGTATCCGTAGCCGTCAGGCAATTCCGTATAGGGCCGCTGGAAGCGCTGTACTTGGTACCCAAGGCTGGCAAGCAGATCGTACAAAGCGCGCATGCCCTCCGGCGCCGCGCTGTAGGTGGTTGGCCGGGCTGACGCCCCGGCCAGTTTGCTCGATTGCCGGCTGCTAATAAGTGCGAGACCAAGCACAAGCGCAGCCGCCAAGACCGCGACAAGCCAGAGCGTGGGATTACGAAGCATCGCGGTACTCGCGGAGAATCCTCGGGAATGCCGAGAGGAGCATGCCCGGGTGCTTCATTTCGATCTACACTAGTCCGCCCCGGGCCGCCAGCAGCGCGGCCTCGGTACGGTCGTTAACATGCAGCTTAAAGAGGATGTTGCTTATGTGGTTCTTCACGGTCTTCTCGCTGATGAAGAGCGATTCGGCGATCTGCTTGTTGCGTTTGCCCGTAGCAAGCTCCTTGAGCACCTCCAGTTCGCGGTCCGTGAGCTCGCGAAAGAGCTGGATGTGCTCGGCACGCTGTGCCGAGATGCGGTTGAACTCCGCGAGGACGCGCGCCGCGATGGCTGGATGGAGCAGGCTCTCGCCCCTCGCGATGGCGCGGATGGCAGCAAGGGTCTGATCCAGGGCGCTGTCTTTCAGTATGTAACCAGTGGCTCCGGCCTTGATTGCCTCGAAGACGTTGGCGTCGTCGTGGTAGATGGTGAGGATGACCACTCCCACGCTGGGCATCTCCTGCTTGACCCTGCGGGTGAGCTCGATGCCGTCCATTATGGGCATGTTGATATCGGCCAGCAGCACGTCCGGCAGATTCTGGCGCACCTGCCAGAGAGCCTCCGAGCCGTCCGCGGCCACGCCCACCACCTCCATATCCTCCTCGAGGGCGATGAGGCTGGCAAGTGTCTCGCGGGTGAGGCGTTCGTCCTCGGCAATCACCAGGCGAATGGATTCCATCGGGTGCTCCCTTCAGCCGCAGCGCAAGCTGATGAGAAGAGAGGTGCCTCCCCCAGGACGGCTTGCGACCTGAAGCGTGCCGTCCAGCTCACGAACACGCTGATGCATCGCCTCCAGCCCCTGGCCGGAGGTTACCGCCTCTGGGTCGAAGCCCACGCCGTCATCCTCAACGCGGACGGTCAGCCTGCTGCCCTGCAGAGCTAGGTCCACTCGTGCCTTCGTACAGCGCGAATGCTTCGCGATGTTGGTTAGCGCCTCCTGCAGAATGCGCATCAGTGCCAATTCTTGGTCCGGGGCTAGCGGAATGGAGTCCGTAGAGGCCGCAAGCTCCACCACGACGCCGGTTCGCTCGGCGAAGCGCGCGATATGGCGTCGCAATCCATCCACAAATCCCGCCGGGTCGCGCTCCCACGGGCGCAGGTGGAACGCAAGGTCCCGTGCTTCGTCCCATGCTGTGCGAAGCGCCTGGGCCTCCTCGTCCAGCACCCTCTCGGCCTCTTCGGGCTCGCGATGGACTAGTCGCCGGCAGAGCTCGAGGCGCAGGATGGCAGCGACCAGGGCGTGCCCCAGGCTGTCGTGGAGGTCTCGGGCAATCCGGGTGCGCTCTTCGATAGCGGCCACTTGCTCGCGTAATGAGGCGATCTCCTGATTCCTGCGCTCATGCGCCATGGCGATGCGCCGCGCGTAGCGGCCCACCACGTAGAGCATGAAGAGCCGGATGGCAAGCACGGCCGCCTCGCCTTGCTGCCATGGCGAGTGCCACGCCGCAGCAGAGTATGCAGCCAGCAGCACAACGGTGAGAGTACGGCTATCTGCTGGTGCGCTGTAGGCCGCCTCGGAGGCCAGGAGAATGAAATAGAGCAGCCAGAGCTCGCTCTCCAGGCCGCCGCTGACGCGGACTCCGGCGGAGATGACCGCGACATCGAGGAGGTTGAAGATCCAGGCCCGTCGCCGATCGTTCGCGCCGCCCAAGCGGATGGCGCTCAGTGTCCGGATGGCGTAGTTCACCACCCCCAGGGCGAGCAGACCATAGGCGGCCGGCAGGGGCACGCTTAACGCAGCGTAAGGAAGGTAGAGCGCGACGAAGAGGAGAGTCAGCCAGAGGTAGCGGCTGGCGGGCCAGCCGCGCCGCACAATCTCGTGCACCGTCAGCGCGCGGTCCAGGGGCGGTAAGCCGGCCTTCGCGGCATCAGGCTCGCCGGTTCCGGAGCCTTTGTGGTTGCGTGGCTCGAGAGGTTGCATTCGCGCAACGTGTCTGGTAGACTCGCAACGTCTCGCAAGGGGCCTGTAGCCTAGTGGTCAAGGCAAGCGGCTCATAACTGCTAGATCGTAGGTTCGAATCCTACCAGGCCCACCCCCCGCTTCCTTCAACGGACAGCACGCGCTCGGGTCCTCTTCTCGTGTCGAGCGCACGCGGCGTGTCTCGCCCTATCCCAGGAAGGTGCCGTTCTCCAGTTCCCGATAGGCCTGGCGCAGCTCCTCCTGGGTGTTCATGACGATGGGGCCGTACCAGGCGACCGGCTCGCGCAGCGGCCTGCCAGAGCAGAGGAGGAAGCGCACGCCCTGCTCTCCGGCACGCACTGCAACCTCGTCACCGCTGTCGAAGAGCACCAGCGAACGGTTATCCGCTTCGGTGGGCAGGGTAGTATCCGCCCAGCCCACGCCCTCGGTCGGCACCGCGAGCGGCTCTGAGGCGTTGCAGAAGCTCCCCGAGCCCTCAAAGACATAGGCGAAGGCGTTCTGTCCCAACTCGACGGCAAGCGATCGGCGAACGCCAGGCGGCACCCTCACATCCAGATAGAGAGGATCGGCCGCGATACCCTCCACCGGACCTGTCACCCCCCAGAAGGAGCCGCAGACCACGCGAACGGTGGTGCCGTCATCCTCGGTTACCGAGGGAATCTCCGCCGCCTTGATCTCCTGGTAGCGAGGCGCCGTCATCTTAAGGTGGGAGGGGAGGTTGGCCCACAGTTGGAAGCCGTGCATGCGGCCCAGTGAATCGCCTTTCGGCATCTCCTGGTGCAGGATGCCCCTTCCGGCCGTCATCCACTGGATGTCGCCCGCGCCGATGACGCCGCGGTTGCCCATGCTGTCGCCATGCTCCACCGTGCCCGCAAGCACGTAGGTGATGGTCTCGATACCTCTGTGGGGATGCCAGGGAAAGCCGGCGAGATAGTCTTCCGGATTGTCGCCGCGGAAGTCGTCGAAGAGCAGGAAGGGATCAGTCTCCGCGGTATCGCGAAATCCGAAGGCCCGGTGCAGGCGAACTCCGGCGCCTTCGATGGTGGGCTTTGCGCGCGCGAGGCGCTGGACGGGCCGGATGGACATGGTTTGGGACCTCCGCTCTGATAGTACCATGCCCCGAGCGGCGGCCGGCAGGTTGCGCCTGCTTGCATCGCGAAGAGAGTGCGAGCCCGGCGGACTCGTGCGGTGGATCGAATGACCGCGGCAGCTGGACTGGGGGGAAGAGGATGCGGACTTTGTGGTTCATCTGCTGGGCGGCTCTCATGCTGCTCTACGCGTGGCCGATGTCCGGGCCGGCACAGTCCAGGAGCCGGAAGATCTTCCACATACGCGACTACGGCGCATTGCCCAACAGCCAGGCGGATGCAGGCCCAGCCCTGCGCGCCGCGGTGCAGGCCGCCCTCCGGCACGGCGGACCGGCCGAGGTGGTGCTGGACGGCGGCGAGTACCGCATTCGGCCGGAGAGGCGCGAATCGTACTGTGTTACGGTGTCACGCGCCAGGGACTTGACGATAAGAGGGCAGGGCGCCGCCACGCGTCTGGTGGTTACCGCACCGGACTCCGGAGCGCTCATGCTTACCGATTGCGTCAACGTGGGTCTGAGCGGTCTTACCATTGACTACGATCCCGTTCCCTTCTGCCAGGGCACTATCCGGGCGGTAGACGAAGCGGCAGGATCCTTCGACCTGGAGGTGGATACCGGGTACCCCACGCCGGATGCTCCAAACTTCGTGAACGCCGCGGAGCCCTACGGCAAGTGGGGCATGATCATGGATCGCTCCGTCCGGCGCATAAGGGCGCTCACTCCCGACCACTACATGACTCCGAAATGGGAGCACCTTGGCGGACGGGTGTGGCGGTTCTACACGGCAAGCGAGCACTATCGGCTGGGTCTGCGGCACATGCGCGTGGGCGATGCCTATGTGCACCTTGCCCGCGGCTACGGCAGCGCGGTGCTCGCGCAGGCGTGTGAGGGAGTGCTGCTTGAGAGGCTCACCGTGCATGCTTCGCCGGGCCTGGTTGTAGGCCTGGTCGCCAATCGAGGCGCCGTGGTGGTGCGGAGACTGGAGGTGCGTTTTCCGCGTGGATCCGACCGCCTCCTGACGGCCAACGCGGACGGAGTGCACTGCCAGCAGAATCGCGCCGGGCCCCTCATTGAGCGGTGCTACTTCGAGGGCATGGCCGATGACGGCGTGAACCTCTACGCGCCGCCGAACGTTCTGCGGGAAGTCATCGCGCCAACGGAGTGGTTGGTCTCGGCCGGTTGCCACATTCTGCCGGGTGACAGGCTGCAGGTGATGGACCCGCGCCGCGGAGAGATACGGGGCGAGGTGGTGGCGCGCACCGTGCAGCCAGAGCGCGGAGGCTTGCGGCTGACGGTGGATCGCTCGCTCGATGGAATGAAGGCGGGAGAGAACCACCTCAACGCGGACACCCTCTACAATCTGAGCGCCTGCGGCGCCGGATTCAAGGTCCTGAACAACACCATGAACGGCAACCGCCGATACGGCGTGCTTGTGCGCGCGGGCGATGGATTGATCGAGGGCAACCGCTTCCTGGACACCACCGGCGCCGGCGTTGTCTTGACGAACGAGCCGGACTGGCCGGAGGGGCCCGCGCCATGGAGCGTGGTCATAAGGGGAAACACATTCGTGCGCGGCGGCACGTGCCTCGGCTACGCGGATTGGCCGATGAACGCCGCGCTCGCCATACGCGCTGTGAAATTGGGCCACGCCGTGGCGGAGGCGGAGGCCATACGCGACGTTCGCGTCGAGGGCAATACCTTCTTGGACAGAGCGGGCTGCGTGATCTTTGTGGGCGGAGTGAGGGGTGCCGTGATCGCTCGGAACCGCGTTACTGCCTCGCCTAACACGACTCTTCGGAGGAGCGGCGCGGTGATTGAAGTGACACGGAGCAGCGGCGTTCGGATTGTGGATAACTCGGTGGAGGATAAGCGCCAGGGTACCACGGCCGTTGTGGAGATCCACGCCGACTCCGCTCCGGGCGAGGCCGGCGTGAGCGTTGCGCGCCTGCGCGCCGCGCTCTCGGACGGCAAGCAGGCTGTGGTTGACCGACGGACCGGCGCCGCCCGCTAGGACTACAAGGTTCTGGCGGCCCACTTCGTGGAGAACAAGCAGAGGCGACAGGGTCAGGAGGGCGGGATGGCACAAGCAACGCTCGCAGCCGGAGACCTTAAGGCCGTTGTAGGCGATAACGCGGGCGAGGGGCCGCATGCCCGGGGCTATAACGGCGTGTGGAGTCTGCGGCACACACAGTGTCCGCGGGAAGTCTTCGTGCCGAGCTACGCGGGGCTCAACTTCGAGCACATCTTCGACGGCGCCACGGATGACACGGATGCCCGGGTGTTCTTCGAGCCCCGGGTGGCGCCGATGGAGCTTCGGACGCTCTCGCCTACGGCCGCCGAGCTGCACCAGCCTCCCACGCCGGTCTTCAAATTAGAGAGCTGGACACGGTTCCAAGTGGTCGCTCCGCACTTTCTCGACATGGTTTTCCGTTGCCGAGCGCATCAGCACGTGTTCCGTAATGGGTACATCGGGCTCTTCTGGGCGAGCTACATAGACGCGCCGGAAGACAAGAGCATCTACTTCCTGGGAGGCGAAGCCGGGGCTGCAGGGCTCTGGACCCAGCTCTGCACGCAGCGGCATGGCATGGAGAGCACCGTGCGGCAGCGGGAGGATGCGTTCGAGCCGGCGTTTCGGGCCGAGAACAGGCAGACGCTGTTTCGCGCAATGTCGGCGCTGCGCTATGATATGCCCTTCTTCTATGGGAACTTCGAAGGGTTCGTCCTGGGGTTCTTCTTCGATCGCACCCAGGGAGTCCGCTTTGCACACTCGCCATCGGGAGGCGGGCTGAACCCGGACCGCCGTACCACTTGTCCGGCCTGGGACTTCCAGCTGCTCATCCCGGAATACGACGTGCGCAAGGACTACACCCTGCGAGTCCGGGTGATGTTCCGGCCCCGCTGCCCGAGGCGTGAGATTGAGGAGGAGTACGCGCGGTGGCGTGCATCCCTCCCTTAGGCCCGATCGTCTCGCAATCGTGCCGCGGGTCTGGGCGCTTTCGGGCCTAGGGCAGTTCGGCGATCTGGAGGTTGCGGTACCAGGTCTCGCCCTTCATGCCCCCATGTATTTGCAGACCGATTATCCCGATCTGGGGAATGGAGGGGTCCTTCTCCGTGTAGTCCACGGTCAGGATTCCATTCACGTAGAGGCGGATGCGCGGTCCCTCGCAGCGTATTTCGTATTGGTTCCAATCGTCCTTCTTCAGGGACTGAGCGAGCATAGCCGCGGGGATTTGCGCGAGCATTCCGCGCCGCTGCTCGTCATAGAGGCAGCCCCAGTACTGTCCCTCCGCGTTCAGATCCGCCTGGTAGCCGCTGACTGCCAGGCTGCGCGGAACTCGGCTGGATCGAATCTGGATACCGCCGTTGGTGCCGGTTACCTTGCATTCGGCCCGCAGCACGAAGTTGGCATAGGGCCGGGTGGTGCAGACGAACTCGTTGGCGGGCAGCACCAGGTTGAGGCCGCCGCCTACAATCGCCCCACCTTCGATGCGGAAGGCACCAGTGCCGGCACCGTCCCAGCCCTCAAACGAGGAACCATCAAAGAGCGGCCGAAATGCCAGTGCGGCGGTGTCCACCTCGCCCGTGACCGCCGCGGGCTCCACTGGTTCCGCTGCCGCCTCGGTGATGGCGGCGGCGGCTTCCTGCAGTCTGGCGCGGAGCTCCGGATTGGATGTGGCCTGCATATGGGCATTCAGGACCGATTTCGCCATGCCGCGCTCCGGGCCGCGCAGGTTCTGCGCAATGCGCAGGGCCGCCTGCACTGCCTCCGGCTCCACCGAAGCATCCGAGAGCAGCGGTCTTACTAGCAGAAGGCCACCGATGGACTTGACATTGCCGAGCGCGCTGAGCAGAAGGCGGCGTTCTCCTGCATCGGGACGTACGGCGGCGGCCAGACGGCGGAGCCACTGGAGGAGCTGCGCCGGTGTGGAGGGGCACTCCTCGAGCACGGCGGCCATCATGCGCGTCGCGCCCCGAAGGGCGGCGGCCCGCTCGTCCGGCGACCTGCCCGCCTCCACAAGCCCTACGAGGGTCTCGACGGGTGCCAGGTCGTGCCACTCGGCCAGAGCGCGCACTGCGGCCAGCCTGATCGCGGGTTCCGCATCGTCCAGTCGGGCCTTCAGCGCGCCGAGGGCGCCGTAGGTGCCCACCTCGCCGAGCACGCGCAGGAGCGCCGCGCGGGCCTCCGTGGATTCGGAGGCGTTGTAGGCATTTAGCACGGCCGCCGTGCGCGCGCCGACATCCGGCACGCGGCCCAACGTAGCAACTACGGCCTCCTCGCCCACGGACCGTGCTTCCTCATCCTTGCAGGCTGCTGTCTTCTGCAGCAGCTCGGCGAGGTCTTGTGGACGCGCAATACGGGCGAGGGCGGCGAAGGCGGCGCGGCTCGCCGCGGCATCGGCGCCGCCCGCATAACGCAGAACGCTTGGCGCGGCGGCCGAGGCGCGGCGACGTCCAAGCGCTTCGATAAGGCGCACCCGCACAGCGGGTTTGGCTGCCTCCAGGGATGCCACCAGCGCTTCATCCACCTGCCGGACGGGCAGGCGAGTGAGACTCGCGATGGCCGCCGCGGAGAGTGTCTCGGGAGCATTGAGCGCGGTGCGGACCAGCAGAGGCACACAGGAGGAGTCGCCCACTTCTCCGAGCGCGGCGAGGGCTGCGAGCTGACCCTCCTGACTGCCCGAGGTTGCCATGGTCTCCAGCGCCCGTAGCCCCTCCGGACCTGTCCGGTCGCGCGCCACCCCAACCAGCAGGACCTGCAAATCCGGCTGGGCTCTGGCATACTCCTCCGTGAGAGCCCGGCCGAGCCCTGCAGCCCTCACCTGGCGGGCGGCCTGCAGGGCAACCTGGCGGCTGCCTGGCTCGGCGGAGCGAAGCAGGCGGATGAGGAGCGGCAACCCTGCCTCGCCCTGCGCCACGATGGCAAGGCCGGCCGCCGCAAGCCGCATGGAACGCGGCGCCGAGCTAGCGCGCACAGCCTCAAGAACACGCAGCGCCTCCGCGCTTCTTCCTTGGCGCAAACGGCTGTCCGCCACTGCCAGCAGCGCGTCGGCCGCCGCGTTCTTTATGACGGAGGACTTGCTTGCGAGCGCCGGCTGCAGCGCCGATACGGCTTCGTTCGTGCCGATACGCCCAAGGGCGGTGAGCGCCGCCGACGTAATCTCCTCCTGGTTGGACTTCGCCAGGCGTGTGAGCGCGGGAACGGCGGAGACCTCGCGGCGGGCACCCAGCGACCCTATAACGCCGACAAGCAGTGCACCGTCAAGCCGAGTCAAGGCCTCGCGCAGCGCCGCGCCGGCGGAAGGATCCGGGATGTTCTCGAGGGCCGTGCGGGCATGCGCGGCAAGTGGAGGGTCCGCGAGGAGTGCGGAGAGCGCCGGGACTGCCTCCTTCGCGCCGGCCATTCCCAGCCGTCTGCAGGCATCTGCCTTCGCCTGCTGCGGCGCGTTGCCCTGCAGCACGGCAAGCAGCGCGGGAATATCGGCGGGCGGCTCCTGTGCACGCAGGGACGGCGCGGCGAGGGAGCAGAGAGCGACGGCGAGAAGGAGGAGACGTGCCAAGTACATGGGGAGAAGACCTCTCTGGAATGGTGCGGGTAAGGCGCTTCAGGCGCGCCACGGCTCGCGCATTGCGCGGCTGCGCAGCCGGTTGGCTTCCTCGTCGCCGATAAAAGTCTCGGTCTTCGGATCGAATCGGACCGTGCGTCCAAGCTGCCATGCGATCGCCGCGGCATGGCATGCCACGTGCGAGGAGCGGGTGACATCCGCGTTGCATGCGGTACGGGCACGCGACTTGACGCAGTCGAAGAAGTTCCTTCCGTGTCCGGCCGGATCGGTGCCCGCCATGCGCTTCACCGCCTCCAGTTCCGACATGAGTGATTTGGGATGCACCTCGATGCGGGCGTTGTCGCCGGTCTCGATCCAGCCCTCGTCACCCTCGAATCGCACCGGACAGGTGCCCAGACCGGGTATCCAGCCATCCGGCCGCAAGACCGCCTTGAGGCCGTCCGCATAGACGGCACGGACCGAGCCGCCGTCCGGCGTGAACTCCACCGGGGTCGTGCCATCCTTGCCGGCCGCCCACTGGCAGAGGTCCAGAGTGTGGGCGCCCCAATCCAACAGGCGGTTGCCCGAATCGAAATCGTAGAAGCCCCTCCAGCCGCCGTTGATGTACTGGCGGTTGAACGGCCGCCAGGGAGCGGGTCCCAGCCAGAGGTCCCAATCCACCACCTCCTTAGGAGGCTCCGGCTCGGCGGGCAGCCATCCAAAGTTGATGCCCAGTTGGTAGATGGAGGCGTGAACGGTGTGCAGCTTGCCGAGCTTGCCGGATTGAGCGAGGCGCGCGGCGGCCTGGAAGTTAGGGATGCTGCGCCGCTGGGTGCCCGCCTGAAATACGCGGCCGTAGCGGCGGAAGGTATCCGCCAGGAGAGCGCCCTCGGCAAGAGTGAGCGTGCAGGGCTTCTCGCTGTACACATCCTTGCCGGCCTTCGCGGCGAGGATGGAGGCGAGGGCATGCCAGCGGTCACCCGTTGCGATGAGCACGGCATCTATGTCCGGACGCGTAAGCATCTCGCGAAAGTCGCGATACATGGCGCAGTCCTGATTGCCGTAGCGCGAATCGGCCATGGCCTTCACCGAGGCCCGCCGGTCCGCACGCACGTCGCTGATGGCCACGAACTGAACGTCCGGTTCCGCCAGCATGTAGCCGAGCACATCCCTGCCGCGCGGGCCAATGCCGATGGCTCCAAGCACAATGCGTTCCGAGGGGGCTGGACGGCCCGCCCTGCCCAGCGCGCTTGCGGGCACGATGGCGGGCAGCGCGAGCACGGTGGCCGAGCGGATGAGCAGGTCGCGGCGAGAGGGCGGCTTGGGAGCCGAATTCTGATTCATGAGGAACTCCTGGGCGGCGCTGGGTTCAACACATTCTACAGCATGGCCTGCGTTTCGCAGTTCGCGTCTCTTGCCGTGGTTCCCTGCCGATCTCTTGACAACTGGTTGGATTGCCGGCACCGAGACCGGTTGTGACAGGCGAGCCGACGCTCAGTCGCGCTGTGTCAGGAGAGACCATGAGGCGCCGCCGATGTGCGCTTTCGCCGTGCGCTGAAGGGGGGATCTCCGTGAGGTGCGAGGGCCGGCGCTGAAGGATGTGTGCCAGCCTGGCGCGAAGTCCACTGCACGTCGCAGTATGCATCGCAACCATCGTCGTGAAAGGGGAGTGCCATGCGTATCTTCATCCTCGCGCCCGGTCTCCTTCTTGCGCTCGCCTGCGGGCTGAATATGGCGGTCGGCTCGACGACCGGCGAGCAGAACCGGATGCAGAAGCGCTGGCTCTTCGTCTGGCGGGACATGAGCGACCCGCGCGAAGTGGACCGAGTGATTGCACGGATGCCGCGCGCCAAGGCTGCCGGATACAACGGGCTCATGATTCCCTATAACGTGCCCGAGGGGAAGGCAGCCGCCGTGCGCGATGCAGCGCGCGCCAACGGGCTGGACCTCATCGCGATTGTGATGGGCAACTCAAGCGACCGCAACTATATGGAAGGCGTGCCGGTGAACGACGCGCTCTTCGTGGTACGCGACGGAGTCGCGCGCCATCAGCCGGACAACCCTACCAGGGTGCTCAACGGCGGATTCGAGGAGGCCTCCGGCAACAAGATGCTCGGCTGGGCATGGCAGGACGACGAGGGAGTAACGACCTTTGCCGATAGAGAGGTCTTCCGCTCCGGCGGTTGCTCCCTGCGCATGGAGAGCATCGGCAAGAACCAGCACCGACACTGCCGGATCATGCAGCCGATTCTGCTGCAGCCCTTCCGGCAGTACCGCGTGAGCGTATGGGTGAAGACCGAGGACCTCGCGCCCGCCAATCCGGAGATAAAGGTGCTGACGAAGGATGCCTCGCGCTCCATCAGCTTTCAGACCTTCCGGGTGGCCGGCACGCAGGATTGGAAGCAGTACGACATCGTTTTCAACAGCCTGGACAATCGCGAGGCCAACCTCTACCTGGGCTCCTGGGGGGGCAAGGAGGGCAAGCTCTGGTGGGACGACCTGATGATCGAGGAGATCGGCCTGGTCAACGTGCTGCGCCGGCCCGGATGCCCCGTGCAGGTGAAGGGCGAGAACGGCGCGCTCTACGTGGAGGGTGAGGACTATCAACGGATAGTGGACCCGCTCCTGCATCCCTGGATTGCCTACCACGAGGCGCCGCCGATTCGGCTAACGCAGAACACACGGATAAAGGAGGGCGAGCGCCTGCGCGTGAGCTACTACCATCCGCTGATTGTCTATGAGGATCGGCTGACCAGCTGCGTCTCGGAGCCGAAGATCTTCGAGGAGTGGCGTGAGGAGGTGAAGCGCGCGGATGCGCTGCTGCGGCCCGCCGCCTTCATGATGTCCCATGACGAGATGCGTGTGATGAACTGGTGTGCTCTGTGCCGGAGCAAGGGCCTCACGCCAGGCGAGCTGCTCGCCGAGAACGTGCGCAAGGCAGCGCAGATTATCCGCGAGATACGCCCGGATGCGGAAATCTGGGTGTGGAACGACATGTTCGACCCGATGCACAACGCCGTGGATAGTTACTACGCCGTCAACGGTACTCTTCGCGGATCCTGGAAGGGGCTGGACAAGGACGTGGGCATCGTGAATTGGCACGGCGGGCTGAAGGGCAAGAACTGCCCCTTCTTCGCCGAACTCGGCCTGCGGCAGATTCTTTCGGGCTACTACGACTCGGATGAGGATGGCGCCGCCATCGCGGAATGGCTCGCCGCGACCAAAGACGTCAAGGGCATTGTTGGCGCGATGTACACCACGTGGGAGGACCGCTACGACGCCATGGAAGCCTGGGCGCGGAAGGCGTGGGGGAGGTAGGCGCTCAGGGTCACCTCAAGCGTTCACTGCGTGTCGCAGCCAATGGGCCGCGGGGAGGTCCTCCCCGCGGCCCAGATCACTGCCCGCCTGCATCCCTCGCTCCGCTGTGCCGGCGCGCGGCATTCGGCGATCTTATCCCACCTTCACCCACTGGCCAGTGCGGGCCGAATCCAGCACGGCATCGCACACCCTCTGAGTCTCCAGCGCGCAGCGGAAGTCCGGCTGCACCTTATCGCCGGTTTCCAGCCCCTTCAGGAAGTCCGCCACGGCATGGATGAAGGTGTGCTCGTAGCCGATGACGCAGCCGGGAACCCACCAGTGGTCCATGTAGGGGTGCTCGAAGTCCGTTACCAGGATGGAGCGCCAGCCGTGAACGTGGCTGTCGTCGCGATGATCGAAATACTGCAGCCGGTGCGCATCCTCGAGGTCGAAGCAGACGGATCCGGTCTCGCCGTTGACCTCGAACGTGTTGTGGTTCTTGCGGCCGCGGGCGTAACGGGTGGATTCGAAGGTACCCATCGCGCCGTTCTTGAAGCGCACCAGAAAGGCGCAGGCATCATCTATGCCGACCGGCGCCTTCTTGCCCGGCTCGTCCTGCAGTTCACGCTCCTTGATGAAGGTCTCCGTCATCGCGCAAACCGAGTCCACCCCGCCGATGAGCCACATGGCCGTGTCAATGGAGTGCGCCAGCAGGTCGCCGGTTACGCCGCTGCCGGCGGCTTCCACGTCCAGCCTCCAGAGGGTCTGGCCGCCCTGCGGCACCTTCGGGCTGATGGTCCAGTCCTGCAGGTACTTTGCGCGATAGTGGAACACGCGGCCCACCCGTCCCTCCTCCACAAGCTGCTTGGCGAGCGAAATGGCCGGCACGCGCCGGTAGTTGAACCAGACCATGTTCGGCACGCCTGCCTCCTCGACAGCGGCGGTCATGGCCTCGCCCTCTTCCGCACTCATGGCGAGAGGCTTCTCGCAGAGCACCATTTTGCCCGCGCGGGCCGCAGCGACGGCGATATCGTGGTGAAGGTTGTTCGGCACGCAGATATCAATGGCATCTATGTCCGGCCGCTCTATCAGCTTGCGCCAATCCGTCTCCACGCTCTCCCAGCCCCAGTTGGCGGCGAAATCGCGCAGCTTGTCCTCCTTGCGAGCGCAGGCGGCCTTGAGGACGGGCTGGTACGCCAGCTTAAAGAACTGATTCACCTTGCGGTAGGCGTTCGAGTGGGCTCGGCCCATGAAGCCGTATCCGATGATTCCGATATTGAGTGGTTTGGGCATGCTTGGCTTCTCCTTTGAGCATGGCTGGTGGGTGGCTGCGCTCATTCCGCCAGGCCAGAGTCAAGGACAGAGACCTCAACCTGAGCGGCCACGAGTTAGACCACGGAGCCGGGCGGGCACTGCACGCATGCGGGCAGCAGGCGAAGGTTCGGCGTGCGAGTGCCCTCAGCCCTCACCCCCCGTACTTGGCGTTGAGTTCATCCACGGCGCGCTTGCACCGCTCGGTTACTTCCCAGGCGTCCGGCCAGAAGCAGAGATCAATGGTCCACCAGTTGTGGGGCAGCGTGTTGCGGTTGAGTTCCGTGAGGAGCGCGCCGAAGTCAATCACGCCATCACCGATGGGCACGTGCGTCGAGGTCTCGTCGTCGTGCAGGGTGCCGTCGGAATCGATGAGGTGGATGTGGTTGATCTTGCCGCGCAGCTTCTGCGCAAGCTCCAGGGCCCCACCCGGCAGCGTTTCGCGCGCGCCCGGCTGACGCGCGCCGACGGCGGCCACCATATGCGCATGGCACACGTCGAACTGCACGCCGAAGTTCTCGTCGCCCACTTCGTCAACTATCCGCAGGATGTCGGAGGGCTTGTTGAAGGCGAAGCCCGGTTCGAACTCCCACGTCACGTAGACACCCTTATCGGCCGCCTCGCGGCTGCAGACCT
>CAZGLN010000010.1:0-9142 GCA_964526545.1 uncultured Chthonomonadales bacterium
TGATGTCTGGTGAGGCCGTGCCGGAGAGAGAGGCCGTGCGGTTGGCTTTCACCGTGCGCAACACGCGGCCGGATGCGTTGGAGGGCGTGAGCTGCCAGATGTGCCTGGTCCTCGCCGAGTCTGAAGCACTGGGGAAGCGGAACGACCTCGCACCGGTGCATGCCTGGTGGGATGGCGCGTTTCGCAGCTTCGCACAGACTACCCCCACGCCGGCCGAGGTCGGCAGGGCACCCTGGGTGCTCATGCTCACGCAGGACGGCAAGGACCGCTGGCCCGGCCCCCGCAGCTATCCGGACGGATGGTGGATTGTGGATCAGGTGGCGTCCTCCGAACTGATTGCGCGCGTAACCGATGATGGCAAACACCTCGTTGCCATCGCCTGGCAGGCTCCGCCGGTCTTCCTGATGACGAATACGCGCATACCGTGTCTCCATGCGGGTCCGACGGAGGCTGTCTCGATAGCGCCGGGCGGAAGCCATACCTGGCGCGGCATCATCTGGGCGCTTCCGAACGACTCGGAGCTTTTGCGTCGCAGGTTCGCGGCCTTCAGGCGCGCAGCGGCGCGAGTAGGTGGGGACGCGCAGTGATCGAGGCGGTTGCCGGTATGTGGCAGCGCATTGTGGAGGCGGATCGGAGCCTCTTCCTTGCGATAAACCACGGTTACTCGTCGGTCTGGCTGGACAAGGCCATGCCGATTGCCACCGAGTTCGGCTTGGGCCACGTTCAGGCGCTCCTGGTGCTCTTGGTGGCGGTCGGCATGACGTGGAGAACGCACTGTCCGCGCCCGCGGCTTGCGCAGATTCAGTGGCCGCGGGAGATGCTCTACGTTACCAGTATTGGTCTGCTGGTGTCTCTCTCGTGGCATCTCTCAACCGAAGAGGACTTGGCGGCGCTGCGCGCGCATCTGCCGGTATGGGCGCAAGCAGCAATCTGCTGTTCGATAGCCGTCTTCGTGCGGCTGGGCTACTGTGCGGCGAGAAAGCAGAGCTCCTGGACCGGGCCATTGATCGCCGCCATTGCGTTGAGCGGCATGCTTTCGGCACTGGGCAAGACCATCCCGCGAGATAGGCCCTGGTGGTACTATTCGACGTTGGAGCGCGCTGGCGGTGAAACCGTTCATGTGAGAGTTGTGCCTGGCTACTATCCCAACAAGGTGCGGGGATTCCCGAGCGGGCACACGGCGTCATCTGTTGCAATCGCGGTCGCGCTGACCATTCTGCGGCGTCGCCGATGGGTGGTTGCTGGAGTTTGGGCGGGCGCGATTGTCGTTGCGTATTCGCGGCTCTATCTGGCATCGCACTGGCCGCTCGACATTGTGGGCGCGGCGGTGGTCGGTGTGTTCTCGGGTATCGCTGCCACCATGTACAGTCGCGCATGGGCGCGCAGACCCGTGGAGACGGCCTCCGCGGGTATGGCCATCGCGCTCGTGCTCTATTGCCTGGTGATGATACGCCCACTGGCAGCGGCACTTCCAGCAGCAGTCGTACTGGCTGTTACCGGGTGGCTGCTCGTAAAGCGCTTCTACCGTCCGGTGGGGTGTCCCGAGTCTGTTCCGCCCGCAGGCGCGCCTGCCTAGCTAAGGAGATTTCATTCGTTGACAGGGAGACTTGTAGTGGCCATGACGGGAGCCAGCGGCGCGATCTACGGCGTCCGCTTCCTGCGGCAGGCCCTCCATGCCTTCGAACATGTCTATCTTTCGGTTTCCGACCAGGCGCTGCAGATACTGGGGACCGAGCTGGGCCTCGGGATCTCTCGTCAGAGTCTCTCCGCCCAGACGCTCCTTGGCAGCGACTGCCCGGGCCTGCGGGTGTTGGATCAGAAGGACTACTTCTCGCCGCCTGCCAGCGGATCGTTTCGGCATGACGGCATGGTGATTGTGCCTTGCTCCATGGGGACGGTAGGGCGCATTGCCAACGGTGTCTCGGATGATCTGGTAACCCGCGCCGCGGACGTGTGCCTGAAGGAGCGCCGGCCGCTTATCCTGGTGATACGCGAGACTCCTCTCAACCTGGTGCACCTGCGCAATCTGACTTCCCTTGCTGAAGCAGGGGCCACGGTCATGCCGGCTGCGCCAGGCTTCTACTATCGGCCCAGGACCGTAGAGGATCTCGCGGACACGATTGTGGCGCGCATCCTTCAACATCTCGGCGTAGAGCAGAGATTGGTGCCTCAATGGCAGTTCACGGAGACGGAGTAGCAGCGACCACCGGGTGGCTCCGTCGTCTCCAGGTCTTTCTGGAGATGATAAAGTTCGAACACACCCTCTTTGCGCTGCCCTTCGCGCTCATCAGCATGCTGCTCGCCGCACGGCACGCCGGGTTCCCTCGCAATCTGCCTGCGTTCGGGACCATCGCATGGATACTGGCCGCGATGGTGGGTGCGCGAAGCGCCGCGATGGCCTTTAACAGACTGGTAGACGCTTCGTATGATGCGCGCAACCCGCGCACGGCCGCGCGTGCCTTGCCCGCCGGCTTGCTCACCAGCACGCAGGTGTGGGGCTTCACGCTGGGGGCCGTTCTCTTGTTTCTGACGGCTGCCTACATGCTGAACCCGCTCTGTTTCGCGCTGGCGCCCGTGGCACTGGTGCTCATCCTCGGCTACTCCTACACCAAGCGCTTCACGGCGCTCTCGCACCTGGCCCTCGGTCTAGGCATAGGGGCGGCGCCCGTCGGTGCATGGATTGCCGTTACAGGAACACTGCAGGGTGTGCCGGTGCTTC
Source organism: uncultured Chthonomonadales bacterium (assembly GCA_964526545.1). Taxonomy (GTDB): domain Bacteria; phylum Armatimonadota; class Chthonomonadetes; order Chthonomonadales; family CAJBBX01; genus CAZGLN01. The sequence continues at coordinate 2,720 of CAZGLN010000010.1, forward strand.
TTGGCTGCGCGGTAATGCTATGGATCGCGGGGTTCGACATCATTTACGCCCTTCAGGACGAGAGCTTCGACAGGTCGGCGGGCCTCCACTCGCTCCCGCAGCGGCTGGGCGCATCGCGTGCGCTGATGGTTTCCCGACTGCTGCACCTCGGCATGGTTGCGCTCCTCGTCTGGCTTGGGGCCGCCGCCGGTCTTGGGGTGGTCTATTTTCTGGGAGTGGCCGGAGTGGCCATGCTGATTGCCTATGAGCATTCGCTGGTGTCGCCCGGCGATCTCAGCCGCGTAAACATGGCGTTCTTCACGCTGAATGGATGGATCAGCATTGGTCTCTTCTGCTTCGTAGCAGCCGATATCTTCTGGTTGGGCGGCAAGTAGCATGCCTGCGATATGCGTACCATGCCTCTGCGCTTAGGGTGCGTTCCCTATCTCAACGCAAAGCCGCTGGTGGATTGGTTCCACAGCCCCGAGGGCTGCGGAGCCGCCGAGGTTAGCTATGCGGTGCCCTCCAGACTGGCCGAGCTGCTGCGCAACGGGGCCGTAGATGCCGCGCTGGTCTCGATTTTCGAGCTATTCGTGAATCCGGCACTTACTCTGGTCCCCGGCATCTCCATCTCCGCGAATGGCCCGGTCCAGAGTGTGCGGCTCTTCTCCTCGGTGCCCTTCGGCGCCATTCGCTCCGTCGCCCTGGATTCCAGCTCGCTCACCTCCGCGGCGCTTGTCCGCATCCTGCTTGAGGAGCTGCACGGCGTAAAGCCCCTCTACGCGCCTCACGGACCTGACCTCGACGAGATGCTTCGGCGGGCGGATGCGGCCCTTCTCATTGGCGATCTGAAGCTCTTTGACATGCCTGCAGCCTACGTAATGGACCTGGGCGAGGCCTGGCTCCAGCTCACAGGACGGCCCTTTGTCTACGCTGCCTGGCTCGCCGCCGGGAAGGAGACGGCAGCACACGCGCGGCCCCTTCTTGAGCAGGCGCGCGATTGGGGACTATCCCGGCTGCCCGCGCTGGCCGCGCGGTGGTCCCAGGCGATGGCCCTTCCGCGGCCGCGCGTGGAGGAGTATCTTTCGCGGATCATGCTGTATGACCTGGACGCGGCAAAGCAGGAGGCGCTCGCTCACTTTCGCGACTTGTGCCGCACGCATGGCCTCCTGGAGACGCCGGCAGCGGCAGCCGCCAGCCGTCCCACGCCATCCTAACCGAGGAATCGAGCCGCTCAGGAGCGAACTTCCTATCCAGCGACTTGACGGACGCCGCACGCCCCGCAGGAGCCATTCATGGCTGTTCGTATGCTTGTTTTCGCCTCTTTGGTGCTGCTGATCGCCTCTGGATACCGAACATTTCCGCAGGCGAGGCAGCCTGCGGCCCCTCAGAGGCCCGCGCATTGGATCTGGTCTCCATCGGCCGTGAGTCCGGGCGCGCCGGTCTATTTCAGGCAGAACATCAACCTCTCGGAGGCGCCGGCTGCCGCCACGCTGCGTGCCGGGGCGCGGGGCCGGCTGGTGGTCTATGTCAACGGCAAGGTTGCCGCGGCAGGGGCAGGCGAACAGGCGATAACCGGTCTGGATGTTCGGCCGCATCTCGTCGTGGGGCGCAATGTGCTGGCCTTCGAGGTGGCGAGTTCCACGGGCGGCGGGCTGGCGTTTGAGCTTAAGGTGCGCTTCCGCGGAGACCGCGAGGCAGTGGCCGTGAGTAACGGCGACGAGCGCGTCAGCACGCGCTTTGAGAACGGCTGGGAGCTGGTGAGCCATGACGACCGCTCCTGGCAGGCCGTGCGCCTGATGGAGATTGCCACCGCCGCGCCGCAACGCCCCGCGGCGGCACCAACCTCTAGAGCCAATCAGCCTGCTCCCGCGGCTCCCGCGACGCAGCCGGCCGCGCCCTCCGAACCGCAGACGGCGAGCGACGGCATGGACTATTCACGTCTCATCCGCGTTTGGGATATCTCGCGGGAGGGGAAGCCTGACGCCGACCCCTATGCCGGACCCAGGGCCGTGGGTGAGAGGATGCTCCTTACCACCAGTGTGCCGGCCGCCAACGAAATCCCCTTGGTGGCGAGCGCGGGGTTTACGCTGCTGCAGACCGATAGCGATCACCTCAGCACCAACGAGGTTCAGCCCGGCAGGTGGGATTTCGGCGTACTCGATTCCGCGCTGCGGCAGACGCGCAATGCAGGGCTCGATTGGTGCCTCTTCCCTCACTTCGCGTTTCCGCCCAAGTGGTACTCCAATTCCGTAACCTACACCCGAATTCGCTGCCTTGAGCATGACCAGCCCGTGGAGGCCTTCTCGCCGTGGGATCCCAAGTGGCCGCCCTTCGTTGCGCGCGGCTACGAGGTGTTGGCGGAGCACTATGGGCACTCCGCCACGCAGGCAGGCCGCATTTCGGGCCTCTACCTCGGAGTGCATGGCGATTACGGCGAGGCGGGGCTGCTGATGGGCGCGCGCACCTCGGTGCCTGGCCAGCGTGAAGAGTGGCAGACGCGCTTCGGCAATCTGCACAACCATCTGGGTTGGTGGTGCGGCGATCCGCTGGCCCGGGCCGCCTTCCGCCAGGCCATGATGCGCAAGTACGGCGACGTGGAGGCGCTCAATGCTGCCTGGAAGACTCGCTTCCGAAGTGAGAACGACATCGTCTATCCGGTGAGCCCCGCCGAGAACGGCAGGCGCTGGTGGCTGGACTTCGTGCACTGGTATCTGGGCAGCGTGGGCAATGCCGCCGAAATGGTGGCCAGGACCGCCCGGCAAGCTTTCCCGAACACCCTGCTCATGCTGCCCGCGGGCTTCGCGGACGAGAACCCGCGCGGAGGAAACGACAATAGCCTCATTCCGAAGATTGCCGGACGCATAGGGGTAGACGTCCGCTCCACCCATGGAGGCTTCAAGCCCTTTGCCGAGAATCAGGCCTCCATGTTGGGGAGGCTAGCCTCCGCGTCGCGCTTCTATGGGGCTCCTTTCTGGACGGAGCCTCCCGGCAAGATAGATGCGGATACGCAGGTGGCGCGCATCTTCGCGGCCGTCTCGCTCGGGTCCAAGGGCTATTTCGACTGGTCCGCCAACGTGCTGGAGACGCGCGACGTCTACTATCGCTTCGGCAAGTTTCTGCGCGTGGAGCAGCCGGTTGTGGATGTGGCGATGTTCTTCCCCACCACGAGCCACTTGCTGCGTCCGGACGCGGGATATCCCCAGACTCTGCTCAAGGGCTGCGCCGAGATACGCGACATCCTCAACTACGATATCCTCGATGAGCGCATGATCCAGGATGGCGCGCTGGAGCGCTATCGGGTGCTGGTGATGTGGGAGGGCGTGGTCGCGGAGGCAGCCACGCTCGACACTATTCGCGAATGGGTGCGGGGCGGCGGAGTGATTGTGGCGTACGACTTCGGAAAGATAGAGACCGTGGAGGGCGACCAGTCCTGGTTCCGCGACCTCTTCGGCTATGCAGGCGGTCTTGCGGCCGCCTCGGCCAACAGACGTTTCGTTCCCGAGCGGCGCGAGGCACTGCCTTCCCGGTACCGGGTATCCGTGGGAAACTCGGAGGGAGCCCCGTTCCTGATGGGTGATTGGCACATGCCGGAGCCTCTGGGCCAGGTTACAGGTCGGTGGACCGGGGCGAATGCGGAAGTGATAGTGCCGGTGGACCCGAAGCGTTCGTACGTCCTAATCCTGCGGGCAAGCGCGCGAGCCGAAGCGGGCCGCAAGGTGCGCGAAGTGCTTGTAAACGGCCGCAAGGTCGGCGATATGGACGGCACGGAAGACGTAACCTACCGCTTCGCGGTGCCTTCATCCCTGCTCGGCGGCCGCGAAACGGCTACCGTGACCATCCGTTGTGAAACCTGGGTGCCGGCGGACGTGCTTCCGGGCAGCATGGACCGCAGATCGCTGGGAGTCTGGGTGCGGTACCTGCAGATGGAGGAGGCGGATGCCGCGCAGGGTCTGGCGGACCCTCCCGCGCTGCGTGGACGTCTTGAGACTCTGGTGGATACCCGTCGGCTGCAGAGCGACTGGGCGCGGCCTTACGGGCGTGGATGGACCGTCTACTATCCAGCGCGGCGCGCCCAGCTGCAGGGCTACTACGAGGTTGTGCGGTACGTTACCTACCAACTGAGTGCGATTGACCCGCTGAAGCGCGATGCCATACCTATAGACAACCAGTGGGACGGTGTCTATGCAACCCTCTTCACGGATAAGGCGCTCTTCTACAATCCCTTGGAGACGGCAGTGGCGCGCAAGGTGGATCTGCCTTCCGCGCTCTTCGAGGGCCGCCGAGACGTGCTCACGCCAAAGGCGGCGAGCTACTCCCTAACACTCGAGCCGAACAGCATCGGCGCCATCTACTTCGGCGACGCACCCGTAGAGATGCTCCTGCAGGCAGAGAAGTTCCTCGACCTGGGAGGCCTGCGCCCTCAAACGGATAGCGCCTTCAGTCCAGGTCAGGGTACGACCCATGTTCTGGTGCCAGTTGGCCGTCAAATCAGCACACGGTTCGAGGTAGAGACACCGGGAACCTATCGCGTGTTCTATCGGGCGACTCGACGGGGCGCGCCAGCCGTGGTGGAGGTGGCAGTAGATGGCACCGCACTGCGACCTGCCCAGGAACCTCAGCATCGGGGAGCCGTTCCCGCGACGCGCTACGCCGGGGTGGTGTCGCTCGCCAGTGGGGTGCACACCCTCACGCTCAAGCCGCTGACTGGTCAGGATGCCCGCATGGATTTCGTGGTGCTCACAAACGATAACGCCATCGCCGGCTATACCTTCGCGCCCAGGGTGAGGTCCTCTCGTTAGCCTCTTTCGACGGCCTCCAAGCGGTGCCGGCGGCAATCCCGCCTTTCATTTGGCGATGGCGCGTCGGCTCCTGGATGAGGACCGGCTGGATCTCGCGGCTGGTGCGGTCCAACGCGCGCTGCACGCCGGCCTCTTCCCCTCCGATGCGTACGACCTGCAGCGCATGATCGAGGCGGAGTTCGGTGCGCGGCAGCGCGGCACTCGCCTGAGGATTGCGGAGCGGCTGCTGATTGAGGCGCGGCCGGAGGATTGGCCGGGACAATGGGCCGCAATCCCCCGGGCCGCCGAGCGAGCCCAGCAGGATGTGAGCGAGGCCCTCGGCGCGAAGTGGGGCGCGCCCGTGCTCCTCACGCTCATACCGGTGGATGAGTGGATGGAGTTCGTCCACGGCCGCTACGGCTACTATTCCCAGCGCAAGGAGGCACACAAGGTCTGTCTGCCGGCCGCTTCTGTTCGCGATCCCTCTACGTTTCGCCGGGCCGTGCGCCACGAGTTCGCGCATGCCGCGCTTCGCGACGTGGCCCGGCACGTACCGAGATGGCTCGACGAAGGGCTTGCCGTGGTCCTGGAAGGGGGCTCTACCGCGGACGAGACACGTCGTTACCGCATTCACCGTGGTCGCGGTCGGCGGCTGACGCTGGAGGGACTGGAAGGCTCCTTCACCAGCTACCACCTGGATCTAGGCAGCCTGGATGCGGCTGTATGCTATGCCGGCGCGGGTGCCTTCGCCGCGCGGATGCTCAGAATTGGAGGCTGGCCCGCGGTGCGCGCACTTCTGCGCGGGTTGCGCGCAGGGGACCGCGTGGAGAAGGCCTATCGGCGCAGCTTCGGCGAATCGCTGCGCGAAGCGGAGCGGCGCTGGCAGGACGAGGAAGGCTAGGCGGTTGGTGCGCACTGCCTGTAAAGAATGCGGGTTTGCCGTGCGGGCGCGAGGCTGCCCGTGGCGCTGAGGTACGTGATTCATGCTATGCTCATGGCCTCCGTCTTCTTTCGGTGCCACGTCGGTACATGCCATCTCAAGCGTTGTGGGGCCGCTGGACTGGGTCAGGAGACGGCTAGCGCGGCAAGCGGGGCCGTGGATGCGGCACCCTGGTAACCATTGACAACAAGGCGGGTTAGTGATACGGTGTAAGGTGTAAACGGCCCACGTACGCGTTCGCATCGCAAACGGCGCAAGGAAGATATGCGCCCAGGGGCCGTTCCTGCTCATCCTCCTGTAACCTAACGAGCAGGTTTACTACGTGGCGGACCCGAGGAACCGAGACGGTGCCGCGGGCGGTGAGGCGACGGAAAGCTGGGTTGCGTCCGGCCACAAGACAAGGGATAGGTAGCAGCGCTCAATGAATCATGTGGTCTCCATGGTCGGCGAGCGACACGGTTGCCGTATGGTCGTTTCAATATCCTCGGAAAGGGAGTAAGAGAGTGTTCACCAAGAGGCGAGCATTCACGCTCATCGAGTTGTTGGTGGTCATCGCAATCATTGCGATTCTAGCCGCGATCCTGTTCCCCGTGTTCGCACAGGCCAGAGAGAAGGCGCGTGCCATCTCCTGCCTCAGCAACCTGAAGCAGGCGGCAACGGCGACGCTCATGTATGTGCAGGACTACGACGAGACGTTTCCCATGAGCCTAGCGCCGTTTCCTG
>CAZGLN010000010.1:9152-10686 GCA_964526545.1 uncultured Chthonomonadales bacterium
CGCTACGCCGGAGTACGCGGCGGCTTCGTGTATCACCACGTTCTACGATAGGGTTGCGCCCTATCAGAAAAACGCGGACATCATGCGGTGTCCCTCCAAGCCGAACGCATGCGACATCGTGGCCGGCTTCCAGGCCCTGGGAGCAGCCGGCATTAAGCCGCTCTGCCCCATCACCCAGCCTCCGTTGCGCTGGATTAGCTACAACTTCAACTATGCAGTGATCGAAGACGGAACGGCCTCCCGACCGGTGAAGACCCTTGCGGCCATTCCATTCCCGGCGCACAACTCGCTCATCTCTGATGGCGTCCCGACTCGGCCTGCCGCCGGCACGCCATGCGGCCTCTTCAACTCGCCGATTGACGCTCGGCACAACGTGATGGTCAACTGCGCTTATGTGGACGGCCACGCCAAGGTGGTACGCGCCCGGCTCGCCACCGATCCGGCCGGTGCGCCCTATCAGTGTCAGAGCATTGATGGCCAGACCCTGCAGATCTACATCGTCGCCGATGCCGGCCCGTACCAGGGCAGGACGGAGCTGTGGGGCATCGCGCGGCAGCGTGAGGATGGAACCTGGTACAGAAGCAACCCGTGACGGCCGATTTATCTCGTTAGGGGAGCGTTCATGTCCGATCAAACCAAACGCCCAATAGTCGTAGTCATCGCAATCATCGCTCTTGTGGTCGCTGTGGTTTTCGGCATCCGGCAGTACCGCGCCGTAACCGGCGTGCCGAAGGACAAGACCATTCAGATGTCTCCCGATGCGCTCAGGGAGGCCATGCGAAGAGACAACTAGGGCGGCAGCTGGAGTGCAACGGGCGGGAGAGCACTAGCAGCGCTCTCCCGCCCTGCTTTTCGACACCCCATTTGGATCTCAGCAGAGACTGCAGGTCGCGTACGATGATACAAGCGGGAGGACTACGCGATGGAGCCGCCCTCCACCATGCGCAGGAACTCCTCCTCAGTGAGCACCGGCACGCCAAGCTGCTGCGCCTTGGCCAGCTTGGAGCCCGCTCCCTCGCCGGCCACTACATAAGAGGTGTTCTTGCTGACGCTTCCCGAGGCCCTGCCGCCCATCTGCCGCACCAGGCTCTCCGCCTGTTCCCGCGTGATGCTCTGTAGGCCGCCCGTGAAGACGAAAGTGAGCCCAGCGAACTTGTCGGAGCGCTCCTCCGCGTCGCCGGAGGTCGGAGCAACTCCGGCCTCCCTTAACCTGCGCAGCAGCTCCTGGTTGCGCGGATCGCGAAAGAACCCGTAAACGCTCTCGGCAGTCGCCTGTCCAATCTCGGGCACCGCCGCCAGCGCCTCCACATCGGCATTCGCCAGGGCTTCGAGAGTGCCAAAGTGATCGGCAAGAACCGAGGCGGTGTGCTCGCCGACGTGGCGAATCGCGAGAGCATGCAGCAGACGATTGAGCGGGCGCGATTTGCTGGCTTCGATGGCCGAAATGATGCCGGCCGCCAGCTTCTCACCCATGCGGTCAAGGGGCACGAGCTGCTCCGCGCGAAGCGCGTAGAGATCGGCCGCGTCCTTCACG
>CAZGLN010000010.1:10774-15494 GCA_964526545.1 uncultured Chthonomonadales bacterium
TCTCCGGGCAGTCCGGATTCGGGCACCGCAGCACAGCCTCGCCCTCCAGGCGCATCACCGTCGCCCCACACGCGGGGCAGGTCGCGGGCATCGAGAAGATGCGCTCCTCGCCCGTGCGCGCGTCTGTAACTACCTCCACAATCTCGGGAATCACCTCGCCGGCGCGCTGCACCACGACGGTGTCGCCGATGCGCACATCCTTACGGCGGATCTCATCCTCGTTGTGGAGTGTAACCCTCGATACCGTAACGCCGGCCAGCGAAACGGGCGTCAGCACCGCTACCGGCGTGATTGCGCCGGTCATTCCCACCTGCACCACGATGTCCTCCACGCGGGTGCGGGCCTGCTTTGGCGGGTACTTGAAGGCGATAGCCCACCGGGGACTGCGGCTGACGAAACCGAGCTCGCGCTGGAGGTCGAAGCCGTTGACCTTCACTACAACGCCATCAATCTCGTAGTCCAGCGTTTCGCGACGGGTGGCCCACTCTTGACAGAAGGCAAGGACCTCCTGTATGCCGCTGCACACCCGTGAGTTTGGGTTGGTGCGCAGGCCCCATGCGCGGTAGGTCGCGAGCAGGTCGGACTGACTGGCGAACTCGCGCCCCTCGCACGCACCCAGCGCATAGAAGAAGGCAGTCAGGTTGCGGCCGGCCGTGATGCGCGGATCCTTCTGGCGCAGGCTGCCGGCCGCCGCATTGCGCGGGTTGGCGAAGGTCGGTGCACCTGTCTGTTCGTTGGCGGCATTGATGCGCGCGAATTCCGCATGCGTAAGATAGACCTCGCCGCGCACCTCGATGAGTGAGGGCAGAGGGTGTGCGAGCGGCGTTTCATCGGGCATGAGGCGCAGCGGGATGGCGCGGACAGTGCGAACGTTCGGGGTTACATCCTCGCCTTCGGTGCCGTTGCCGCGCGTGGCGGCGCAGGTGAGCAGCCCGTTCTCATAGGTGAGCGAGATGGAGAGGCCGTCTATCTTCAGCTCGGCCACATACTCGATAACGGCATCGGCGGGCATGCCAAGAAAGCGTTTGACGCGCTGATCCCAATCGCGAAGCTCGCCTTCCCCGAAGGCGTTGTCCAGGGAGAGCATCGGGACTCGATGGCGGACCGGCGCAAAGCTTGTCTGAACATCCGCGCCCACGCGTTGGGTGGGCGAGTCGGGCGTGAGCAGCTCGGGATACGTCTCCTCAAGCAGCTTGAGCTCGCGAAAGAGGCGGTCGTATTCCGCGTCGGACACAATCGGCTGGTCGAGCACATAGTAGGCGTGATTGTAGCGGTGGAGGAGATCTCTGAGTTCGGCGGCGCGTTCTCTTGCCTGAGCAGGCGCCGAGGCCGGGTTCTCCATGGTTTGCTCCCGCGAGCGAGTTACGAGGCAAGGAATAGGCGGAGCGCTTCACGCCGCGCTCCGCCGTGCCTAAAGAGACTTTCCGCGTCTTATCGCTTCTTGGTTGGGCTGGTCTTGGACGGAGCCGCGGGCTTCTTCGCACCGGTGCCGGCGGAGGTCTTCGCCGCTGCGGGCTTCGTCTGCGCCGATGGATTCACCATGGTGGCCGAGACCAAGTCCGTGCTCATCTTCCCGTCCATCTTCATGTTCATCTTGGAGCCGAATGGGCTCTGCGCTGCGGCATCGCCCTTCATCTCCATCACCATGTCCAGCTTCATTTCGCCGCTGGACTTGAGCAGGCGGCCATTCTTCTCCAAGACATGGCTGACCGAGTTCACGGAGAAGGTTCCCTTCATGCTCATCATGGCGGAGGCAGCGTCGGTTGTGGGCTGTCCATTGGGACCAACGAGCATATCCATCGGTCCCTCCATGACTTGCTCGATGCGGAGCGCTTCCTGACCGCCCACCTGCTCCACGGCCGCCAACTTGCACGTGGCCTTGGCCTTCTGGCCGGCTACGCCCGGCACATCCACCTCCGTCTCCCATGTATCGCCGACCTTTATCGGCCGATCAGGCAGGATGATGCCGCTGTTGGGACCCTGCTGCATGTTCATGAACTGGCCCATCATCGGGTTGCCCTGAGCGGCGGGGGCGTTGACCACTTTGGTGCGTCCCCGCGAGTCCATTTCCATGGTGACGGGCGGCATCTCCGGCATCTGCATGGTCTGCCCCATCATCTGCATGGAGAAGTTGCTCATGGTGTAATGCACCACGCCCGTACCGTCCGGCTTCACCTTCACCGTCTTGAGCTTTGCCTTGCCGCTCATCACGTTCTCGCCGCCAGGCAACGGCAGGTCGCCCTGCTCGCCCTTCATCTCCATCTTCATCGTCATCTTCATGGAGTAGGTGAGCAGCTCGCCGACCGTGTACTTGAAGACCGGGGTGAAGGTCTTTTCGGAGGAACCGGCAGGCGCCTCCTGCGCGCGGACCAGGTTCGCCGCACACAGAAGAGCGGCTGCGACGGTCACGATGCGCGTGTTGAGCATTGGTTAAATCCTCTCTTTCTCAAAGGAAGGCGCCCGCCGCGCCAGTCAGCTGCTCCGATGGCTATTTCTCTTCCGTAACGCGCTTCATCGCTACTTTGACTCCCCAGTCCATCTCGCCGAACTGCGTCATAAGGCCCTTCACGGAGCCCTGAATGCGTGCTACTTCGTGCGTCTGGGGATCGAGTAGGAAGACCATCTCGGCCACGGTCTTAGCCGATCCTGGCGAGGTCTGTACGTCCACTGATTGCTTGACCTTGAGATACTCCTTGTCCTGAACCTTCTCGGTTCCTTCGAAGGCGCTCTTGATGGTCAGCTTGGCATCCTTGATGAACGGGTTGGGCGTCTCGGTAGTCCACGTGTCGCCCTTCTTCACGGCGGACTTGGGGAAGATGCAGTGGCCCATCATGGCGATCAGCTGCTTGGCTTCGGCGGAGATTGGGCCGTCTCCAGAGGCGGTATCCTCGTACTTCACCAATTTGCCCGTCGGGTCGAGCGTGATGGTTACCGGTGCCTCGGGCGACATCACTTGCTCGTCGCCGCCAATCACGAGGGTGCCGCCCTTATCGGTGATCACGAGCACAACGTCGCCGTTCTGCTTGACCTCCTTGACTTTCTGGACGGTGGTTCGCTTGATGGGCACCTGGGTGCCGCTCACCTCGGCGACGATATCGAAGGACGCCTGCCAGGTGTCGCCGGCCTTGAAGCCGTGCTTCAGAGTAACAGCCTCGTCCTGAGCGCGCGCGGGGGTCCCGAGGCAGGCTCCCACAAGAACGGTCGCTAGCAATGCGGTGTATCGTTTGCTTCGCATGAGATTCTCTTTCCTATAAGTGACAATGGGATGATGGGCACGGCCAGCCAGAGAAAGGCCGCGCAATACGGGCCATTTTCGAGGTTCCTACGTGCCTCTACGTAGATCAGCGCCCCTTCTTCTTCTTCGGCGCGGTCTTCGCCGTCTTGGTAGCGGGCTTCACGGGTGTGGAGGCGGACGCGTTTAGAAGCTGGATGGTGATGCGCGCCTCCACAGTGCTTTCTACGCGCTTCGGGCCCTCGGGTTTCGGCTCGCCCAACGGCTCCTCCACCAGGTTGGCATTCAGGTTCACGTACCCACCCAGAAGGCCGCCCGTGGCCAACGAGAAACGGTAGGCGCCCTTGCCATCCACGCGGCCCGAGCGGGCCATGGCAGGCTGCTCGCCTTCCTTCAGAGGCTTGCGCTCAGGGCCGAGTTTCTGGTCCACCACCAATTGCAGATTCTGCACGACTCGGGCGCTCTTGCTTGCGCTGTCCACGGACTCGAGTGCGGCCTCGAACCGGGGCTCCGCCATGTCGCTGCCGATGAGCTCGCTCCGGTAATTCCAAGACGTGGACGGGCGCACCGGCTGGGTTGGAAAGACCACGGGAATCAGCAGGGCATACAGCCGCTTCGGATCAATGCCTGGCAGGCTCAGGGAGAAGGGTAGCGGCTCGGTAGGTGCGACTTCCACTACCTCGCCGGAGCTCCGCACGGTTACGCGCTGATTGAGGGCCCGCGATGCCTGGTCTTCGGGAATGGCGAAGGGGATCTTCTGTACCTCGGCATCGGCAGACTCCACGCGAAAGGTGAGCACGGTCTGTCCATTCGCGTTCGGTTTGGATGCCGTGAGCACGTACGTGAAGACCAGATTGGCTTCGAGCGGGATGGGCTCGGGGCTGTCGAAAAGCGGAAGATTGCCCTTGATATCGGCGCGGACTTTGTAGCGGAGCGAACGGCTGGTGTCCCACTGGTACTTCAGAAGCAGGGGGGTGTCTGCCTGGGCGGCGTTTGCCGGCGAAAGAGAACCCGGCAGCAGCAGAAGCAATGCGAGCGCGACCTGGGTGATTGCCAAACGTTTCTCCCGAATGCTGGTTAGGCCGATTATAACATTCGCCCGCGGGATGGTCAAAGCAGCGGCCGCCTCGACCCTGCCCACGTCGTCATGACCGAACCTTAACAGCAATTTAACGGCGGCATAACCCTGCGCATGTATTCATCCTTGTGCGAAATCGGCGCGACAGGGAGTTTGTAATGAAGCGACGAGCGAAGCACAGAAGGGCGAAGCTTGCTGAACGGCCCAGCGGGAGTGTGAACGGTCGTGGCGATCAGGAGCGGGTTGCGCGCAAATACAGCCGCTGTCTCCGTTTCGGTGAGTGCTTCACGGTAGTGGATCCACCCCGTCAGTGGGAAGTGGAGGAGGCGTGTTTGGGCTGGCTGCCTTCCTCAGCGACTCCTGTGGCGTGTCAGGCGTAGCCAGACGAAATCACGCTGCCTGTCTTGCGC
>CAZGLN010000010.1:15636-24235 GCA_964526545.1 uncultured Chthonomonadales bacterium
GGGTAGGTCGGCCGCTGCAGAGGTCAGAGCACTACCCGAAGCGTTCCTTTCGGCACTTCGCGGCTGCTGGAGTGGCTTCATGCCGCCGTAGGAGCAGTGACCGAAGGCCGTTTCCGTATCTCGCTGGGTCGCGCTTTGGACCGGCATCACAAGACCCGCGGACTGCCGCCGACGAGCATGCGTGTCAGTCGTGAGCAGCTTCCTCCGCTCCGTATCTGCCTCTGCCGCCCACGGCTGCATCTTGGTGGCCGATAGGTCGGAGCACACTGTTGCCTCTCTCTTTGTCGCGCGAGCCGCTGACATCAGAGATCAACCCGCGACGACTGGCAGCCAGCCGCAACACATTCTCGGCCCTGAGGCTGCCAGCCAGCGGATGTGCAGAAACCAGTAATTCGCGCATCGGCTTAACATCCACTTAACAAACTGTCACCAATCTTGCGGCCAGCAAGCCCTGGGGAGCAGGGCTGCATTCATGGTGAACCAGAAGAGGAGGAGTGTCGTGAACAAGGTGGTTCTACTGCTGTTCGCGTCCCTGTTCGCTGTCCTCACAGGTTCCGCCGTCGCTCAGGTGGCTAACGATGTTCCTCGCGAGCACTATGCCTACGGGGCAATACAGGATCTCGTGCAGAAGGACCTCGTGAAGGGTTATCCACCCGACGGCAACTTCTGGGGCAAGCGCACAGCCACTCGTTACGAAATGGCCACGCTTATCCAGCGAGTTCTCGCGCGCGTGGAGGAGCTCCTGGCGAAGAAGGCGGATCGCGACCACACGCACCCGGCGACGGCTGCGCCCAGTCGCGGAGTCTCGCCTGAAGACCTCGAGACGGTTAAGCGCCTTGTCAACGAGTTCAAGATGGAGCTGACCGTGCTGGGAACTGACCTCGCCAAGGTGAAGGAGATGGTCGGCGAGCTGCGCGGCCAGATAGATGGCATCAAATCCGCGGTGGAATCGGCCAACGAAGCCGCCGCGCAGGCGAAGGCGGAACTGGGCGACTTCAAGGCGGAGTTCCAGGATATCAAGGAGTCGCTAACGATCTTTAGGTCTGAATACGAACTCCTGAACAAGGACGTTCGCGCTCGACGCCTGAGCGGCTACATCCAGGCTCGATTCGAGGCCTTTGACCGCTTTGGCACAGCTCAGTTTCCCGCGACTGGCGGTACTGGTACGACCGGCGTCAACCCAGCAGGCGGCGGACTGGCCGTCGGTGGTCCTGGTTACGGCTTCCTCGTTCGTCGGGCGAGGCTTACGTTCGGCAGCCAACTGACTACTCGCACGGATTGGACTGCTCAGCTCGACCTGCCTTCGACTGGGGCCGTAAACTTGAAAGATGCGTTTATCAACGTAAGTGACCTTCCACTGCCTACCAACTTCCAGATGACGTTCGGTCTCTTCATTCCTCCCTTCGGCGTGGAACTGCCCGCATCGTCGAGTACGCGAGAGTCCCCGGAGCGTGCGGCAGGCTTCTCCGACAGCACGGCGCCTCTGGCTATCTTTAAGACTCCCAGCACGGGCGGCCCCAACTCCAGCAACCCGGTTACCGGTGCAAGCGGCGCCGCAGGAGGCGTTGCAAGCGCGGGGGCGGTTCTTCCGCTATTCAATGGGCAGGACCGTGATACGGGCGTGCTGCTGACCTACTCGGCGCCCAACTACCTCAACCCAACAAGCAAGATCATGCTTGGCGTGTTAAACGGCGAGGGGCGGGGAGCAAGCGGCGTTCGCAACAACAACCGGGCGCTTGACGCGCTCTTTAGGGCTCAGACCACCCTGCTGGACGGGCATCTGGATGTGGGAGTATCAGGGTACTACGGTACCCTGTCGGTGCGAAGCGGCCCGCCGACCGGCACGGGCACTTCCGCCGCCGCCGCGCCCTACACGCAGGGCTACAGGATGCTTGCAGGGGCTGACGTGCGCTATCTTGCGCCTTGGGGATCTACATTCCGTGCCGAGTACGTGGGCGGAGTTTTCGAGGCGTCGCCAGATAGGTCTCAATATCTAAAGGGCAACCATGTGCAGGCCTGGCTGGTCTCGTTCAAACACCCGATCAGCCGACGTTTCGAGTTTGCCTGCAAGTACGACGAGTTCATGCCCATTTCACAGAAGGGCAAAACTTTCGCCGGATTGGGCCGCGCGCAATACATCCGCAAGACCCTCCAGGGAGGCTTCCACTATCACCTGGACGAGGCGACACGCCTGCGCTTCTGGTACTCGAAGGGACTTACGCCTTACGATCCTTCTGCGACGACAGGCGCGGGCCGTAACCGACTGGGTCTTGCCACGGCGGAGGTACAAGTTACCTATTGATGCACTCTGCGGCCGTGCCGGGGTTCCAGCACGGCCGCTCTCCAATTGTGAGGAGATTGGTAGCATGGATATCAAGTCGTCAATGATGAAGGGCATTGCCGCCCTGGTGTTGTGCGCTGTAGTATCGCTTTCTGCGGGTGCCCAGACCATCTCGGTTAAGGGCTCGGACACGATGCTGGCGCTCGGCCAGGGCTGGGCCGCCGGTTACATGAAGGCGAAGCCCGGCAGGACGGTCACCGTGACTGGGGGCGGCTCCACAACGGGTATTGCCGGCCTCGTAAACGGTATTTGCGATATCGCTCAAGCCTCTCGAATCATGAGAGGCAGCGAGCTTGACAGGGCGAAGGTGCGTGGTTTTGTTCCCAAGGAGTTCCCGGTAGCGCGCGATGGCCTGGCTATCATCGTAAACCCGCGCAACCCGCTAAAGAGCATCAGTATGGAGCAGCTGAAGGGCATCTTTAACGGCAGCATTTCAAACTGGAAGCAGGTTGGCGGGCCTGATCAGGCCATCATTGCTGTGGGCCGCGACTCCTCGTCCGGAACCTATGGGTTCTTCCAGGACCGTGTTCTTGGCATTGGAAGGCCATATCGCTCGGACATGCAGACTTCGCCTTCCACGAACGCGATCGCCCAGGTAGTATCTCAAGATGCCGGAGCCATCGGATATGTTGGTGTTGCCTACGCCAAAGCGTTTGGAAGCAAGGTGAAGATTCTCCCTGTCTCCAGTGGCGGAGGTGCTCCCGTAGAGCCAACAGAAGAGAACGTGCGCAACGGCAAGTACCCCCTATGGCGCTACCTCTTCATGTACACGCGCGGGAATCCAACGGGGGCCGTGAAGGACTTCATAGATTGGGTTCGTGGTCCCGAGGGCCAGGCAATCGTGACCCAGGTAGGCTACTATCCCATCAAGTAGTGCTCTGATTGCTTTGCAGCGCCCTGTTGGCGGCGAGCCGGCCTTTCAGACCGGGGGCAGCGCAAATGCAGCCAGCAGGGCGCCCTTTCGCGCGTATCCGCGGATAGCAGCACATGCGGACCTAGCCGTGTTGACCAGACACACGCCAACGGATCTACCTGCTAGATCACAAGGACACTGCCGATGCCAGGGAGAACGCGGTCCTGCCGCACACCGAGGCGCACAGCGCGCACCATGCTGTTTGGACTCTAGGCCTGGGTTGGTTCAGAGCAATGCCTAAAGCACGCCAACGCCTCTCTGAACGCATTATTCAGCGGCTGATCTTTGTCGGCGGCATCACGTCCATCGTGCTCGTGCTGCTGATCTTCTTCTTTGTCTTCCGCGAAGCCATCCCGCTGCTAAAGACCTATCCTCTGAGCCGGTTTCTTACGGAGCCCGGCTGGCAGCCCACGCTGGCACCGCCGGAGGGACCCTGGTTTGGATTGCTGCCGAACCTATGGGGTTCGGTGCTGGTGACCGCCGGGGCAGTGATCATCGCTGTTCCGCTGGGAGTGGCGGCAGCCATATTCATAGCCGAAGTGGCTCCGCAATGGCTGAAAGACACGCTGAAGCCAGTCGTTGAGCTTCTGGCGACCGTTCCTTCGGTGGCAATCGGTTTTGTTGGCGCAGTAGCAGTCAACCCAATGGTGAAGGAGCTCTTCAACCTGGATACGGGCAAGAGCGCCATGGCGGGATCCATCATGCTCTCCTTCATGGCGCTGCCAACCATCGCGACCATCTCGGAGGACGCTATTAACGCGGTGCCGAAGGCGTATCGCGAAGGCTCGCTGGCTCTGGGCGGCACTCGCTGGCAGGGAATATGGCGCGTTGTGGTACCGGCTGCGCGGCCGGGCATCATCGCGGCCGTCATGCTGGGAATCGGCCGAGCCATTGGCGAGACCATGGTGGTCATCATGGTGACCGGCAATGCCGGAGTGCTGCCCGAGAAGGGGCTCTGGCATGCCTTTACCCACTCCGTGCGCACCATCACGGGAACCATCGGTGCGGAGGCCCTCGAGGTCGCCTACGGCGATGAGCACTATCGCGCTCTCTTTATGCTGGGTGTGGTGCTGTTTCTCATCACCTTTGTGCTGAACACCGTGGCCGACTTCGCCCTGAACCGCCAACGTCGGAGCGCCCTGCGATGAGCACGGTTGCCACACCCGATATGGGCAGGCGAGCCGCCGAGATGGCGGTTATCCGCCGCAGCCGCAAGATGGAGCGTTTTGCGTTTGGGGTGCTGTTCGTTTTCGCCCTGGCAGTCGTCATTCCCATCGTCGCGCTGTTCGCCTACATCCTGTACCACGGGCTGCCGCAGGTGAGCTGGAAGTTCCTCACCACGCCCCCGAACGCGATAGACGCCACGGGAGGGGTGTTCCCGGCCATCGTCGGCACCTTCCTCCTGATGATAGGCACCATTCTTGTGGCCCTGCCGCTGGGTGTTTCTGGAGCCATCTATCTGACGGAGTATGCCGGACGATCACGCCTGGTGCGGGTGGTGCGCCTGGCCATCGTCAACCTTGCCGGCGTTCCTTCGATTGTCCATGGTCTCTTTGGGCTCGGCTTCTTCGTGCTCTTTGTCGGGGGCTTCATTGACAGGCTCATGGGCGCCCAGCGGCCCGTATTCGGGCAGCCGTGTCTGCTGTGGGGAGCCTGCACTCTGGCGGTGGTGGTTCTTCCCATCATCATCACGGCTACCGAAGAGGCGCTGCTCTCCGTGCCGGCCTCCTTCCGCGAGGCTTCTCTTGGCTTAGGCGCTACGAAGTGGCAGACGGTGCGCCGGGTGGTCCTGCCCTCCGCCTTGCCCGGCATCCTAACGGGTGCCATCCTGGGCATCGGGCGCGCCGCGGGCGAAACCGCGCCGGTAATGATCACTTGCGCGGCATCCTATAAGCCCCACCTGCCGCAGGGATTGAATGACCAGGCGATGCTGCTGCCGTACCACCTCTACTTCGTGGTGACCCAAGTGCCAAATCCATCGCTGCGGCTGCAGGCAGGCATCGCCCTGGTGCTGATTGCCCTGGTGGTGAGCATCAGCTTCGTTGCGGTTGTCATTCGCGCCCGGGCCAGGCGCGCGCGAAAGTGGTAGTGGGCTGTTAGCGCCGTGCTGGGTTCCGTAGTAAACTGAGTGATGATGGATGGGCGCTCAGGGTGAAATCCTTGTTGGATGAGGAGGACAGACGACAATGCGAAGCGCGGTGATTGCGCTGTTACTCGGTTGGCTGGTGGTTGTGCTCAGCGGATGCGTGAAGAGCAGCGATACGAACGGCGCTCCGCCTTCCGCCGGCGGTCCCTCGGTGAGCTCCGCGGGCAGCGCGGGTGGTGCCAGCGAGGCTTCTGACGCCAAGATTAAGGAGGACCTGCTCGCGAAGATCAAGGCGGATCCTGTGCTGAGCAAGGAGAAGATCGAGGTGGAGGTTAAGGACGGCCAGATAACCCTGACCGGAGAAGTCTCCACCGGCGCTGTGAAGATCCAGGCGGAGGACCTTGCGCGAAGCATTGCTGAGGGGCAGATGGTGAATGCCGAGCGTTTGATGACCAAGGAGTGAGGGTGGAGCAAGTGACCGTAACCCTGAACCCAATCGCGCCGCCCACGGAGCGCGAGCCAACCGCCGATGCGCCTGAGCAGGGTCCCGACCAACCTAGTACGCGAATCAAAATCCGCGTGTCGGGCCTGGACTTCTACTACGATTCGTTTCAGGCGCTCAAAGACAACACCATAGACATCCCGGACCGAAGCATCACGGCGCTTATCGGGCCCTCGGGCTGCGGGAAATCCACCTTCCTGCGCACGCTGAACCGGATGAACGACGAGATTCCGGGCACGCGCGTAACAGGAAGCCTGGAGGTGGACGGGGAGGATATCTACGGACCCAATGTGGATATCGTCCATCTTCGGAAGCGGATAGGCATGGTCTTCCAGCGTCCTAATCCCTTTCCAAAGTCCATCTTCGATAACGTGGCCTATGGTCCGCGCATACACGGCACGCGCAACCGGGGCATGCTGGCGGAGATAGTGGAGCGAAGCCTGCGTCAGGCCGCGCTATGGGACGAAGTGAAGGACTCTCTCAATAAGTCCGCCTTCGACCTCTCGGGAGGCCAGCAGCAGAGGCTCTGCATCGCCCGCTGTCTGGCGGTTGAGCCCGAAGTGCTTCTCATGGACGAGCCCTGCTCGGCGCTGGACCCCAACTCCACATTCCGCATAGAGGCGCTGATGAAGGAGCTGCGTGAGCAGTACTGCATCGTTATCGTTACGCACAACATGCAGCAGGCGGCACGCGTCTCCGATATCACCGGCTTCTTCCATACTGGTGAGATTGTCGAGTCCGGACCCACGGCGAAGATGTTTACCAATCCGGACGATCCGCGCACGGAGGACTACATTCGTGGGCGGTTTGGCTAGACTTCGCCTTGCCGTTCTGATGCTGGCGGGTCTATGCTCGGTGCCAGCCACGGCGCAGGTGGTGGATCCAGCGCGCGATGCGGTGAGGCGCGGTATGGCTCATCACCGCGCGGGCAAGCTGCGCGAGGCGCTCGTGGAGTACACCAAGGCGCGGGAACTGGACCGCTCCTGGGCGGAGCCGCTGCGACTCATCGGCCTGGTGCTGCGAGCCGAGGGCAAGCTGAACGAAGCCATCGCCTCCTACCGGTCGGCCCTCGTGCTGGACCCTAAATCCGCCGAAGCGCACAATGACCTGGGCGTAGCCCTTCGCATGAGGGGCGATCTCGCCGGAGCGCTGGAGAGCTTTCAGAAGGCGGTTCAGAACGACCCCAAATTCGTGCAGGCCCAGTACAACATTGCCAGCATCCTCTACGATCAGAACAAGCTCTCGGAGGCGATGGAGGCCTTAGCCGCAACGCTTCGGCTCGATCCGAAGTACGCTCCGGCACACTACAACACCGCGGTCATCCTGGGCCGACAGGGGCGGTGGCCGCAGGCGCTCAAATCGGCTGAGCGGGCCTATCAACTGCAGCCGAGCGAACCTCGCAACTGGCTCTTTGCGGCGTGGTGTCACTACCAGATCGGCGAGATGGAACGTGCCGCCGAGCTGGCACGCAAGGGGGTGGAGAAGGACCCGAAGCGCGCCGATGCTCACTACCTTGTAGGCTTCGTGGAGACGGCGCGCAACAACCTGGATGCTGCGTTGGCCGCCTACGATGTCGGTCTCAGATTGGATAGGAAGGCGCCGCTCACGCGTGCCATCGAGGACCTGCGGCGCGAGCTGGCTCCCGATGCTACCGTACCGAGCGCCCACTATGCTCTGGGCTATCTGCTGCAGGCGCAGGAGAACCGAGCCGATGCCGCGGCGGCCTATGAGCAGTACCTCCGGGTGGCGAAGGCGGGCAAGTGGACCGAGAGGGCCAAGGAAGCGCTGGCGCTGCTGAAGTAGGCTTAATCCCCTACGCCTTACCCCTCGTGACGGCATCTTACGGACGTGCTTGCCATCCTGGAACGCACGGGTACACTACATGCCAGCCGTGCCCGAAGACTCTCACCACGCGTTTGGCCAAGCACGCACGGCGCTGGACTGCATGGAACCGCCCGGCCCTTCGGATCTGATCAGTGCCCTTCAGGTAGTGCGCGAACGCATCGCCGCGGCGGCAGAGCGTTCTGGCCGCCACACCTCCGCGGTTCAGCTTGTAGCCGTTACGAAGGGCGTCTCCGTAAGCCGCATCCAAGAGGCTTATTCGGCCGGCCTGAGAGACTTCGGCGAGAACTATGTCCAGGAAGCCCTCCCCAAGCAGGACCAGCTGCCCAGCGACGCTAAGTGGCACTTCATTGGGCACCTCCAGACCAACAAGGTGCGCCAAGTTGTGGGGCGGTTTATCCTGATACAGAGTGTGGATACTCTCAAGCTCGCGGCGGAGCTGGGTAAGCGGTCCGCGGCAAGCGGATTGTGCCAAAATGTGCTGCTCGAAGTGCTTCTGGACGAAGGCGGCGCCAAGCATGGGGTGCCTGTCGGTGAGGCACTCGCGTTTGCGGAGGCCGTGAGCAGGATAGAAGGACTCTCGGTGCGCGGCCTCATGGGAATGGCGCCGCTGACGTCCGATCCCGAAGAGGCGCGCCCACACTTTCGCAGGCTGAAGCGCCTCTTCGACTCCCTGCCAGCCGAGAACCGGCAGGTTCTCTCAATGGGCATGACAGGCGACTTCGAGGTGGCCGTGGAAGAAGGTTCCACGATGGTGCGCCTGGGCACCGCTCTCTTCGGAAGGAGGAACGGCTAGCAATGCATCCCGCGATGGACCCTGGCGAGGCTCCCCGCAGCTTCTGGGCCCGGATGAAGGAGCGGCTCTGGCCGCCGGAGGAGGCAGCGTACGAGCATGCAGTCGTGGGCGAGGCGCCC
>CAZGLN010000010.1:24252-28610 GCA_964526545.1 uncultured Chthonomonadales bacterium
CCCGCGACCTACGGCATCCGCATCGCGGTGCGCCTGCGCGCACGAAACTTCAACGATGCGCGTGTAGCGGCTGACGGCCTGAAGGCAGGCCAGCAGCAGATAGTCAACCTCGAGGCGGCGGAAGGGCAGATGGCGGAGCGCGTGCTGGACTTCCTCAGCGGTGTGGCCTATGCCATGGATGGATCGGTGGAGCGGATTACCGAGAAGGTCTATCTCTTTACGCCCGCTAATGTGGAAGTAGAGGTGGACGCCGACGGAGGAGCGCAGCCACGTTGACAGCGTGCGGAGGCCATCTCCAGGGTAAGCGCATCGCGATCATCGGCGCGGGAGCGATGGGCGGCGCCCTGGCGCGCGGGCTTGTCTCGTCGCGGGCGGCTCGGGCTGATGCCATCATGGTGTCGGACGTGCACCCGGACCACCTGGATGCCCTGCGGCAGAGCGCCGGCGTGCTCACCACGCAGGACAATGCGGAGGCCGCGAAGTGGGCGGACGTGGTGGTGCTGGCGGTGAAACCGCAGACCGTGCCGACGGTGCTTGCGGAGATTGGGCCGATCCTCACGGCCAGGCAGCTGCTCATCTCCATCGCCGCCGGCGTGCGTGTGGGCACCCTGGAGGCAGCGCTCGCGCAGCCCGTGCCCGTGGTCCGCGCTATGCCGAACACGCCGGCGCAGGTGGGCCTGGGCGCCTGTGCCTATTGCCGCGGAACCAATGCCGACGAGGAGCACCTGGAGTGGGCCGCGGAAGTCTTCCGCTCCGTGGGCATCGCCATGGAAGTGGAAGAGCGGATGATGGACGCCGTTACGGCGCTCTCGGGCAGCGGTCCAGCCTATGTCTATCTGGTAATCGAGGCGCTTGTAGATGGCGGAGTGAATGTGGGCCTGCCCCGCGACATAGCCCACCAGTTGGCCGCGCAGACAGTGCTTGGCGCCGCGCAGATGGTGATTGCTACCGGTCTGCATCCGGCGCGGTTGAAGGACATGGTGGCTACCCCCTCCGGCACCACCATTCGTGCGCTGGCCTCCCTTGAGCAATCCGGGCTGCGCGCGGCGCTCATAGATGCCGTGGAGCGAGCGGCGCGCCGATCGGCCGAGCTTGGCGGCTAGCGGCTGCGTCTGCCTGAGTCAGGGTCCACGTGGGGGAGGTGCCGGCTGGAGCCGCGCAACTCCTCTAAGCGTATCGGCCGGTGCTCCGCGCCAGCAACGCGGCAGGATGCAGGAGGAGCAGGTCATCTCAACTTGGCTGGGGATTCGCAACGGGGCCTGAACGTGGCCGCGCATTGCAAGGAGCGACGAATCGCCAATGGGTCAACGAGTCTACGTGAATGGTGAGATGGTCCGCAGGGAGGATGCCCATGTGGACATCTACGACCATGGCTTCTTGTACGGAGACGGCGTCTTCGAGGGTATCCGGGTCTACAACCGGCGCGTGTTTCGGTTGGAAGAGCATGTAGCCAGGCTCTACCGCTCCGCGAGAGCGCTCGCATTCGAGCCCCCAATCGCTCCCGCGGAGATGGTGGACGCAATCCTGAGCACCTGCAGGCTGAATGAGCATGAAAACGGCTACATCCGTGTGAGCGTCTCGCGGGGAGTTGGTCTGGGGCTGGACCCGTCCCACATCGGGCGGATACCTACGGTCATCATCTCAACCGAGCAGCTCCGTCTCTATCCGCAAGTGATGTACGACGAGGGTCTCAAGGTCATCACGGCATCTACGCGTGTGCCTCCCTCGGTCTGCATAGACCCACAGATCAAGTCGCTAGGACGCTACATCAACAACATCAACGCCAAGCTGGAGGCCAACCGTGTGGGGGCCGGCGAAGCGCTGATGCTGAACATGGCGGGCAATGTGGCCGAGGCTACGGGTGACAACCTCTTCCTGGTGGTGCATGGCGAGCTGACCACGCCGCCAACATCGGAGGGGGCCCTGCCCGGGATCACCCGGGCGGTGGTGATGGAGCGGGCGCCGCATCTCGGTTTGACCGTGCGCGAAGCCGCCGTTACGCTCTACGACTGTTACAATTGTGATGAGGCTTTCCTCACGGGCACGGCGGCGGAAGTGATCCCGATGGTGGAGCTGGACGGCCGCCGGATTGGAGACGGCAAGCCCGGACCGGTTACCAGGCGTTGCATCGAGGAGTTTCGCGCGCGGACGGCGACGGACGGCCTGGCGTGGTAGCATCCCAACCTCCCAACCCGTCGGTGAAGGCGCCGCTAGAGGCGGCATGTCCACTGTGCGGACTAACCTGGTCTCAGGGCCTCAAGACGGGCTTTCTGGGGTGTCCTGAGTGCTACCGGGCGTTCCGGTCCCAGATTCTGGAAGCGCTATCCTCCTTGCATCAGCGATGATTCCGTTGCCGGCGTGGGTCCGCGAGACGGGACCCGATCAGGATGTGGTGGTGGCCTCCAGATGCCGGCTCGCACGGAACGTGGCGGGTGAACCCTTCCCCTGGCGCTCGAATGAGGCGGCGCGCAAGCGGGTGGCGCTGCGGGTGATAGAGGCGAGTGAACGCGCGGGGCCTCCGCTGAACGAGGCGCCGCGGTTTGCGGGGCACCGCCTGGATGCGGAGGCTGTGCGCACGCTTCTGCGCTGGCGCTACGCCACTTGCCGTTGGGTGGAGGACACCGGACGCGATAGGTGGCTCTGGGTGCTGCCGGACGGCGTCGGTTCGCTCCTGCTGCACGAGGAAGACCACGTGCGGCTCCAAGTTCTGCTGCCGGGATTGCAGCTCGATGCGGTTGTGGATCGCGCGCTGCAGCTTGCGGACTCCCTGGAGCGGTGCGTACCTTTTGCGCACGACAGCGAAATCGGCTACCTGACTGCCTCCATCACCAACGCGGGTACCGGCATGCGCCTGAGCGTGCTACTGCATTTGCCGGGCCTGGCGGAGCGCGGAGAGGCGTCCGCGGCTCTGCGGGCAGCAGTGGACCTCGGGTGCGCTGTGCGGGGGGCCCATGGCGAGGGCAGCCGCGGAACCGGAAGGTTTATCCAGCTGTCTAACAGGTGGGCTTTCGGACAAGCCGGCGGACTCGCGCTCTCGCGTGTGCGGGCGGCCGCTGCCTATCTGGTGGAACAGGAGCGCAAGGCGCGTGCCGTGGCCTTTGGCGAATCTGCGGGGCGGGCCCGGCTGCAGGAAGCCGCGAGGGAGGCGCTTCGGTCGCTGGACAACGAGGAATCGGCACCGGAGAAGCTGCAGCTCCTTGTCTCCGTATTGCGCCTGGCGGCGGCGGAGGGCGTGCTCCAGGCCCGTATGACGGAGGCGGCCGAGTGGCTGGCCATCGCGGGCGGGCAGATGCCGTCCACGTTTCAGCAAGAGGCTCTGGCACGGTTCGAAGCCGTGCGGCGCTCGGCGGAGGTACGAAACTGCGTGCGAAGGCTGCGGGTAGGATAAGTGGATAATCCTTCCTAGTGTGGAATGGAAAGTGGAACTCCGCGCCTGTTACCTGCGAACTACTAGGCGGAGAGGTTTGTGCCAGAATAGGGCTAGCGGGCGGCTGTAGCCCGCGGGCGATGCGCGAGGAATGGTGCGGAAATGCCCTGTGCGCTCTGAGCAGTATAAGAGCGGCGTCGCGCAGAGGGGGTAGGAACCGATGTGGCAACGTTTCACGGAGCGAGCGCGACGAGTCGTCTTCTTCGCGCAGGAAGAGGCAGGACGCCTCGGTGAGAACTATGTCTCCACCGAGCATCTTCTGCTTGGTCTTGTGCGCGAAAACGACAGCGTGGCGGCGCGCATACTGGATCGGCTGGGCGTGAGCCTTGGCAGGATACGCTCGGAGATCGAGCGGCAGGTTACACGCGGCGATGGCAGGCTGGGGCAGGATATGCAGCTCACGCCGCGCGCCAAGCGCGTGATTGACCTTGCCTACGATGAGGCGCGCCAGCTCGGAAACAACTACATCGGCACCGAGCATCTGCTGCTGGGCCTCATACGAGAGGGCGAAGGCCTTGCCGGCAGGGTGCTCGCCAAACTGGGGGTAGACCTGGAGCGGACCCGCCGCGAGGTTACGGCGCTGCAGGATACCGACGGCGCGGGCAGCGGAGGCGGCTCATCGCCTTCGGCAAAGGCACATCGGTCACGCACCCCGACCCTCGACGAGTTTGGTCGCGACCTCACGGAGCTGGCAAGGCAGGACAAGCTGGATCCCGTGGTCGGCCGCCATACGGAAATCGAGCGCGTTATCCAGATTCTCTCGCGACGCACGAAGAATAACCCGTGTCTGCTGGGCGAGCCTGGCGTAGGCAAGACGGCTATAGCCGAGGGCCTGGCACAGCGCATCGTGCAGGGCGACATTCCCGAGACCTTGCGCGATCGGCGCATCGTGGCGCTCGACCTAGCCGGGCTTGTTGCGGGCACCAAGTAT
>CAZGLN010000011.1:0-7934 GCA_964526545.1 uncultured Chthonomonadales bacterium
CTCAGCCTGCGCGATCTCGCCGTTCTGATGACCATCCAATCGGACAACACTGCCACGAACATGCTGCTCGACCGCGTGGGTATCGAGAGCGTAAACCAGCGCATGCGGGCCCTGGGGCTGAAGCGCACCACGCTGTTTCGAAGGGCGTTTCGACCCGAGGAGAACACCTCGCCGCGCGGCGCGCGCTTCGGGTTTGGGGCCGCAACCGCGGATGAGATAGCGGGCCTTCTGGCGCGCATCGCCACGGGGACAATGGGTAGCGAGGAAGTCGCTCGGGAGGTCTGGACGATTCTTTCCGCTCAGCAGCTGCTTGACGGCATTCCGCGCCGCCTGCCCAAGGGGACGGCCTATGCCGGCAAGACAGGCGCCGTGGACAGGGTACGAACAGACGCCGGGATAGTCTCCCTGGCCGATGGGGGCGTTGTGGCGCTGGCCATTCTCTGCGACCGCATGCCCGTGCTGCCCTATACGGCCGACCATCCGGCGCTCCTCGCGATGGCGGAGATTGGTCGGCTGGCGGCCGGGAACACACGGCGCGGGTGCCCCATCTGACGTACTGTCCTCTTATTGCAGCAGACTGATGACCGCCGACCTCCATCGGCACAGGAGACCCTTATGCAGCCGATCTTTCGCGCATTCGATCCGGGGCGTGACACTGCCCACGTCCGCCGCATCTGGCAAGAGGTCGGCTGGCTCGACATGCAGGAGGGCAACAACGATTCGTTTCTCGCCTTTCTCGCCTGCGGGAGGGCGCTAGTCGCGGAGCTGGATGGTGCGGCGGAGTGCCTGGTGGCTACCGCGCCCGGAGCCATGCTCTACCAGACGGCGGACATGCCGATTACCTGCGTTACCGCGGTAACCACCAGTCGGACAGTGCGAAAGCGCGGTATCGCGAGCAGCCTCTGCGCTCGGGCCCTCGCCGAGGAGGCTCTGGAAGGGTCGCCGCTTGCCATGTTGGGCATGTTCGAGCAGGGCTACTACAATCGGCTTGGCTTCGGCACGGGTTCTGACATCGTGAGAATGGCCTTTGATCCGGCGCATCTTACGCTTACAGCCGAACACAGGCACCCGATTCGACTCACCAGCTCTGATTGGGAAGAGCTGCACGCATCGCGCAACCGAAGATTCCGGGTGCATGGCGGCTGCACCATGGCATGTGCCGGCATCACCCGCGGCGAGGTTGACTCAGCGGACAGCAAGCAATTCGGGCTCGGGTACCGCGACGATGCCGGCGAGCTGACGCACTACGTCTGGTTCAGTCCACGCTCGGTGGAGTCAGGCCCCTACTCCGGCGTGCTCGTCTTTCGCACGTGGGACCAGTTTCTCGAGCTGATGGCGCTCATCCGGAGTCTGGGCGATCAGGTTCATCTCGTAGATTTGCCCGCTCCGCCGCTCATCCAGATGCAGGACCTGCTCAAGCAGCCCTTCAAACACCGGCGCATCAGCGATCGCGGAGACTTTAGGGCGTATGCGCGCACTGCGGCGTGGTGGCAAGCGCGTATGTTGAATCTCCCGGCTTGCCTTGAGCGTACGCGCTTGCGTGAAGAGACGCTAACGCTCAATCTGGTTCTGGACGATCCTGTAGAGAGCCTTCTGCCGGCGGAAAGCGATTGGAAGGGAATAGGTGGTGAGTATGTCCTCACGCTGGGAGAGCGATGCAGCGTAATGCCCGGCCACCAGCGCGGGCTGGAGACACTGCGCGCAGGCGTGGGCGCCTTCACGCGGATGTGGTTAGGCGTTCTCAGCGCCACGGCTCTCTCGGTAACAGACCACTTAAGCGCGTCGCAGCCCGTTCTCGAGAGATTGGATCAATTGTTCGCGTCCGTTCCTCGTCCACACGTGGACTGGGACTTCTGAAAACGGGTGGGCGCCGTACCGCCGACTCAGCGGACCTGCACTCCGAGCAGGCGTAGCGCCCGCTTGGAGCCGTTGATGGTCTTCCACTTCGCCGTGCGCATCACGTGCACAGCTGCGCGCAGTGGGAGGCCGAGGACGGTGGGGAGCATCTCCACTCGCCGCACATCTGGTGGCCTGATATCCCAAATCTGCTCTGGTTGACCGCGCCGCGCAGGAGGCATACTCAGAACCCGCTCGAAAACCCTCATGTAGCGGTCAACCATGTCCTCGATGCGATAGTGCCCCCTATCCACGGCGCGGTAAGCCCCCTCGGAGAGCCGGCTCCTAAGCGCATAGTCCTGGTGGAGACGCGTAATGTGCTCAGCAAAGGCCTGGATGTTGCCGACCGGCACCAGGAGTCCGCTCTCCTCGTGCTTCACAACCTCCGGTATCCCGCTCGGAATATCGGTGACGACCGGGATGCATCCCCTGCCCATCGCCTCCAGCAGAGTAACTGGCAGTCCCTCGAACTCGGATGTGAGGATCACGACATCCGAGTCTTCGTAGATCGCATACACCTCTTCATTAGGTAAAGCGCCGAGGTATTTCATGGAACCGTTGCGTATGAACGGCTCCGAGTCTGCCATGAGTTGGTCGCGGACAGAGCCCTCGTAGGCGGATCCAACAATGCGCATCACGAACGGCGTGCCACGTTCGGTGAGAGCAGCCGCAATGCGGGGCAGATCCAGAACGCGCTTTTGCGGCTGCACCAGGCGTCCCGCGTAGACAATCCTCAGCGGCCCCTCGTGCGCCTGTCTCTCGGGTTTCTGCGCAGGGATGCGGACACCGTAGGGAATGATTGCTTGACGGTCCGCCAGGTCTGGTTGTCGGTTACGGAGCTCTGTCCCTATCGCTCCACTGACAGCGACCACGGCGCTCCACCACGAACCCATCCGCGCCGCGTGCTCATAGTGCACCGGATCGTCACTGTGCACGATTCCCACGGTGCGGACACCGGCTTCCACGAACGCCGAGGCCGGGCTGAACCGATAGTCATAGTTAGGCAGGTAGATGCAAGGCGCGCGCTCGTCAAGGTAGTTCGCGAGCCTCTTCCATCTCGTAGGAAAGTTTTCCCAACGTCGGTATGCCAGTCGGGAGACGCGGAGATCCGCATCCATCGGCATAGGGAGGGCATTGGCCGAGTCCGGATCCGTCAGCAGCACCTCACCCTCGATGCCACGCTGGGCCAGGCCGCGCAGAAGGTTCGCCGTGAACACATTGACACCGCTGACTTCCCACACGGGTGTGGAGGCAACTACGCGGAATCGGCCCACCGGCTGCGCTACTGACTTCTCGCCCATCGTGCCTTCAACTGGCTCAGTCGGCGCCGTGCAGTCCCGGCTGCGCGTCGGGCGAAGAGGCAAAAGCTCTTGGTTGCGCTCGAAAGAGGCTCCATCACGGGTGCGAGGCGGAGCGCGCGCAGTCGGCGCTCGACTGTCTCTGTATCCAATACCCCCTCACCGTCTGGCAGCATTGCTGCGGCAAGGGCGGATGGCGACAAGCGGCCCGATACTGCGAGAGACAATCGCTGCTCCGCATCGTTCTGCGGTCTGGGATCCCGCCACGGAACGTCTCGTTCAGCAGGCAGCGACACGAGGCCGAGCGGACGCTCGAAGATGGCGGTCCGTCGGTTCTCCGCTATCTCGTCAGGCAGCGCCCGAATCTGACTCACCACATGCCGGCGTTCGCATCCCGCCTGAACCACCATGGCAGGACCCTGCTCGGCGAGCTGTTCCAGCAATCCGGAGGCCGTGGCAAGTCTCGCGAGGCATGCGGCAAACGCATCCACATCGCCCACGGGCGCCAGCAGCCCCGTCTGCCCATCTAAAACCAGCTCCGGCGTGCCGGAGTGTACCTGAGCCGCCACGGGAACGCAGCCCAACGCCATCGCCGTCGGAAGCATGGCGGGAAATCCCTCGTATCGGGAAGGAAGCAGGAAGATATCCGCCTCGGCAAGTCCGCTCTCCATCACAGCAAGGTCCAATGTGCGGTTCCACCGCACACGTCCCGCTGCCTCCAGCTCCCTGAGCGACTCCTGCAGGAGCTTCGTCTGGTGTGGATTTTCCGCCTGGCCGTAGAGGTTGAGGGCAAGGTCGGCGCCCGTCTCAATGGCTCTTGAGACGATGGGCGCAAGCAGCAGGCTGCCCTTCTGCCAATCGTTAAGCGGGCCGGCGTACGCAACTTGCAGCCGCCGTCCGGTTACAGGCTCTCGTTTGGGTGGAGTGGTTCTTACGTAAGCCGATGGCCGGACTATATAGAGCCGCGGCACCAGCCATGGCGCATCGTGGCCCACTCGATCCGCTCCGGCGCTGCTGTTAGCGATCTGCGCATCTATATGCCGGCTCATCTGTATCATGCGCGCGCGATGCTCGCCGTAAGTGAAGTGGAGCACGGAGACGCACTGGTGGGTCGAGGGAAGCAGCGGCGCCAACGATGCAACGAGCGGTTCCTCGACCCCCACGGCTGTACAGGAGGAGAATCTCCGCAGGTACTGCACGAGACTCTGCAAGCGGCTCTCGGCTGGCGCGTCGGCCTCCAGGTAGAGCGTATCCAGCGGGACGCCATCTGGAGGCGCAAGCGGCAAGGGCTCCCTCCGCTGGCTGACGAACCCAACAAGCCGCACATCCGCCCCCGCGTCATGCAGCCCTTGCGCAGTCTGCCATGCGAAGAGGCATGGATCGCTGAACCGCCAGCTTCTACAGAAGAGCAGGAAGGGTGCGTGCATGGCCGTGATCGGCTAGGCCGGCAGGACCGGCGCGAACTCGCACACGCCCTGCTCCACCAGCAGGCTGTGCGGATTGCAGCAGACGATGTCGTGTCCCGCGGCGCGGGCCAGGCTCACAATGGTGCCCATCTGTCCCTGGATACCCGACTTGCCATACCAGGGAAGGGCCGTAAAGTGCATGCTGCGCGGCTTGCTCAGTTGCAGCCGCGTGTAGACGTCGTGCAGATCGCGCCGATGAAGGTACTCGGCGTCATAGAAACTCTCGCTGCTGCTAAGGTCAACTCCAAGCAGCTTGATGGTTCGGCCGAGGTCCAGCACGCAGAGGAGATTGATGAGCGTGGAGAGAGACCCTCGGAAGTTCGCCATCGGTTCGTCAAGCGACTCTGCCCACGCGATATCCGCGGAGTCCTGGCTTCGTTCGAAGTAGGTTACAGGATCGATTCGCAGGGTGGGCTGGTAGCAAAATCCGTAGTCGGTCTTGTAACGCTCCACTTGCTCCGCCCTGGCCGCGGCCTGCTCAGAATCCAGTCCAAATACGTCCCGGTAGTTGGCGTGCAGGAGCCACTGCACGGGCCTCCGCATCTCCTGCGTGAGCAGGTAGGACTCCTGCATTATCCTGAGCGCGGGATAGTGCTGATCGGCGAGAAAGTGCCATTTCGGGTAGACACCGACGATGTGCCAGAACAGGAGGTACTTGTTCATGGCAACGGTAGTCTGCTCTTGCAGATACTCTTTCTCCTCCGGCGTCAGCGTTAGCAGGGAGGCCCCGCTCCCGAGCACATAGACGGAATCGTCTTTGTGAATCATTCGGCCACGCGGCGTAACTTTGCTCGAACTGGCAGCTCGCTGTCGTACACGCGCTTGACGCCATCCCCAAGCGCGCTCTCAATGGTTCGGATGTCCCGCACGAGCCTCATGAAGCCCTGCGGCTCAACGGACGCCGCCTGATCGCTGCCCCACATCGCGCGGTCCAGGGTGATGTGGCGCTCCACCATGCATGCGCCCAATACTACGGCAGCGTAGGTTGTCTGCAGGCCCACCTCGTGCCCCGAATAGCCCACCGGTACGTCGAACTCTCGCTTCAACGTCTCGATCATTCGCAGGTTCAGCTCCTCGGGCTTGCACGGATAGGTGCTGGTTGCGTGGCAGAGCATCAGATTGTCGCGGCCGATCACCTCCACCGCCTCGCGAATCTCCTCCATGGTGGACATCCCCGTGGAGAGGATGAGCGGGCGGCCCGTGGACCGGAGATGCCGGAGCAGGGGTTTGTCCGTGAGGCTGGCCGAGGCAATCTTGTACGTGATGGGATTGAACGGCTCCATGAAGTCCACGGCTTCCTCATCCCAACACGAGGTGAACCAGCCGATGTTTCTCTGTTTGCAGTAGCTGTCAATCTCCGCGTACTGCTCGGCGGAGAACTCTACCTTATAGCGATACTCCATGTAGGTGATGAGGCCCCACGGCGTCTCGCGCAGAATGTCGCGCTGTTCTGGCGGGACACAGAGCTCGGGGGTGCGCTTCTGGAACTTTACGGCGTCACAACCCGCCAGTACGGCGGCATCAATCAGGCGCTTGGCGATTTCGATGTCGCCGTTGTGGTTGATGCCGATCTCCGCGACGATATACGTGGGATGTCCATCACCAACCAACCTGCCGCCGATATCAAGCGCTCTTGCCATGGTCACTTCCTGTCAATCGAGATTGTAAGAGTTCCGCCACCGCCCGCACCGCGCCCTCTCCACCACGCTGATTCAGCACAATACGTGCCAATCTAATCGCCTCTGGGTGCGCGTCCGCGGGAACCACCGGGCATCCCACTGCGCGAAGACACTCCAGGTCGTTGACGTCATTCCCAACGTAGACAACGTCCCGCAAATTAATGCGGTGCTCCTCCGCCCAGCTGCTTAGCGCTCCGATTTTGTCCGCCAGGTTGTGCCGGCAGGGAATCTGGAGCTTGCGGCAGCGTGCAGCAACCACCGGATTGGGCTCCGTCGAGAAGACTGCAATGGGCAGCCCCGTGCGCCGCAGCATGCCGATGCCCATGCCGTCCGACCGGCTGCAGATTACGGACTCCGTGCCGTCCTGGTTCACGATGACAGTATTGTCGGTCATGACTCCGTCGAAGTCCAGCGCGAGGCCGGCGGGCCGCGGTGGGAGCAGCTCCGCTTGAGCTTTTGGCGCCAGGATTGCCAGCAATGCCTCCGCCCTGGCGAAATCCGCTTCCTCGTCAATTTCCAGTAACTTGCGCGGGTCCGTAACGGAGAGCGCGGTCTTGCCGAAGAAGCGATGCTGGTGCTCCAGGAAGCCCGAAGACCGCATCACATAGACTGCGCCGGTCTCCAGGTACTCCGGCTGCCTCTCCTGGCGCCGCAGCCGTACACGCTTGTCGTGGTTGACACCCAGGGCGTCGCCATCCTCGGACTGGCGCCACACGAAGGCATGGAAGGGCACCACCGTGAGGGCTGTATCTGCTGCCTGCTCCAGCAGGCACCGGACCGTCTGGTCAATGTCCGATGCGGTGGTGAACGGCGATGTGCACTGCACGAAGACCAGCAGATCGGGCCTGTATCCCTCCTGATGCTCGAGGTGGCGCAGGGCGTGTACCAGAGCCGATTCGGATGTTGCGGTGTCTCCGCTGATCTCCGCGGGCCTCCAGACAACCTCCGAGCCGAATCGCTCTGCAGTCTCTGCTATCTCCCTATCGTCCGTGGAGACAACGACGCGCGAAACGCAGGTCGCTGCGCGTGCCGCGAGTACCGCATGGCCCACCAGCGGTATTCCGCCCAGCAATCGGACATTCTTGCGCGGCACGCCCTTTGAGCCGCCGCGCGCGGGGATTACGCAGAGCGTTTCAGAGGGCACCTACGGCTCCCTCACTCTCGTCGAGCGATGCCTCGCCGATGGTAAGGTCGGGCAGGTCTCCTGGATCCTCCGCGGCGTTGATCTGCCAGTTCATGGGCGGGGCCACCGGCGCTGGCCAAGAGTCTCGCGTGGAGAGCGGGTTCACCACCGAGAAACTTGCCACCCGCGTAAGCTGGTGCATCGCGGTTGGGCTGTCCTTAGACTTAAGCGCAAGGTTTATGTAGTAGGTATTGGGCGCGAGGAGGTCCGCTGGCACCGTGGCACGGAGCGCATAGAAGCCCGGCTTGGCAAGCTGCTCAAGCACAGGTCCACCCTCCTCCTCTACGCCGAATATCGCCACAAATCCCTGGCTAAGGGTTAGCGCTACCGAGACGCATATATCCGGAACCGGCCGACGAACACGAACAAGCGCTTCTATCGTAACGGCCTCCTGCGTAACATACTCCTCTCG
>CAZGLN010000011.1:7944-14494 GCA_964526545.1 uncultured Chthonomonadales bacterium
TTCCACGTCTCGGCCGTCCATCACGCGCACGGCAACAATTTCGGCGGGCCTGTCTACTGCCTCTCGACTAACAGCCGTGCCCTTGGTCTTCTTGCTCGCAGAAGCAATCGCGGCCATGTAGGCCTGAGCCACCTTCGCTGCCGAGTCGATCATCTCAAGCTTGCCGTTCTGGAGCCACAAGCAACGGTCGCATATCTGCATGAGGAGGTACGGGCTGTGCGAGACAATTAACACGGTGCGGCCCGAGTTTCTAAGCTCGTCCATGCGACGCAGGCACTTTCGCTGAAATCCTGTATCGCCCACAGCGAGCACCTCATCCGCGATGAGAATGTCGGGATTCACATGCGCGGCAACAGAGAACGCAAGGCGGACATACATGCCGCTGCTAAAGCGCTTAACCTGCGTGTCCAGGAACTTCTCGATCTCGGCGAACTCTACAATCTGATCGAACTTCTCCCGGATCTCCTTCCGATGCATGCCAAGGATTGTGCCGTTGAGGTAGATGTTCTCTCGTCCCGTAAGCTCCGGATGGAAGCCCGTGCCGACTTCAAGCAGGCTGCCGAGGCGGCCGTGAAGCTGGGCCTCGCCGCTGGTGGGCTCGGTCACTCTGCTCAGAACCTTCAGAAGCGTGCTCTTGCCCGCTCCGTTCCGTCCAAGGATCCCCAGCACTTCTCCTCGATAGACATCAAACGTCACATTGTCAAGCGCGGTAAAGACCTCTGTCTCTCGTCTCTCAAACGGACGGCGTATCCGTTCATAGAGCGCTTCACCCGCCGTCGTAGGCAGGTTGTGATAGATTCGGTAGCGCTTGGTTAAGTTTCGGGCACGAATTGCGATAGCGCTCTCAGACACGATTGATTCCTATCGACCAGGCTCAGGAGTGCCGTAACGAAATCGGTTGTATACGCGGCGCATACGCCACCGGACCCGCACTAACAAGGGCGGCTTTACGTGGGGCTCGGATGGTCCCTGCGGAGGGCTTGTTGGAGGAGGCGCCCCCGCAGGCTTTGGCGGTTTCGCTGAAGGATTGAGCGGCGGAACGCGGGCGGCAATCGTCGGCTGTACAAGCGCGTAGCGCCGGGCCCGCGCCTCTTGTATGAGGTCCGGCAGCGTCACGCCCCAGAATCGCTTGATCCCATCCAACCGAAGCTCCGGCTGCCGATCTAGGCGGCCCGGGTGCTCCAGAAGCTCCTGGTAAGCGCGCATGAAGTGCCCAACGAGCACCGGCTCGGACCAGTATTTGTCTATCCACTCTCGACCGCGCTGGCCTATCTCCATCGCTTCGTTGCGGTGACGCAGCAGATACTCCAGAACCGGCGGGGCATCCTCCAACCTCACGTTGATGAACGGCACCTCCTCCGTGCCCGCGATGACCCGTAAGGCGTATTCCAGCCGGTGGTCAAGGTACGCGAGCGTTGCCTTGCCCATGCAGAGGCCTTCCAACGCGGAAGTGTGGTACGTTCCGGTTATCAGCTCCTCCGTGGTGATCAGGCTGCGGCGTTTGATGGCGAACACTTCCTCCTGCGGCATTCGCGAGCAGATCTGAAGCGAGCATCCGGTCGAGGCCTGCACTTCACCGAGCATCGCGGACATCTCCCGGAAGCTCTTTGTGGCCCACCTATCGGCGAACGCAAGGCTGTCGTTGGTGTAACTGTAGAAGATGTCAATGCTCGGGGTGTCGTCAACAGGTTGGCAGAGCGGGTCCTCCGACATCACCATCAAGGGCAGCGCGCGCGCCCGCGGGTAACAGCGCTCCTGAAAATGGCTGCTTGCCATGGAGGGAAGATCGCAGTTGAGCACATCTTCAACCGAGGTGCCCATGCGCTGCGCGATGAGTTCCGGCTCCGTGTGGAACATGCGCACAAAGGCGACGCCCTTCTTGGCAAGCCTGCGGAAATCTATGGGTGCGAACTGCCGGGAGTTGAGGTCGAGCGTGTTGTGCAGCGTGATGATGTCCGCGGTCTCGGCCAGTTCGATGGCGCGCTCCGGCTGCTCGGAGAAGACGATGTCATAGCAGAAAGTGCTGTAGGAGTATCGTTCCAGGTCAACGAGGTGCGCATCCACTCCTGCATGCTTGCGCAAGCCTTCCACGATCATCCACGGCTGGCGCGCAATGGCGCTTACGGAAAAGTGGACGATACGCATAGATGCTCTCTCAGATCCTCCCCAGGGAGATCGGCGCCGGCATACTTTCTGCGTGCCGCTCAGACAATCTACCATATCGGAACACGAAGGTACCCATTGCAGGTTCTAGGAACCTTCGAAGGCTGCCAGGATTTTCTCAACGTTTGCGCGCGTGATGTGCCACAGGCGTTCTGTTGCTGCACGTACTTGCTCGTGCCGAGTTTCGCGGTTCTCATCATAGTCACGTACGGCGGCGACAACCTCCTGGGTGAGGTTCGGCGAATCCATCTCTACCCCCCACTCCGTATGGCCCAAATCCTCGAGGAACCAGCGCAGCTTATCGTGGCTCACGAGGGAGACGATAGCTTGGCCAAGGCCGAACGGAATCATCTGCGCATGCCCGCGCATGCCGATAGTGATGGGTATCTCTCGATAGGCGGCCAGCACCTGCTCTGGGGGCACGCCCGCAAGGTTGACGCTCTCGAAGCGGACCCCTGCCCCATCCAGCCATGCACCGAACGCCTCGTCGGCCTGCACGTGAATCAGCAGGCGGCACAACCAGCCCTCATCCTGCAGATGACGGAGTGCCGAGGCCAGGGCGGAGAGCCGCTGGTGCTCCGCACCGCCGAACCGCAGCTTGCCCCGATCAAAGGCGACGTTGACGCCGAGGATACGACTGGTTACCGGTGGCTCCCACTCTTCAGGCCTTGGCTTGAGGTAGCGCAGGACAGTGGTTGGGCAAGGCTGATAGGTTAGCCGCGCGGCCAGCTCGGGGGGCAGGTAGGTGCTGACGGCGCGGATGCTGCCGGTGTTCCTCAGGCCGAAGAAGACGCTTCGGCGAACCGTCTCGGCGAGGTGCTCGCGAAAGACAGGATCGAAGTCTTCTTGACCACGGAAGCGGTTGTAGCCAATGGCGAAGATCGCAAGCGGCTTGGCTATGCGTCGGAGAGCGTCGAGCGAGCAGTTCCACTGCCAGCCGGAGACGGCGTTCGGTGCCGTATCGCGAAGCAGCAGCCCTCCGCCGCCAACGACCACGCCCATCGCGCGGGATGAAATGTCCCGCAGGAGCCCCTCGGTAACCGGTGCATGGGCGGAGTGAGAGTTGAACAAGAGGCCCTCACGGAGAGCCAGAAATGCCCAGCGTACGGCCTCGTACAGCACAACATCACCTGCGTTTGTCAAAAACGGTACGCCAATATGCAGAATGTGCCGCGCGCCCGCGGAGCGAGAAACAGACGGAGCGGAAGCCGCATGCGAGGGCGCAGGCTTCGACATTCCCACTCCCGCTGTGCCACCTGGGGTCTGTGGATGTTGAATACGGTAGGCACGAAGGGCGGACTCAAGTGCGGCGAGGGTGGCCTCGGGCGCACTCCAGGACCACCACGATCGGTCGTCCACGCGCTCCAGGCTCGGAGCGGCAATGCTCCATTGCCGCTGCTCACCGAAGCCGCCTGCCACAACGCGCAATCCCGCCAGTCCGAACAGTCTCCGCAGAGTGTTCGGCGAAAAGCAGGCACGCCGGTGCCCGCCGAAGTGGCCGCGCAGATTGCTGGCGCCAACAAAGTCGGAACTGAGGTCGTCTACAAAGAGAAGCCCTCGAGGATGGAGGCTCTTACTGAGCAGCGTAGCGAAGGCAACGGGATCATGCACGCGAGACATAACGTCGCATGCGATGACCAGGTCCGCCGGTTCGCTTTCAGGCTGCCACGAGGCGTCCAGCGAATCGACGGCAAGGCCAAAGTACTCCGCGGCAACACTTGCGTGATGCGGATCCGCCTCGAGGCAAGTCATCTGCCATCCAGCCGCGCGCAAGAGACGCGCGAACGCCCCGAATCCGCAACGCAGCTCGAGGGCGGTTCCAGGCCGCATGTCTTGTGCCTTCCGGTAGTTCTCCAGGATGCCATAGCGCCAGAGGGCCATGCGCTCATCGGCTTCGACCGCGCGACGGAGCTTCATGGGATCGACGGATCCTGACTCCGTCAGCCAGGTTGGCTTCTCACGACTGGGCCACGGCGGCAGCTTCGCCGCATCGAGCCGAAAGATGAGGCCGCAAGTCGCGCAGATTCCGAATCGCCGGGCGGATGGGACCTCCGCGAGCGAGTCAAGCGTAAGGTGCTGCTCACTGCGGCAGAGCGGACACCGATGGGCTGCGACGGGTTTGGCTCCTGGCGACATCAGACCGCCTCTTCCACAACATCCAGAAGCCGAGCAAGATTAGCCAGAGTGGCGTCCCACGCCGCCTGGCGTAACGCAGCGGCCTCCGCAAGTGCTATGTGCGGCGCTTTCGCGATCTCTTCGGCGAAGCCCACGATGCGCGTGGCAATCTCCGGATCCGACGCCGTAAGGCATCTCTCGCCAGCACCCAGCGCACTCAGCATCTGCCTGACGCCGTTGCCGATATCGAGTCCAAGAGAGGCACGTCCCAGGCCGATGCCGAGCGCCGGACTGAGCGGACGACAGCCCATAACCACGAGCGCCCGCGCGTAGGCACCCAGCACCTCGAAGACATCGGCTCCCGGCGTGCAACATACTTCGTAGGGCACGTCCGCACCATCCAGCCAGGGCTCAAAGCAGGCATCCAGGGGAGCGTGCCGAGCGACTACAATGCGCCATTCGCGCTCATGAAGAGTATGGGCCGCCTCGGCAACGGACCGCAGGAAGGCGTCGAGCCTCCCGCCAAGCAGTGAGCGGACCTGCTCCATTGGGATGTTGATGAGCAGTGTATGGCCCTCGGGATCAGCATCGGCATGTCCGTTTGGTTCGCAGATACCGCACACTGCGGGCAGCGGAGGCTGCCACGTCCAGCGTCGGCGGATCCGGATGGGGATGCGCCGGAAGCCCGGTACGCTCTCGGGTCTATGCCAGGTAGCCGCCAGGCGCATGTTGGGACCCGACCCGCCTGTCGGGAGTGACTCCAGCAGTTCTCCCTGTACCGTGGGGCCGTCCTGTCCCACACCGAAAGCGACAACGGCACCAGAGGAGATAGCTGCATGCACCAGCTCGGCGAGGGCCTCTGGAGCATCGCTGGCTCCTGCGCCGGAGGGCATGCGGCCGGTTACAACCTGGACGGGCTGGGAGACATCGCCAGCGGTTCCGCCCGTAGGCCGGTCTGAAACGACTGAACGAATCTCGGTCCAGTCCACCGGGCCATAGGACTTCTCTACCGCCCAACGCAGGCACGCCTGGTAGATTGGCTCGTCCACGACGTCCGGCGCCGCAACCGTTAAGATTGCCAGCCGCGGCCGCGCTTTGGGAGGTCTGTAGTGAGGTTCCCACTCCGGCGAGAGGCCGACATGCCTGAGGACCTTTCGGGCGAGGCCCGGCAAGATGTCATGCCGCTCGCTGCGCAGCTTGTATGCGAGGCGTCGTGCCTGGCGCGCCAGCCAATGCTTTCGAGTTTCGCCCTCTGAAGGAGATGCCAGAGTATCGGCCTGCGGGACGGGCGGCAAGGGCTTCGCTGGCCCGGGCGCTCGCCACGCTTCCGGCCTGGGCGGGAGGTGCGGCGCGGGCAGCGGAGAGTGCATGCCATTCGCGTCGGGTTGCAGGCGGGCAATCCGTAGCGAGTGGAACCGCGCCACGGGATCGTCCAGGACCAGGGGCACGTCCAATCGCGCCGCCCCCTGCTCTTTCCGTGCAACTAACCACAGATGGGAGTCGCGAAAGCCCGTGTCGCACACGTACAGACCGAGTAGGTCCAGCAGGCCAAACAGCCAGGCGCGGGAGAACGCCTGAAGCGCTTCGGGTCCTAGAACTCCAGCCGAGTCGGGCCCTCCCGGAATGTCCAGGCAGGGTGTCTCCAGAAACAACAATCCCCCCTGGCGCAGGCTGCCAGCAATATTCGCCAGGACCCGATGCGGGTTCAAGACGCGATGGAGCACTTCAAAGGATGCAACGAGATCCAGCGGCTCCACGGATGGTTCAAAGAGCTCAGCGACCGATGTTTGGACTTCCAGTGCGTACGTACCCTGGCCAAACTTCGAGCGAGTCGGGTCCGGTTCGATTCCCTTGACAACCATTCCGGCGCCCTGCAGAAGCCGAAGGAAGCATCCGTTAGCGCAACCGACTTCCAGTGCCCTTTCCTTCCGCTCAGCGGCGAAGGGAATCCAGGGTCGCAGCAGGTGATAGCGTTCTAGGGCCAGCAGCTCCAACGCAGTGAGCGTGCTGCGCTCCGGCTTGCAGTCTTCGCGATTAATGAACCTGTCGCGAATACTCCGAAGGGTCGGGCGGGGATACCGGTATACGAGACCGCACTGGAGGCACACCACCCAGGAACGTGTTGCTTCCGGTGCCGCTTCGTCCCGCAGCGCCTGTGCTGGACCGCAGAGGTCGCAGCAGCCCTCAATCACAGCGTCCATTCTCTGTGAGTGCATCTCAAGCGTCACGAGCCGCCTGTCCGTGTCCTTGCATCTCTTGAGCAAGGCGGGTT
>CAZGLN010000011.1:14551-18987 GCA_964526545.1 uncultured Chthonomonadales bacterium
GGATGTCTGCCGCGGAGCGAAGGATATCCCCCTGGCGAGGCGGCCCGATTGAGGGCTCCAGGGAGAGCGCGTCGGGCACGTGGCGGCCGATGGCTGCTCGGATCTGGGCAAATAGCTCGAACAGCGTGGTCTCCCTGCCCTGACCAATGTTGAAGACGCGGTTCAGTGCGCTTTCGTCAGCACTAACGGCCGCACGAAGATTGGCCTGCACCACATCCTCCACATGCACGAAGTCCCGGGTGATTTGGCCCGATCCGTTGATGGTCGGTCGTTCCAGGGCGGCAAGAGCGCTCATCCACCGTGGAATGACGGCGGCATATGGGCCGTTCGGATCCTGTCGCGGACCATAGACATTGAAGTATCGGAGCCCGATGCATTCCATCCCGTAGCTCATGCCAAAGGAATCGGCGTAGATCTCATCCATGCGTTTGGTGGCCGCGTACGGCGAAAGGGGTCGTCCGATGTGGTCCTCGGTGTGGGGCACCCTGTCGGCGTCACCGTACACCGCTGACGAGGACGCGAACACCACCCGTTTGGCGCCGGCCCGCCTTGCGGCTATCAGCACGTTCAGGAAGCCCGTGACGTTCGTCTCGTGTGCAAGCTCCGGGCATTCCAGAGAGAGCGGGACACTGACCAGCGCTGCCTGATGGAGCACCACCTCCGCCCCGCGCGCCGCCTCGTCGCAGTCCGACTTAGAGCGGATGTCGCCCTCCACCAGACGGAACCGCTCCCATAGGCCGGAGCCGACCTGGCGCTTGACGGCCTCCAGATTGGCTGCCGAGCCGGAGGCGAAGTTATCCAACCCGGTAACATGCTGCCCGAGCCTTAGGAGACTCTGAACGAGGTGTGAGCCGATGAACCCCGCGCAGCCGGTAACTAGCCAGCTTCGGGGCTCATTCGGCAGCAGTTGGGGGTCGTCAGCAAACACGCCTGATCCGAGGTCCCGCCTGCTGTGGACGTGAGCTATGCCTGCGCGCGGCTACTCCATCAGGGGCCGAAACGCTCACAGGCACCCGCGGCATGTTGAAGCCCGCAGAGAGAACGCGCTCTCCGGAGTTGCCAGACCTAGCTGCCAGAGGTAGTCCCCAGGCGCGGCCGTGTGTTGCTCGGCAAGTTGGCCACAGGCTGGAAGGGAAGCAGCACCGGCGGTCCGCCGATGCCGTATGCGGAGAGGCCATAGAAGTAGCAGGTCCTGCCGCAGCACGGACAGTCGGCGACGATGGGACCATGCGGGTACCGGCGCGGGGGAGTCATGTGCAAGCCGACGACACACAGCGGGAACTGGACCAGACGCCGTATAACGCGCACTTCTTCCCTTCCATCCTTTCCTCAGGCTTACAACAGGGCACCACTTCGCGCCTGGAATGCAACGCGCCGCATACCGCATTATATCATGCCATGCTGCCGTGACAAGCACCTATGCCTATCTTTGCAGGCGAACAAGGCACAAGTGCCAGGATGAGTCTCGCTGAACGCGCGCTGCGCGCATCGGCCCGACCGTAAAAACGCATAGTCCTCGATCCCGCGTCCAACCACCCTCATTCGGAGCCCCATGCCAAGAGGGCCGCGGCGCCATGAAGCGCCGGGCCCTCTTTACTTCAACACCGATTGCAGCGGCCAGCGTTCGGCTACTTGCCGAGTCTCCGCCGAAGGGCGAAGAGACTTCCTACCGAGCATGCCGCAATCATCAACGCTGTCGTGCCGGGCTCTGGAACCTCGGGACCGTTTTGCGCCTTGCGCTCCCAGACCGCATAGAGGCCCTGCCCGCTGTCGAAGGCGATCACCTCGTTCGACGGGTCGCCCGGGTCAAGGTCTATGATGGAGTTGCCGTTGTTCTGGTAGAGCACCGAGACGCCCGACATGATCGTGTGGGCGCTGACGATCGGGATATTGCCGATGATGCTGTTGTAAGAAGCGGTGTCAAATGCCAGGCCGAAGTTGGCGAGGAATGTGTTCCATATCAAGGCCTCGGCCGTCGGGCCAAGCTCGCCGGTGCCCGCCGCGATGTAGACGTTGCCCCCTCCCATCACGTACGGCGTCAGTACGCTGTCTATGTCCGCGGCTGTCCCGGGGTAGCTGCCGGCGAAGAAGACCGCGTCGTACCCGGAGACCGTGGCCAGGTCGAATGTTCCAGCCGTGGAGACAACCCAGGAGTGCCCGGCTCCGGTCATCGCAGCCGCCAGGTCACTCTCAGTGAGGCCGAAACTCGCGGACCAGACGCGGAAGTTTCCGGAACCGCCTCCCGTGAACCACTTCGCGGTGTTCAGGGCATAAGTCAGCCCATCGGGCGCCACGAAGAGTGCCCCATTGCTCAGCGTCCACTCGTCGTTTGCCAGCACAATCTTACCTGGAGCCGCCGTGGCCGTGCCGTGACACACGGATGCCAGGAGCATCCCGGCAACCAGCAGCCGTGCAATCCTCTTGCTCAATCCCATGCTCCGCCTCCTTACTGGTAATCGCACCATTGCCAACCGAGTTCCGGCGGCGGATAGCGACTGTGGGCGGTCGCCGGATGGAACGTGTAAGGCGGCAGCAAGATTCGTGCCAATCGCTATCCTTGGATCAACAACCCGCATGTTCGCCAGGTTGTCGAGAGGGAGGGCGATACGTGCGCGCACGCCCACTGCCGAATGCCAGGGGAAGTTACGGAGAGGTCCTGTGTAACTGAGCGGCAACGAGCCGGCACCGAGGCCCAAGCCTCCGGTGCAGCGCGGCGGCGCAGGAGTAGACACGGCCACAAGGAGCGCCAATCAGTCCGAACTCCCTTTGAACTGAGCGTCACGCTAATGGCACAGCAGGCCCGCGCTGGTGGAGCGCACCTGGTCAGAGGCTGGCGCTGCGCGTAGACTCGCGTGCGAGCGGTTTAGGGCGGCGCTTCGTACCAGCCGGCCGTGATGGGAACGGAGTGGCGTGAGGCGTAATCCATTACAACGCCAAAGAGGATAAGCAAGAAGACGAAGCCGATCCCGGCATAGACCCACGTGAGCTTGCTGGCCCAACGTACGTGCATGAAGTAGAGGATGACCAGGGTGGTCTTGATGGTGGCGATGGCCAGCATGATGAAGATGCCGATGTACGACGGCGGATGCCAGTACGCTGTCTCCACGGTAAGGAAGAGCAGCACCAGCAGCGCCAGAAATGTGAGCACGTAGACGCGGATGGGGACTACATGCTCGGAATGGCCGACGGCGTGATCGTGCGTGGTCACGGGCTACCTCGGGTTGATGAGATAGAAGAGTGGGTAGAGGAAGATCCAGACGATATCAACGAAGTGCCAATAGAGGCCGGCCAGCTCAATGGGCACGTAGTCCTCTACAAGCTGCGACTTCCTGGCCACCAGGATCACGAGAGTGCCAAGAACCAAGATACCCACGATGACATGGATGCCGTGGAGGCCCGTCATGGCGAAGTAGAGGCTGAAGAAGAGCTGCGCTCTATCCTGCCGCACGGGACCCGTGGTAGGCAACGGCTTATAATCCTCGGCGTGAGCGCTGGCTTCGGAGGCATGAGACGGAGGCCACTGGAAGGTCGCCCCCGGCAGCAGGTGGTGGCGAATCTTCGAGCCGTACTCCACTGTCTTGATGCCGAGGAAGCCGAATGCGCAGAAAATGGTGATTGAGAGGCACAGCACCACCAGCGAGCGCTTCTTGAGCTGCGCGAAGTGCACTCCGAGGGCCATGGTGAACGAGCTCGTGAGCAGCACCAGCGTGTTGATCCACCCCAGGCGCGTATCGAGTTCGCGGCTCACGGTGTACCACGTCTCAGGGTAGAGGTATCTGTAGACGAAGTAGCAGGCGAACAGCCCGCCGAAGAACATGATTTCGGTGACCAGGAAGGCCCACATGCCCACCTGGTAGGCATCCACATGCTGCTCGCGCGTTTCGAACTGGTGCGAGACAATCTCGCCGTCGTGGCCGTGCGCATGCGCGGCCGGCAGCACTTCCGTGGTCATGGCCTGCCTCCCGCCAGAGTCTCCGCGCCGGGAGCACCAACCTGCGGCCGCGTTTCGTGATGATGATCATCCGGCTCGTAATTGTAGGGCTCCCAGGTCACGATGGGTACCTGGTCAAAGTTGAACGTGGTGGGCGGCGATTGGACCTGCCACTCCAGCCCGCGCGCGTCCCAGGGATTGTCGCCCGCCGGCTCGCCGCGGAAGAGAGAATAGGTCAGGTAGAAAGCCGGCAGGAGGTATCCCACGGCCAACAGCGTGGCACCGAGCGACGACATCACGTGGTAGATCTGAAACTCCTCTGTGTAGCTCCAGTACCGACGCGGCATTCCCAGCTCACCCATCAGGAGCTGCGGGAAGAATGTCGCATTGAAGCCCAAGAAAATCAGGATGGCGCACGCCTTGCCCCAGATCTCCGAGTACTTGCGGCCCGTCATCTTCGGCCACCAGTAGTGCAGACCGCCGATGTATCCCATGATGGCACCGC
>CAZGLN010000011.1:19000-27601 GCA_964526545.1 uncultured Chthonomonadales bacterium
ATGTAGTGGAAGTGGCCGACCACGAAGTAGGTGTCGGTCAAGTGCACATCCGTGGCCATCGAGGAGAGATAGAGGCCGGTAAGTCCGCCAATTAGGAAGAGGCCGATGAAGCCGATGGCAAAGTACATGGGCGAGTCCAGATGGATGTGGCCCTTGTACATGGTGGCGGTCCAGTTAAACACCTTGATGGCGGAAGG
The DNA here is from genome assembly GCA_964526545.1 of uncultured Chthonomonadales bacterium. GTDB lineage: Bacteria > Armatimonadota > Chthonomonadetes > Chthonomonadales > CAJBBX01 > CAZGLN01. Next base: position 19,198 of record CAZGLN010000011.1, read on the forward strand.
GATCGCCACGAGAAAAGTGATGATGGAGAAGACGAACCCGGCGTACATGGACTGCCCGGTAACGAACATGTGGTGGCCCCACACGAGGAACCCGATGAGGGCAATCGCCATACTCGAGAAGGCTACGAAGTGATAGCCGAAGACTCGCTTCTTGCTGAAGGCGGCGAAGAGCTCACTGGCCACTCCCATCGCCGGCAGGATCATGATGTAGACGGCCGGATGCGAGTAGAACCAGAACAGATGCTGAAACAGGATGGGGTCGCCGCCAAGCTCGGGGCTGAACACACCGAACCCGAACGCCCGCTCCGCCACCACAAGAAGCAGGGTAATGGCCACAACCGGCGTGCCAAGCAGAATGATGAGGCTGGTTGCGTAGGTAGACCAGACGAAGAGCGGCAGTCGGAACCACGTGAGGCCCGGCGCGCGCATCTTGTGGATGGTTACGATGAAGTTGAGGCCTGTGAAGATGGATGAGAACCCGGCCAAAAACGCGCCGCAGATGGCCAGCGTAACCTGCGTGTTGCTGTACATGCTGGCATACGGGGTGTAGAAGGTCCAGCCCGTATCAATGCCGCCCGTAAACACCGCGATGAGCGCTAGAATGGCGCCAGCCATAAAGACATACCAGCTCGCCAGGTTGAGCTTGGGAAAGGCCAGGTCCTTCGCGCCGATCATCAGCGGCAAGAGGAAGTTGCCAAGCACCGCCGGCGTGGAAGGAATCAGAAAGAAGAAGATCATGATCACCCCATGCAGGGTGAACATTTTGTTGTAGTTGTCCGCCTGAAGCAGGTCGCCCTTGGGTGTCAGCAGCTCCGCCCGGATGATGCCGGCGGCTGCTCCACCCACAGCAAAAAAGACCGTGATGGAGATGAGATACAGCAGGGCGATGCGCTTGTGATCGAGCGTGAGCAGCCAGGACCGCACCGTATAGGCCGCGTTCAGATAGTGCTCCTTCGGCATCTCGGGTGGCGCTGTCGCTGTTTGGCTGGTCTGGTCCATTGCGAGTATCCTAACGGGTTTCCGTCTCTCTGCCTCAGTTGGTTGCGGGTTGGGTGACCGGGCTGGCTGGTTGGCGTGCTGGGTTCGGAGTCGCCTCGGTCGAGGTACCACCGCCGCGCTCCGCGGTCGGAGCGGGCGCCTGCTGCGCCGGAGGGATTGTTCCAGCGGAACCGTAAGGCTGCAGCGTCTTGATGTACGCGATGAGCTGCAGCACCTGCTCCTCCGTGATTTGCCCCTGGTACATATTCATCAACGGCTCGTAGCCGTAAGTCAGGCGGTCGTTCGGGCGCAGAATGGACTCGCGGATGTACGCTTCGTCAGCCAGGACTCTGCTGCCATCCTGCAGCTTGACTTGCCGCTTGTAGAGGCCGTAGAGCGAGGGGCCCCGGCGAGTATCGGTCGGCCCGTGACACGAGTTGCATGCTAGCTGCTTGTAGAGTGCCTCCCCCAACTGCTCGAGGGTCTTGCCGCGAGCCGCTGCCTTCTCGCCGCCCTGCTCCAGCCACGCCTGGAAGTCGTTCGGGTCCATCACGTAGACCGACCCGATCATCATCGAGTGCTCCTTGCCGCAGTACTCCGCGCAGAAAAGGTGATACTTGCCAGGCTTGGTGGGCGTGAACCACACGACGTTGTAGCGCCCCGGGATCACGTCGCGCTTGATTCGAAACGCAGGCACATAGAAGCTGTGGATGACGTCCTGCGAGATCATGGTGAGTTTGATGGGGCGACCCACCGGTACGTGCAGCTCGTTGTTCTCACGCACGCCGTTGGAGTGCTGGGCGTGCCACATCCACTGCTTGCCGATGACGAAGACTTCCATGGCATCGGGCGGCGGCGCGCTGTACATCCTGGCGTAGACCCTTGCATTCCAGAAGAACATGCCGAGGGCTAGAAAGATGGGCGGCACGGTCCACGCCAACTCAATCTTCAGATCATGATGCTTGGGATTGCTTCGGTCTACCTTGGAACCCACGCGGTAGCGCCACGCAAACAGCAGCACGAGCGCAAACACGGTGGACGCGAAGAAGAGTGTAAGCGCCCAGAGAATCAGGTAGATGGCGTCTATTTCGGCCGCGAAGGAGGAGGCCTGCGGCGGGAGGAGAGCTAGATCTCCCATCGGATGCTCCATGTTCTCGTGGCCGAGGGCCGGCCAGGGTTTTGATGGCGACTCGTTTTCATGCGGACGGTCCCGCCGTACCTAGCTTTCCAGCCTTCCGCTTCTCGCGCACCACGGACCAGCCGACATAACTGACCAGCAGCGCCAGCACGAGCGCCGAAGCCACCTGGATGGTGCGCATGATGTTGACGCTTACCCTGCCCGTGGCCGGATCCACCAGAATGCAGCCAAGCAGCTGGGGCCGCACCTTCGTCCCGATCTTGCTGGCGGCGGCATCGCGCAGCGCGGTGGTCAGAGGCAAGCTGGGAAAGTCCACACCGTAAAAGTACTTGGACGTGCGGCCGTCCGGTGTGAGTATCATGATGCCGGCCGGATGGCGGATGATGTTCTTTACAGGATCGTAGAAGTACCGGTACCCCACGACGCCGCACAACTTCAGAATGTCCTCGTAGCGGCCTGTGAGAAAGTGCCACCCCTTCTCTGCTTCCGGGCGGTCGTACAGCTTCAGATACTCCTGCTTCTTCTCAAGCGCCAGTTCCGGAGTCTCCTTGGGATGGATGCTGACGCAGAGGATATCGAAATCCTTGCCGATAGACATGGATTTGACCGCGCGCATGCTCTTCGTTACGCTGTTGAGCTCCGCGGCGCATACACCGTAACATCGGTAGAAGATCAGCATCAGGATGATCGGGCGCTTGCCGAAGTACTGCCCGAGCTGAACGGGTTTACCGTACTCATCGAAGAAGGAGATATCGGGCGGCACCTGCACGTTAAGGCGCTGTTCGATGCCCATCTCCTTGTTGGCATCGAAGGCAGCATCTTGCGCACGCGCCTGAATGGAGGCCGTAAGGAGAAGTCCAACTAAAGCGAATACTCCCGATCTAAGGTAGTTCATTGATTTGCAGTTCCTGGCGGCTCTGCCGCCGCCGCGCGCCGCTCTGGTTCGGAACCAGGCGCAGGGGCGCGTTTCTGGCGCGGCGCCTCGATCGTTTCCGACTCCGCGCCCGCGTTCAAGCCCTCGCGGGCGATTATCTCCATGGCGCGCTCGATGGGGATGTAACGCGCGCCGGTCTTCTTGTCCACGCCGTAGCTCGAGAGGTGGGCCTGGGCCGCGGCGTTGAAGTCGCGCATCTCACGCTTAGGTTCAACCTGCAGCATGGGCGGCGGCGGCAGATCGCTTGGAGCGCTGACGGATCGTCCAACCGGGCCTTCGCTGTACCTGTTGATGAAGGCATACTGCACCGCCCATCCAATTACGGCGAAGATGACGAGCGACACCCCAAGCCAGATGACGGACTTTACAAGGGGCGTGATGCGCACATCCCTCGTCTCGTAGCCCATTCGCTTCAGCAGGTCTATGTCGTCTTTGGGTCCGTGCTCATGCATGGTCGGTGGCCTCGCGCAGCCGCGGATCGTACTGCGGCAGCCGCTCCGCGCGTGACAGATGGTAGCGATAGAGTCCAAGCCAAAGCGCGCCCATGGCAACTAGCACCACGATATCCAACGGGTTCACCATGGCCGTGCCGCGTAAGGTGGGCATCACGTTCCAGTAGACATCAACAAACCGCATCGCGAAGATCAGTGCCGCGATGGCGAAGAGGTTACTGGGCACCTTCTTCGTCTTCGTGGCCAGGAGCGCGATGAACGGCACGAAAAACTGACCAAGGAAGAGCACGAAGCCGATTATCTGCCAACCGCTGCCGCTGCGCGCCTTGAAGAACGTGATCTCCTCGGGCAGGTTGGCGCTCCAGATGATTAGGTACTGCGACAGATTGACATATGCCCAGAACATGCACATGGCCAGCATGAGGTTGCCGAGATCACGCAGCAGCGCTGGCGAGATGCAGGCTCGAACCGCTGGATCAGTGGAGCGAATCAGCATCATGGTGGCGAAGCTGACGCCTGCGAGCGCCATTCCCACAGCAAAGATGACCCCGTAGATTGTGGACATCCAGTGTGGGTCCAGCGACATGACCCAATCCGTAATGGCGAACGTAACGGTCAGGAAGAAGATGACAATCCCGGGAGCCGCGAGGTTGGACCTCTTCTGCTCCAGCGCCGGGTCACGTGAAACATCCTGCTGCTGGCTCCAGCGAGCGAGCAGACCGGCTATCAGCGTCCAAATCGCGAAGAAGACTACGTACCGGATGATCCAGCCGGTGGAGTTTAGGTAGGGCGCCTTGTGTTGCAGAATCGCGTCGTGCTCGGCCGCATGCGGCGCAGCCCAGGGATAGATGGAGGGCAGACTGAAGAGAATCGGCAGCCCCAGAAGGAAGATGAGCGGCAGGTTCTTGGCGCCGGCCTCAAATACGCGCAGAATGGGCAGTCCCCAGCGGCCGCGAAGCACGCCATGCAGCAGTGTCATCGCGAAGCAGCCGAGGGTCAGACACATCCAAAAGACCCAGGCATAGAGATACGCATGCGCGAAGTCGCCGCTCATTGCGCGATCCCTCCTGGCGCTTCCGAGTTCTGGGATGCCTGGCTGACTTCCGCTGGAATGTCGCCAGGTTTGGCATGCTGGCTGCGCTGCAGGGCACGGATGTAGGCCGCGATGGCCCAACGGTCATTTGTCTCTACACGCGAGGCGTAGCTGTACATAACTCCGTAGCCGTTGGTAATGACGTCCACGAAATGGCCGATGGGCATCTTCCGCAGCCTATCGGTATGGTAGCTCGCCGGGGCCCGTCTCAGCGAGAGGCCGCGCTGAGCAATCATCCCGTTGCCGTCTCCGAGGGCCCCATGACAGGGCGTGCAGAACACTTGAAAGCGATCCTTTCCGCGGGTCAGCAGCGCCATGTTGGTCGCGAACGGCTTGCCTGGTCCCACGATATCAGGGAACGTGCGTACCAACTTGTCATCCTTGACGCCGGTCTCGTAGGCCATGTCCAGCTTGAGCTGACCTCGTGCCACCGTGTGAGGCACCACCCCTCTAGAGGAGGCCTGATCAGTGAAGAAATCGCTTCTCTGCAGCGGCTTCACTTTGGGCTGAATCCACATGTCCGTGTGGCAGCCCGCGAGCAGAGTCGACAGGGAGACCAGCAGCAGCTCGCCGAGCCTGCGCACCTTCCGACTGATGTGTCGTGTTCTCACCCGCACCTTACTCCTCTACCTGCTCAACGCTGATTGCGCCGGTGCTCGCGAGAAACTCCCTGGTCTTCTGCGAGTCAAAGAGAGGGTCCGCGGATTCGATACAGAGGAAGAAGCGATCCAGTGACGCCCTCTCGAAGCGGCTGGCGTTGAAGATCGGATGATGCGGGCGCGGCAGGCCATTCAGCGCGAACATTCCGATGAATGCGCCGAACGCAGCCAGCAACACCGTGCACTCGAAGGTGACCGGCACGAAGGCGGGCCAGCTGTTAAAGGGCTTGCCGCCGACGTTCAGGGGATAGTAGAGCACGGAAGCCCAGTACTGTAGGCCGAATCCCGCTATCGCCCCGATGCATCCGCAGATGAAGACAATCCAACCTACGCGCACATCCTCCTGGCCAAGGGCCTCCGCAAGGCCATGTACCGGGAAGGGGCTGTAGGCATCCATGCGGCTGTATCCGGCGGAGCGGGCCGCCTTGGCGGCTGCCAGGACTTCATCAGGGCTCAGATACTCTGCCAGCAGGCCATGAGCCGCGGCCACCTTGGTGGTTGTCTGGTGCAGTGTGGCTTCCATGGTCTTAGTGGCTGCCCTCCGTGGCCTTCTCGGTTAGGCCCGCCGCGGCAGGTTCATGATTGCCATGGCCGTTACGGGATGTGAGCTGCCGATAGAGCAGGTCCTTCATCTCGAAGATATTGATCATGGGCAGTACCCGCATGAAGACGAACATGCCGCACACGAAGAATCCGATGGTGCCGAGGAACATGCCCCAGTCCCACACAGTGGGCGTGTAGTATCCCCAGCTTGCCGGGATGAAGTCGCGGTGCAGGCTCATCGGGATAATCACGAACCGTTCGAGCCACATACCGATGCTTACTATGAGCGAAACGACGAACAGCGTGGGTATGTGCTGTCGGTACCGCGGCACCCAGAGTATCTGGGGAACCACACCGTTACAGAGAATAAGTGCCCAGTAGAAGGCCGCGTAGGGACCGGTGAAGCGGTTCTTAAGCAGCGCCAGTTCGAACTCGTTGCCGCTGTACCAGCCGTAGAAGACTTCCAGAATGTAGCCGTAGAAGACGATCAGACCGGTGGCCAGCATGATCTTGGCCATCCAGTCAACATGCTTCATGGTCACGAAGTCCTTCAGGCCGTACCAGGCGCGAACTGGCAGCAGGAAGGTGAGCACCATCGCGAAACCGGCATAGACCGCGCCGGCCACGAAATAGGGCGGGAAGATGGTTGTGTGCCAACCAGGAATGATGGAGACGGCAAAATCGAAACTAACGATCGAGTGGACCGAGAGCACCAGCGGGGTGGAGAGACCCGCGAGGAGCAGGTACGCCTGCTCGTATCGCTGCCAGTGCCGGGCGGATCCTCGCCAACCCATCGCTCCGATGGCGAAGAGCACTCGCGCGATGGAATTCTTGGCGCGGTCTCGCAGGGTAGCGAAATCAGGCACGAGCCCTATGAACCAGAAGAGCGCCGAGACGGTGAGGTACGTCGTAACCGCGAACACGTCCCAGATGAGCGGGCTTCGAAACTGGGGCGTCATTGCCAGCACGTTGGGCACAAATGGCATGAGCCAGTAGGCAACCCACGGGCGCCCGGTGTGGAGCAAGGGATACATGCCGGCGCACATCACCGCGAAGAGCGTCATCGTTTCGGCATAGCGGTTGATGGAGTTGCGCCACTGCTGCCGCATGAGCAGCAGGATGGCCGAAATCAGCGTGCCGGCGTGGCCGATACCAATCCACCAGACGAAGTTGATGATGTCGAAGCCCCAGCCGACCGGTACGTTGATTCCCCAGATCCCGACGCCCCTGTACAGCAGGTAGGTGATGCTCATCAGCATGACGTTCATGAAGATGAACGCCAGACCAAAGATCAGGAACCATTGCCCCGGGTGTCTGCGTTGATCCAGGACCGGCTCGGCGAGCCGATCGGTCAACGTTTCGTGGGAGTACTGCCCGGTCAGAAACCGGTCAACCTGGTAGGGCGCGGCCATGGCTGTCTAGGCGCCTCCTCGTTTCGGGTACCGGCTGTTGCTCTTCACGCTTGGGCTTCCTCGTTAGGGTTGGTAACCTTCGCCAGGTAGGTGGTCCGTGGCGCCGTGTTAAGGTGCTCGTCCAGAAGCGAGTAGGTGCGCGGTTCTGACCGCTCCTTCGATACCGCGCTCTTGGGGTCGCGGATGTTGCCAAACACGATGGCGCGTGTTGGGCACACCTGCTGACAGGCGGTTACAATCTCGCCGTCGCGCACTTCGCGGCCCTGCTTCTTCGCCTCAATCCGCGCGCTGTTGATGCGCTGCACACAATAGGTGCACTTCTCCATTACACCGCGCCCGCGCACGGTTACGTTCGGATTGTTCAGGAGCTTCAGGACCGGCGTCTCGTGGTGGTTGGCGTAGTTGAGGAAGTTGAAGCGCCGCACCTTGTAGGGGCAGTTGTTCGAGCAGTATCGCGTACCAACGCACCGGTTGTAGACCATCTGGTTGAGGCCTTCCGCGCTGTGGACGGTTGCTGCCACGGGACAAACCGGTTCGCACGGGGCGTTCTCACAGTGCAGACACATCACCGGCTGGAAGTGGGTCTCCGGTTGATCCAGGTTCTCGGGCCCCTTCTTGCCGCCGTAGTACCGATCGAGGCGTATCCAGTGCATCTCGCGCCCCATGGCCACCTGGCCCTTGCCCACCACTGGAATGTTGTTTTCGGCCTGGCAGGCGACCACGCACGCGTTGCAGCCGATGCATGCGGTCAGGTCAATGGACATTCCCCAGCCCGGGCCATCGTACGCGTGCTCACGCTCGTTGTATAGCGAGAGGCGCTCGCCCTTGCCATGTCCCTTGCCAGCCTGGCCGTGTTGCTCCGTCGCGGCCGCGGCATGGCCATTCTTGGAGGCATGCGGGTCCAGCGACGGATTCTCCTTGAGATCCGCCAGGCTGCCCACGCGCAGGATGTCGCGCCCCTCCATGGCGTGGTGCTCCTGCGTGGTCACCAGGCGCTGCTTGTATCCAAGAGGCTTCACGGATACGCCGCGCAGTATCCACGGCTCTGCCGAGCCGCGCAGCGCATAGGCGCTGAAACCCACGCCGTTGCCAATCTTGCCGGCGCTGGTGCGTCCAAATCCGAGGGCGGTACTGATGACGTCCGCCGGGTGACAGGGCTGCACGAATACGGGACCGCGGAGAGAGCGGCCCTCAT
>CAZGLN010000012.1:0-20380 GCA_964526545.1 uncultured Chthonomonadales bacterium
ATCGTCCGCGCGATGGCGCAGAGGAACTGCCGTCCAGCGATCGTTTGAGAGGTCGTCGGCCGGGCGATCGGTTGGCGCCGCCAGCGGGCGGGTGAAGCCGATGCGCAAGTCGCTGAGCGAAACCCGGCGCCGGGTATCGTTCGTCAGCACAATGTTCTCTTCCATCCACGGTCCGTTTGAAGGCATATGGAAGGAGTGCCGCAGAAGCAGGCCGGCCAGGCGCCCTTGCAGAACAAGGTGCGCGCCTTCACGCGTGATCTTCGGCTCGCTGAGGTGGTGAATGGTGCCGTCGGCCAGCGTGGCCTCATGATGCATGGCGCCTTGCGCAAGCATCCGATTGAACGGGCGGCACAGCAGACTGGCAGCCACCGTGGAGCCCTCGAGTGTTAGCTGCAGGCGGAAGCCCTCGTTCTCCAATGTAATCTCCCTGGCCGGCGCGTTCACTGGGCGGGCAATTAGACTGGAGGCAGAGACCAGGACCGTAAGCAGGCTGATCGCAGAGAAGCGCATTTCCTCACCACCCGCCGTGACCTGAATGAGAGTTCCAGGGTGAAGAGCGAAGTCCTGCGGGAGCTCCAAACCCACGCCGCACATCCGCAAGCGAGGAGGGCACACCATGCAGTCGTTGAACGCGGAGTCGCAAGCGAGGCTCGAGCAGTATCTGGCTGAACTCCGCCGCGAGCTGCAGTCCGTTCCATCCGATGTGCGGGAGTCGCTCCTGGCACGGGTTCGCGCCGAGATCGAGATTGATATCGCCATTTCGCCTGGTGCCGTGGACGATTCCGCGCTGGAAGGCGCGCTGGCCCGCCTGGGCGAGCCGGCCCTCTGCGCGCGCCGTCTTCTGGCGCAGCTTGGCCCGCTGGAGCCGGTGCCCCAGGAGATGGAGAGTGCCGCAGCGCTCCGCCCGTGCAGGGCGTGCCGAAACGAGGTCGCCCTCGATGCGCGGTTCTGCCCGCGATGCGGCGCACCCTTCCCTGCCCGTACGGCCGCGAATGTGGCGGGCTACGAGTGGAAGTCTCGGGCCAGGCTCTTCGGCTGGCCGCTGGTGCATGTGGCCTTCGGCCGAGACAGCAACGGCAGAATCCGCGTGGCAAAGGGGGTGGTCGCCATCGGCCAGTTCGGCATCGGCGCCATCACCATCGCGCAGTTCGGCGTGGGCCTGCTCTTCGGGCTGGGGCAGTTTATGGCGGCGCCGCTTGCCATCGGCCAGTTTGCGGCCGGCCTGGTGGCCATCGGGCAGATCGCCCTGGGCGTGCTCTACGGCCTGGGTCAAATCGCCACCGGGCTGGCAGGGGCCAGCATGCTGCACTGGCCGGGACGCCGCTAGCGGCTCCGTGACCCGCGGATTCTCTCAAATCGGTCTAGGCGGATATCCGCGGCGGGCTTGCCGTCGGCCACCGGCGCATCGCTCCCCCGCGTTGGACGACGCCCGCTGTGAATGTAACGAAGCGAAACGCAGCGGACTATCGGCGATCTCCAGCCAATCCCTTCTCCAGCAAGTACTGGCAGCAGAGCGCCTTCTCGGCAAGGTCCACCGGCACGTAGAAGTAGTGATTCGACGCCTCGAAGCCGATGCGGGAGTCCGCGGTCTGCAGCCGGTAGTGCTCCGTTGCCAGGCGCATCTCGGCATCGAGCAGCCTCCGCAGCTCGGCGATGGCTGCCGCCCGCTGCTCGGAGGTCTCCGCCGCGGCAAGCACCCGCCGCGCCAGCACGAAGCGGGTCTGGTGTGCCACGGCCTGGAAGTGATTGGCGGCGGCATGCGCCACTCCCGCCTCTCTCTTCAGCGCGCTCTCCCATGCTTCCTCACCCCGGGCCTCGGCGGCGGCCTCGTCCAGCGCCTTCGCGCCGCGGGCGAAGCCTTCCGCCACCTTCTCCAACTGGGCTGCGAAGATATCGGGCGGGTAGACGGCACGCCAGGCATCCAGGTCATCGTAGGGGAAGCCGGACATCGTGGCGGGATAGCCTGTCGGCTCCAGCCAGAGCAGGTTGGCGGGACCCATCTGAAGCGGCGCCGTGTAGACCGTCTGGATGTGGTAGGGAAACTCGCGGAAGGCCTCGCTCATTGTCTGCCAGGCGCGCACAACCGTGGAGGCATGCCGCTCGCCGAACCTGCGGCGCGCGACCCTCTCGAGCGCCTCCGCCGCGGAGTAGCCGCGCCCCACCTCCGCCACTACCTCCAGATTCGGCGAGGGGTAGCCGCCCAGCGTCCACCCGAGCATCAGCCCGTCTATCCTCGCCTGGCGCAGATTGGCCGCATGCTCGGCCGCCAGCGCCACCGCGGGAATGTAGGGCACTGCGGAGAGCTCCCAGGTGTTGCCCGCCTGGATCTTGGCCACCGTGGCAAGCCCCTGCTCGCGCGCCACGCTCCAGTGACGCGAGGCCCTGGGACCTGGACCTGGCTGCGAGAGGGAGTACTCGCCGACGATGCTCTCCACTCCGCCGCGGCGGATGGGGATGGACCACTCACTGACGCTCTGGAGCATGACCTCCTTCGGGAGCAGGCGGATGGCATCCGGTGCCCACGCGTCGTTCCAGCCCCAGTCCCATGCAATCAGCCGCGTGCGCGCGCCCGAGAGCCGGATGCCCTCCTGTATTACCCTGTTGACCTCCGCGATGACCTCGGCGGGCGGCCTGGCGGCACAGCGCGGGCAGCCCGCGCCCGCCCCGTGCGACCAGCAGTTCGTGAGGTTCTCGGAGGCCGTGATGGTAAAGAGGCCGGCAAGATCCGGCACTTCGCGGCAGAGGTGCGCTACGGAATTGCGCAGGTAGTCGCGAACTTCCGGCACCGAGGTGCAGAGAGCGGCGTGGTCCCCTTCGGTTACGCCGCGAAGGGCCGGGTACTTCTCGTAGAAGGCGAGCGGCATGGCCCGGGGCTCGTTGAGATAGAGGTAGACACCCACGCCCTGCTTCTTGGCACGGGCAACAAGCCTCCTGAGATTGGCCAACCGCTTGGCAGCGTCGCGGCTCTGCGAGGGATCCCACGGAAACGGCGCCAGGCGGTAGAGCACTCCCTGGAGCCACACGCCATTCACCCCCGACCGCGCCAACCGTGCGAGCAGCCCATCCGGGTAGGGGTCCGCCCCGGTCTCCAGCAGAGGATCGCCGTAGAGTGCGAAGTACGAGTAGCAGTAACGCGGACCGTCGTCCAGCCTCGAAATCGGTTCCGCGGCAGGCGGAGGCGGCGTGCTCAGATCGCGCACAAACGCGAAGAGCGGCTCGCTGGTCCGCCCCACTCCCTCCGGAAACAGCCTCCGCACGAAAGCGCCGATCTCTTCCTCGCGCGCGCGCTCTTCCTGCGTGGGGGGTCGGTACCGCAAGGGCTCGCAGCGCGGCTTGTGGCTCCCGAGTTTGATGTAGAGGAAGTCATCCTCGCGCAGCGTGAAGGCCATCTGCTCCTCGGACCACCCTAGAAGCTGCAGGAGCTGGCTGTAGGGCAGCAGATGCCAGTTGCGGCGGATGACGGTGATGTACGATCGCCGGATGGTATCGGCGGTGATGCGCGGCGGGCCCTGCAGGCCCATGGCGCGGCCCATGCGCCGCAGCTCCTCCGGCTTCGCGCCGACCACGGCAGCCATGCGCGCCAAGGGCACTAACTGCCAGTTGCGCCAGACAAAGGCATGCATGCGGCTGGGGAAGTAGGGCGCGGGCACGGGCGCCGGCGCGTTGCCGGAGGGCAAGTCCACGGGTGTAGTCATGAGGGCAACCCAAGTGAGAGCAATCGTCGCTATCGGCATATGGTCCCTTGAACTTAGATGACGCGTCCGGCGGAGTGGAGCATCCGCTTGTAGGCAGGTTCGTTCACATCCGTAACAATTACTCCCTTGCCACCGCAGGCGTGCACGAAGCGGCCGTCTCCCATCGCCATGCCGACGTGGGTGATGCCCCTGCCTCGCGGATCGTCTCCACCGGCGAAGAAGAGGAGGTCGCCCGGGACAAGCCGATCGGGCGAGACCGGGCGAAGCCCGGGACAGGCCGCCTGCTGGTGCGCGTCGCGAGGAAGCTCGATGCCGTAAAGCTGATAGGCAAGCTGCACCAGCCCGGAGCAGTCCACGCCGAAGGTGGACTTTCCGCCCCACAGATAGGGCACGCCCACCATCGTGAGCGCGAATCGCAACGCGCGGCCCGCCGGGCGGCTGCGAGCAGGGAGCCTCGGCAGCAGGTCGCGCGCCCGCGCATAGCCGAGTGCGCCGCACGGGAGCCGAACGCACAGCCAGCCCGGAGACGCGGGAGCCTCATCCGCCATCTGCACACGTGCCCCTGGAGTGAGGAGCATCAGCCGTTCCGCGCCGCGGCGCGGCCGGGCAACCACGGGCGCCAGGAGTGATCGAACCGCGCGGGCCAGGCCGTGCGCCGGGTAGTAGGCTCCCTCGGGCAGACTCTCTACCGAGTCGCCGCGTACCCAGCCTTCATACCCGTCCGGCGTCTGAACGAGGATATACGGCGGGTGCTCCTCCACCCTGCGCACCATCTCCCCAAAAAGCGCCTGGCTCACCTGCTCGGAGCCCGCCGCAGGCTCCGCAAGCATCGGCGCCACGTTCGTTCGAATCACTCCCTGCATCCTGCGCTCCTGTCTGCCGCTTGCATGTAGGTTCCACCGCGACGCCGCGGGCACCTGCGCCGGAGCCGATTGCGGAGGCAGCCATCGCGACAGATGGTGGAGGCCGTGTGCGGACCTTGCCTCCGGCCAGGATGGTGAAAGCAAACAGAGCGGCCGCCGCCCATCGGGAGGGCGGCGGCCGCTGAAGGCCGAAGACGCGGCTGCGTCCTAGCGGCGCCTGCGAACGAAAAGGAGCCCCGCCGGAATCGCCGCGAGCAGCAGCGCCATGGCGCCTGGCTCGGGAATCTCCGGACCGGGGGGCGGGGGCGGAAGCACTTCGCTCTGGCGCACTGTCCACATCCAGCGGCCCGGAATACCGACATTGGAGGTGTAGATCAGGCCCGTGACCAGGTTGCTGTCGAGATGCGCTCCGTTGACTCCGCTGCCCGGGATCTCGTAGGAGACGTTGAGCGCGCCGGAGAGTCCATTCGACCAGCCCGCATGGTCTGAGTATCCGCCAAGGCCGCCGCTGCCTCCACTGGCACCGCCCGTCTCCCACTGGATGCGGCCGTAGTTGAACTCGAAATCGAAGTTGCCGATGCCGGTGTCCGACCTGTCAATGAGCACCAACTGGAACTTGTTGAGTTTGTCAGTGCTCGCGGGGTAATAACCAACTCCGAGATCGTTCGGCCCCTCGAACCAGTTGACCCCAAAGGCCGGCCGGCCGTCAACCAGGTCGTACCCGTACGTGACCTGCTCGCCTACCCGTGTATCCACGTCCGCGAAGAACGGGGCAAGGATGGGCGGCACGCCCCCGTCGGTCAGGCCGAATGGCGTGTACCACGAGATCGGGTAATCGAACGTAACGTTGCCGTTGTTGTTCACATAGAGGCTGTCGCGCACCGTCCCGAAGAGGTCAATGGTGAAGCCGATGGAGACCGGTCCCGTGGACCCATCATCGTTGCCGGGCAAGATGTTCGTGCGGAATCCGCTGTTCAGACGAATCTGCGCCGTGGCCGCCACGCTGCCATACAGCAGGCAGAACGCCGCCACGGCCAGCGCAAACATGGCAGGCATGCGTCTTGGCATGAGATGTACCCTCCCCCTCATTCGTGGAATGCGCGCAGACGATAGCCCATCGCCTGCAGTATGCATATAACATCTATCAACATATGTGTAAAGTGCATAATCCGTGCCAACCACGCGAAAGTTTGGGTATGGCCGCGGGATTTTCCACGCCGCGTGAAAAGAGCGCCGCCGGCCCGCGACAGCAGGCCGGCGGCGATACCAGATGCGAACGTGAACCCGCGGGGAGGTAACTCTTCGGCTAGCCTCCCAAGGCGCGGTCTACTTTGTTGATTGCGCGGGCCATCTGCTCGGCGTGCGCGGGAGTCATGCGCATGTTAAAGCCGAAACGGAGCGCGCGGCTGAGCAGATCGAGCGTGCGCGGGCACATCTCGCGGGCGTAGCCGGGATCGCCCTGGTATGCCGGGTGCTTCCAGGGACCACCCCTGGGATGCGGCCAGTTCCTATCCAGAATGGAGTCCCAGAACTGGTAGATGTGGCGATCCGGAAAGCCCTCGTTGTGCGCCGTGCCGCAAGGCAGGCCCTCCGCGGTGAGCGCCTGGGCGTAGCGACGTGCCAGCGCGGCGTCACGCACCAGGATGGCCGCGCTGATGCCGCAATCGCCCTCGGGATCGTCCACATGCTGGCGCGTGTAGCCCCGCGGCTCCTCCAGTGCGCAGAGGAAAGTGCGCTTGAGGGAGCGCGTGTGGCGCAGGATGCCCTCGAGCTTTGCAAGCTGAGCCCGCGCGATTCCGCCCAGGAGCTCGCTGGGGCGGAAGCAGTTCGCGGAGAAGGGCGCCTCCTCCCAACCCTCGGTCGCGATGGTTTCGCGCATCCACATGGGCAGCGCGGGATCGGAGGCAAAGCAGGCCCGCTCGTAGAGCCGGTAATCGTCCGTAAAGACCAGGCCGCCCTCGCCGCAGGTGATCACCTTGAAGTAGTTCAGGCTCCACGCGCCGGCCTTTCCGAAGGTCCCCACCACGCGCCCGCGGTACCGCGCGCCGATGGCCTGGCAGCAATCTTCCAGAACATCGAGCCCGGCCTCGCCGGCGGCCTTCATGATGGCCTCCACCCGCCCCGGAACGCCCTGCATATAGACCGGGATGACGGCGCGGGTGCGCGGGGTGCGTTTCGCGGCGATCTCCCGCGGATCCAGAGCGAGCGATTCATCTATCTCCGCGATGATGGGCACGGCGCCCACGGATGCCACCGCGGCCGCCGTGGCGATATAGGTGTAGCCGGGCACAATCACCTCATCGCCCGGGCCGACGCCCAGACCGTGCAGGCCGCAGACGAGCGCGCTGGTGCCGGAGTTCACCATCAACGCATGGCGCACGCCTATCCAGTCCGCGGCCTCCTTCTCGAAGGCGCGCACCTGGCTGTCCGGCCCGTGGCGGAAGAGCTGGGCCTTTCGCAGGAGGTCCGTTACGGCGGATATCTCCGCCTCGTCAAGAACCTGGCTGCCCGGACCGCCTCCAATGGCGGGCAGGCCGTCTGGAATGGCGGGTGAGCCGCCCTCGATGGCCAATCGCGTATCCATAGTCGCCTCCCGAGCAGGAATACGTGGGTTGCGCGCACCCTTCCTGCCTGTATCGGTGCAATAGGCGCCGGAGCGCGGGCGCCTAGACGTTCCGTAGAAACGCCTGGTACATCGCCGGTACGGCCTCGCGCAGGGCGGCCTCGTTGGCGACGGGGTCCGGCCGGTGATAGATCCAGCGGCGCGTGCCCCGACGGGGCGGCAGCAGGCGGACGTCGCCTGAATCCTCCACGTGCCAGTCGCACGGGCGCAAGGTCCCGGACACCAGCGGAAGGCCCTGGTCCATGGTGTCGGCGGGCACCATCGCGTGCTTACCAGCCGCCCGCCGCACCAGCTTGCGCCCGGAGACCGCAAGCCATACCGCCGTCTCCCAGACGTTGTGCGGATGCGCGAAGACCTGCCGCATTGTCTCCTCCGAAGGGTCTTCCTCCAGGGCGTTGAGGAAGTCCAGGCGGGGAGAGCGCGAGAGCGCGTAGACGAGGTAGCGCCGAAGCCCCGGAGCGCAGTCCCGAATCCACTGCAGGTCGGGCATCTTCCAGTAGCAGTTGTACTCGCCGAGGTCGAACGGGCCCTTAGGCGTCGCACAGGGATAGAGCGCCACGGGAAGATCCGACCGCAGCACGCGCACGAAGGCGTGCGGATCCAGCCGCACATTCCACTCCAGATATCCGGCAGGATAGGTGCCCGCGCACACATGTACCCGGCGGGTCTTTCGGCGCACCAGGTCCGGATCGCGATTCAAGGCCACGGCTATCGGCCTGCACGATCCGAAGGAGACGATCTCCACGGGCTCCCTGCTGCGTCTGAGCGTATCCAGGAGGAGGGCGATACCCGATTGCTCGAAGGCCGGCGCCTCTTGCATGGCATCCTCCGGAGAGCGCATGCGCGTGAAGAGCGCCGGCGCGCCGGGCACCTGCCGCCCGAAGAGGCTATTGAGCTGCGTGAGCGGGATGTACCCCGGATCGCGCGGCCCGGAGGGGTCGGAATACTCCGGCTGGTCCGCGTCCCGAAAGGGTCTCCGGTAGCTCTGGGTCACATCGAAGATGACGGCGAGCAGATCCAGTTCGGGCAGACCGAAGGCAGTTACGAGGTCCACATTGTCGCCCGGGTCCTGCGGCGGATGGTAGAGGTCCGTAACGTCAATCACCGGCACGCGACGTCTCGCGCCGATCGGCGAGGCCAAAAGAGGGCTCGCCAGCGCTGCCCCAATGGCGTTGCGCCGGCTCATACGATAGCTGCCGTACACGCTCATTGCCGCCTCCTCGCCGGAAGCATTCGCCGCCTACTCCCTGGGTTACTGCTGTGCGCAGCCGCAACCGCCTGACAAGGGGGCGAAACCAACTCGACCGGCCGCTGAACCCGCGCGGCGGGCCGCACGTCTGATATGCGCCTGGCGTAGGTCCTGACTTGTGCATGCTCGCCCAGATTAGAGGAGGAGCAGGAGATGAACACCCGGAGGAGTACGCCTTTTCTCTGCGCTCTGGCCGCGCTCTGTCTGGCCGCACCGACGGTCGCCGCGTCCAAGTACGATCCCCTGAGGCTGGAACCCTGCCTCCGGCCGACCGTGACGGACCTGGAGGTGCGCGACGAGCGCCGTGGCCGAACCCTGCCGATACGCCTCTACCGGCCGGCAGGCAAGGAGCCGGCGCCGGTGGTGCTCTTCAGCCATGGACTGGGCGGATCGCGCATGGGCAGCGCGTACCTGGGAGAGCACTGGTCACGGCGCGGTTACGCGGTGGTCTATTTGCAGCACCCCGGCAGCGATGAGAGCGTGTGGCGCGGCGTGCCGCTGGCCCAGCGCATGGCGGCAATGCAGCGGGCGGCCTCCGGAGCCAACTTCCTGCTGCGTGTAAAGGATGTTCCCGCCGTGCTCGACCAGTTGGAGAAGTGGAACCGCGAGCCCGGCCACGCGCTTTACGGACGCCTCCAGATGGACCGCGTGGGCATGTCCGGGCACTCCTTCGGTGCGATGACCACGCAAGCCGTGAGCGGGCAATCCTTCCCAGGGGGCGGGCCGCTCTACACGGACAAGCGCATCAAGGCGGCCGTGATGTTCAGCCCCAGCAGCCCGCGCGTGGGCTCGGCGGCCACCGCCTTCGGCTCGGTGCGCATCCCCTGGATGCTGATGACCGGCACGCTGGACGTCGCGCCCATCGGCGACCAGGACCTGAAGTCCCGCCTGGCCGTCTACCCCGCCCTGCCAGGCGGCGATAAGTACGAACTCGTGCTCCACAACGCCGAGCATTCGGCTTTCACCGAGCGGGGCATGCCGCGCGACCGCGCCCCCCGCAACCCGAACCACCACCGCGCCATCCTCGCGCTCTCGACTGCTTTTTGGGACGCCTATCTGCGCAACGACGCTGAGGCGCTCGCCTGGCTTCGGGGTGAGGGCGCGCGCACGGTCCTGGAGCCTAAGGACACCTGGCAGCACAAGTAGCGTGGAGGCGAGCGCCTCGCCGGAAGGCTCCTGCGCCCGCGGCTCGCGGGCGGTGTGTTCTCAGGAGCGGCGGCATCCCCTCCGCACGCGCGTGTTGCCGAATCTGTTGGAGGGAAACGCGCCGCCCGGCCGAATGAGGGAGATGCCCGGGCGCGAAAAACGCCATCCGCCGATCGAGGCGGCCGCGCACGGGCCAATCCTCACCACAGGAACTCCCATGGACCGCTCCTTCTATATCGAACTCGCCGCTTCCGGCGCGCGCTTTCCCGTGGGCACGGATCTCGTGCTCCGTTCCCATCCAAACTCGGAAGAGATACTGCTGGACGGCCCACGGCTGGGCCAGGTGATCGCGGAGGCCGCGCGCACCTACCGCTCGCCGCTCGCCGTACCGCTCATGGATCTGACCATCGAGAAGCAGGCCATTGCCCACCTGCTTGGCATTCCGGAGAGCGAGGAAGCAACCTTCCACCTGCAGGCCGCCCCGGACACCGAGACCAGGGAGCGCTTCCTGGAAGAGGCCCGCTCCGTCATCACCCCGCGCATGCGGGCCAACGTGGAAGCGCTGCGCACCGTTGGAGGCATGGAGGGCCTCATTCCCGTCGGCATGTGCATCGGCCCCTTCTCGCTCATGACCAAGCTCCTGGCCGATCCCATCGCGCCTGTCTTTCTGGCGGATACGGGTGTAACCGCCGAAGAGGATCCCGAGGTGGCCATGATGGAGGCGGCCCTGGAGATGGGTCTCGCCGTGATCCTGCGCTCCCTGGAGCTGCAGGCGCATGCCGGCGCGAAGGCCATGTTCGTCTGCGAGCCGGCCGCCAACCTGGTCTACCTCTCGCCAAAGCGGCTGCGCCCGGGAGAGGGCGCCTTCGAGCGGTACGTGATGGCACCGAACCGGCGGATCCGCGCCTGCCTGCGAGAGCGCGATGTGGACCTCATCTTCCACGACTGCGGCGAACTGGCGGATGCCATGGTGGCGGAGTTCGCCTCGCTGGATCCGGCCATCCTCAGCCTGGGCAGCTCGCGCAACCTCTGGGAGGACGCGGAGCGCGTGCCCAGGAGCACCGTGCTCTACGGCAACCTGCCCACCAAGCGCTTCTACTCGGATGAGCTCACGGTTGACGAGGTGCAGCGCCTGAGCCGGGAGATTGTTGACCGGATGCGCGCGGTCGGACATCCGCATATCCTGGGCAGCGAGTGCGACGTGCTGAGCGTGCCGGAGAGGCGAGAGGCGATACTCAGCAAGGTAAAGGCCTTCATGGAGGCCTGATTTCGCCTCTGCGGGAGTGCGAACCACCGACCGGAGGGCCGACGCCTCCGAAGCACTTCATGAACCGATCCAGCCAGCCGAGCAAGGCCGAGGATCGGCGCGAAAAGGGGGTGACCCCGCGCGCCGTGCTCCTTGGCCTTGCCCTGCTCGTCATCAACATCTACTGGCTGGTCTACATGGAGCTGGTGCGGGGCGGCATCTGGCCCACCGTGATGACTCTGCTCTTCACGGCGGTCTCCACGCTCTTTGTGCTGCTCCTCGCGAATACGCTGGCGCGCAGGTGGCGCCCTCGCGCCGCCCTCAGTCGCGCGGAGCTGCTCACCATCTACACCATGCTGGCCACCGGCTCGGCGCTCGCCGGAGTGGATGTGCTGCAGACCCTGGTCTCCTTACTTGGCCGCGCCACCTACTACGCCTCGCCCGCCAACGGCTGGGAACACAAGTTGCTCCCCCATCTGCCGGATTGGCTCACCGTGAAGGACGCGGCCGTGATGAAGGCCTACTACGAAGGCCACTCCACGCTCTACACACCCGAGAGGCTGCTGACATGGGCGCGGCCCCTCTCCGCATGGCTGGTCTTCATCCTCGCCATGCTTATCACGATGTTCAGCATCAACGTGCTGTTCCGCAAGGCATGGGTGGAGTCGGAGCGGCTGCAGTATCCTGTGGTGAGCCTCCCAATCGAGCTGACCCGCGAGGATCCGCCCTTCCTGCGGCAGAAGCTGCTCTGGCTCGGTTTCGGCCTGGCGGGCGGCCTGGACCTTCTAAACGGCATCCACCATCTCGTGCCCTCCGCGCCCGCCGTCAACACGAAGATCCTCTTCAACCTTAACGAGGTGCTGCTCACCGCGCCCTGGAATGGGGTGGGCTGGATGCCCATCACCCTCTATCCCTTCGCCATCGGCCTGGGCTTCGTGATGCCGCTGGACCTCGTCTTCTCCTGCTGGTTCTTCTATCTTGTATGGAAGCTGGAGCGCGTGGCGGTGATCTACTACAATCTGGATCCCACCTCCATGCGGGCCAGCTTCGACGGTCCCTGGTCGCAGGAGCAGATAACCGGCGTGTGGATAGCCACCCTGCTCTTTTCACTCTGGGCAGGCAGGAGTTACCTGGCGCGAATCGGCCGTGAAGTGCTGCGGCCCACCGCCGGGCGCGGCATAGAGGCCATGAGCGCGCGCTCGGCCGCCCTCCTGGCGCTGCTGGGAGCGGCCGGCATGACGCTCTTCCTGCGCGCGGCGGGGATGAGCCTCGGAATAGCGGTCTTCTACGTCACGATATACATCGGGCTCTCCTTCTACCTGGCCCGCATGCGGGCGGAGCTGGGCCCACCCGCACACGACATGTACGGCGCCGGGCCGGACGTCCTGCTGGCGAACACCATCGGGCCGAACGCCATGAGCACCGAGACCCGCGCCGCGCTCACCATGGTCTACTGGCTCAATCGCGAATCGTGCCGCAGCCACCCGATGCCGGCCCACGCCGAGGCGCTGAAGGCCGCCAGCGTGGCGGGCATTGACCAGCGGCGCCTCTGGCTGGTGCTGCTGCTGGCCGCGATGTTCGGCGCGGTCTGCGCGATGTGGGCGGTGCTGCACCTGGCCTACACTCTAGGCGGCATCCGGTTTCAGGGGCCCTCCTACTGGTTCGCCGATGAGGGACTGGTGCGCTTCGTGAATTGGTCTACCGCGCCGCCCGAGGTGAAACCGGCGCAGCACTGGGCGATGGCGGCGGGCGGAGCCGTGGGATTCGCCGGAATGGCCGCGCGCGCCAAGTGGCTCTGGTTTCCGCTCCATCCCGTGGGCTATGTGGTGAGTGCCTGGTGGGCCATCAACCTCTTCTGGTTTCCGCTTCTTCTCGCCACGATTCTCAAGGGGCTCATCCTGCGCTATGGCGGCATGCGGCTCTACAGGGGCCTGCTGCCCTTCTTCCTGGGTCTCATCCTGGGGCAGTTCGTGGTGGGCGGCGTGTGGCAGTTGGTGGGCGCCCTGCTGAATACGAACACCTACGCCTTCTGGATATAGGGAGCAGGCGTGCGCGGGCGGTTGGAGGAACTCTCGTCCGAAGAGGGAGGCCGGCTACTTTCTCCGGATCACGAGTGCCTCTTCGGTGGCGCGGTCAATCTCGCTATAGAAGGCCTGCACCCTGGCGTAATCCTCCGCCGGCACCCGGCCCGCGCGCGTCTCGCTGGTCCAGACCAGGGTGAGCGTGCGCCCGTCCGCGGAGACCGTGGACCTGCGCTGGTAATGGTTGAGTGGGCCCTCCAACGTGATATCCGCGGGCGGCTCCACAAGCTCGAAGCCTTCCGGAAGGGTGACCAGGGTCTCGGAGTGGTAGGTGGCCGGCTCCTCCATCACGATGGGCCACCGGCGGGTCTCCTGCACGAAGGGGTTGCCCTCGGCGGTATCGCGCCCGATGGTTACGGGCAGTACAAAGAGAGAACCCGCCCGCCTCGCCAGATTTGGAGCGGCTACCCGTATGCGGATCTCAAACGGACCCTCCTTTGCGGTTCCATCCGGAAGGGTATATTCCAGCAGACGCGAACCGGAGGAGTAGGTCTGCGCCCACGATCGGATGAGGTCCTCCCGCTGCTCCGGCCGCAGCGACCGCACATAGCCGCGCCAGTATTGCGCCGCGCCCCCGCGAAACTGTGTCCGCGTCTCCACTTCCGCCGAGCCATCGGGCCGCAGTACGGCCTCCGTGCGGACCGTAAAGCCATTCTCCGATGGCTGGAACATCGGCACGCGCTCAAATGTGCCCGCGCCCTCCCTTACCACCAGCGCATCCGCTCCGCGGACGGCGGTCGGGATATCGCCGTAGGCCGTGGATTCCGCCGTGGCGTCCAGCCAGATATTCTGTCCCTCGACCTCGGCGAGCGCAATGCAGTGATCGAAGGCGGAGAGCGAGGGGAGGCGCGACCTGGTCTCGGCCTGCTCTCCCGCGCGCAGCAGCACGGGTGACGCCTTGATGCCGACATGCGAGAGCATCGCGATGAGCAGGTGCGCCTTATCCTTGCAGTCGCCGTAGAGCTTCTCGTGCACCTGGGCCGCCGGGTGCGGGCGATAGGCGGAGATGCCGAACTCGATGCCCACGTAGCGCACGCGATTGGCCACGAAGTCGTAGATGGCCCGGGCCTTCTGCTCGGCGGTCTGCCTGCCGGCGGTAATCTGATCCACCGTGCGCCGCAGCGCGGGCGTGAGCGCTACCTGCGGCTTCGCGAGCCCCCAGAACCAGCGCGCAATCTCTTGCCAGCTCGGAATGGAGGTTACCTCCAGCCATACACCGATTTCCGAGAGCCGGGGCATCATCGGCTCTTGCGGAATAGGCGCGACGCCGCGCATCTCCCACACCAGCTTGCGCGTCTTGCCATCCGCCGAGACGGTCTCCGCCGGCTTGAGCGCCTCGTTATTGTGCACCTTCCAACGAAACGCCTTGCCCGCAGGCAGGGTGAGCGCGTAACGGCACAGGCCCACGGGCTCCACTCCGCTGAAGCGCCAGTACTCCCAGAAGTGCCCGGGCATGAGCACCGGCCGAGTCACCTTGCGGTAGGTGTAGTCAATGATGCAGCCATCCTCCACGCCCGGCATGGAGAAGCCGATGGACTTGGAGTCGTCGTAGAGGGCAAAATCGGAGAAGGGCGAACCGAGGCGGATATCCTCCTTCCTCACCTTCAGGATGGCGCCATCGTTGCGGATGGTCCGCGCCCGCAGCACCTGCACCTCCTCGTACGATTCGTTGAATGGAATCTCCACCTCGGCCCGCCTGCGGGCGCGCTCATTGATGAGCCGATAGGCCTCCCGGAACTCCGCCACCACGGTGCCATCCTGGCGCACGGTAACGCTGCCTGTATCCAGGATGCGAATGTAATCGGCATTGGGCCACCGGGCTGAAGTCGGAGCGGTGCGAATGGCTTCGGCCAGCTCCCGATCGAGTGCGGTTTCCGGTTTCGGCGGCTTCTGGGCGTCCGCAGTCCGCGGGAGCCATGCGAAGAGAGCAAGGAGTACGAGAAGGCTGCGGAGAGGCATCTGGGGACCTTGTGCGCGAGTTCGGCGCATTGTACCTTGCCGCCCGCAGGGGCGGGCTCGGAGACTACCGGCGCGCGTCCAGCCCCCTCCACGCATGGCGCCAGCCACCCTCCGTGCTCTCGGCCACCATCTGGTCCTCCTCGCGCGAGAAGGTGAGGGGATGGCCGTTCTCGTCGTTGAGATAGCGGGTGTCCAGAAAGCCCAGTTCGACCGCCTCCGCGATATCCTCCGGCAGTCTGCCGAACGCGAGCCGGAAGGCGTAGAGGGCCCTGCCGATGCCCAGCCGCACGAAGTGTGCCTCGTTGTGCGTCTTGACCAGGCGGTCGGCCTCGGGCGGCAGCGCGAGCAGGCGCAGCTCTTCCGCCCTGAAGTGCCCTGGTGCCAGCGCCTCCATGGTGATGCGGTGCTCACCTCGCTCCAGGGAGTACTCGCCCAGCAGCAAGTCGCGCTCCTCCCACTCCCGCGCGTGGAGTTCAAGGGGCTCCCGCGTCTCTTCTCCATCCACCTGAAGGCGGAACCGGCCGCCTTCCGGACAGGCGAAGGCCGTCAGCCGCACCGCGTGCCGCCCGCTCTGCTCCACCGTGAAGGGCAGCGAGAGCCGTTCCGCTTCCGACCGCGCCTCCCAGCAGAGGGAGGGACGCGAGCCGAAGAAACCCGCGGTCTCCACGCGCACTCCCGGCCGACCCCGCAGGTCCTGATAGCACCGTACCAGGTGCTGGCCGCGCCACGGCACCCGACGGTCCGCCCAATCCGGCAGAGGCTCCCAACGGGACGGCTCGCCCTCTTGATACCAGTAGGCCACGCTGCTCAGGAAGTCAGGCCGCTCGATGTACCAGGCCTCCTCCGATTCGGCGCGATTGCCCTTATGCTCGATGGCTACCCGCAGAGACTTTTCGAAGCCCACGGGGTCCAGCACGTGCCACCTGTACATGATGCCCGAGTCGCCGGCCGCGTAGCCCTGCCACCGCGGCTGGCCGAACCAGGGGGTAGTGCGCTCGCGGAAGCCCCATGCGTCGTTGAAGTAGTCCTCGGTGCCGGTGCCCTGCAGGCTCGGCACATCCTCGCCGTCAATAAAGAAGAAGTCGTCGCCCTCGCCGAACCAGCCATCCTGCGCCAGGGTAACTGCCATCACCGTGCCGACGTAGTGCCCCTTGCCGCGCAGATCGGCGATCAGGTAATCGCGCCCCGAGACGGCCGGGTACTCCTGCCGGTAGCGCGCATGGAAGTAGCCGCTATCCGGCGGGAGCGCATCCAGCGCCACCCAGTCCACCTGCCAGTAGAGGCCGGTGGTGCGGTCCGGGTTGTCGTTGCGCACCACGATGCGCGCCGATTTGGCGAAGGGCATGCGCCAGTAGCATGAGAGGCTGCCGGAGGGAGAAACCTGTACAGGCACGCTGTTGACCACGGCGGGCTTCTGGCCTACGGCGAAGAAGTGGCCCAGCGGCACTTCCACCCCCGGCTCTGGCCGGTCGTCCCAGAAGATGCGCAGGCTGAGGGCATCCAGCTCGTTTACTCCGCCGGCATGGCTGGTGAGCCAGATGTGGTTGATGACTCCCGGCCCTTCGAGCACTGGCATCTCCAGCGTGGCGCCGGGCGGCAGGGGTGTCATGTCGAAGTTGCCGTCGTTCCAGGCAGGCTGCTCGTTGCTGGAGATTCGGCGGTTGCGTCCGACCGGCGGCCGGCTCAGCGCGCCCAGAGGCCCCTCAAGCCAATGCATTGTCTACGCCTCCCATGCCAGGGCGGGGCGCGGCCGCTCGGCATGCCGCCGGCCCCGCCTGGCTCAAGGTCTCGGCACTACAGCGGCTCGCCGCCCTTGTCCACGTTCTCCCTGGTGAAGAGCCGCGTGCCCAGCACGATCTTCTTGGGGACCTGCTCGCCCTTGAGTATCTTGAGGGCGGTCTCGATGGCCTCCTTGCCGCCGGTCGGGTATTCGAAGGTGGCCGCAAGGATGCCATCCCGCACGTACTTCACTCCCTCGTGCGGGAGCGCGTCAATCCCGATGAACTTGATGGTCTTCTCGCGACCCTTACCCTCCTGCCGGGCGGCCTGGTAGGCGCCGTGAGCGCTCGGGTCGT
Organism: uncultured Chthonomonadales bacterium; assembly: GCA_964526545.1. Taxonomy (GTDB): domain Bacteria; phylum Armatimonadota; class Chthonomonadetes; order Chthonomonadales; family CAJBBX01; genus CAZGLN01. The sequence continues at coordinate 16,938 of CAZGLN010000012.1, forward strand.
TGTGGCCGTAGACGGCATCTATCTTGGTGAAGCGCGAGAGGGCGGATTTCATCTCGCGCTGGGCGTTCGGCTCCAACCACTGGCAATCGGCCTCGAAGATGATGCGGATCTGCGAGCCGGCAATGCCCTCCATAAAGCCGTTGTGCCGGTCGTGCCCCGGCACCGAGGTCATGAGGCCCTTCAGCTCAACGATGTCGCCCTTGCCGCCCAGGAGCTTCACAAGATACTTGCCCGCCTCGCGCCCGATCTTCACGTTGTCGGCCCCGATGAAGCAGGTGTACTTATCGCCCTCAATCGCCCTATCCAGCACGATGACGGGGATGCCCGCATCCATGGCCTCGCCGACCGGCTTGGTCAACGGCCGCGACTCCTTTGGACTTATGATAATCAGATCCACCTTCTGCTGGATGAACTGGCGCACCTGGCTCTGCTGCGTCTCACTCTTGTTGCCCGCATCCAGGAAGATCATCTCTATCTCCGGATGGGCCTTCGCCGCTTCCTCGACGTCCTTGTTCATCTGCACGCGCCAGGGCTCGCCCAGGTTGCATTGCGACATCCCGATGCGGTAGGTCTTCTTCTCGGCGGAGGCGCCGCCGGATCCTGCGGAAGTGAGGGGCCCGCCGCCCGAGGGCGCGCCCCCTCCCGTTTCGCCGCCCTTGGGGCTGCAGCCGGCGAGCACTACGGCCGCCGCCGCCATCATCAATCTTGCTCTTCGCATCCCTTTTCTCCGTGAAACGGATTTGCACGCCGCGCGCCGAAGCGCGCCTCTATCTGCCGGAACGCCGCTGCCGCTGGATCAGCACCGCGGCGACGATGATGGCTGCCTGGATGATCATTCTCCTATCCGTCGCGACGGCGTTCAGGCTCAGTATCTTGTTGATGTAGGCCATGATGAGCACACCCACCAGCGTGAGCATCATGCCGCCCCGACCTCCCATGAGGCTCGTGCCGCCGATCACCACGGCGGCAATGGCGTCCAGCTCGAAACCTGCGCCCGCCTCGGGATCGCCGATATCCAGCCGGCAGGCGTTGATGATGCCGCCGATGGCCGCGAAGAGGGAACAGAGCGCGTAGGTCTGAAACTTGGCCCATCCCACGGGTATGCCGGCCAGCCTTGCGGCCTCCTCGTTGCCGCCGATGGCGTAGAGCCGCCTTCCGTACGCCGTTTTGCGCACGATGAGGGCCATCACCAGAAGCAGCACCAAAAAGAGCACGGTGGCGGGCTGCAGGCCTATGCCGGGAAGGCTGGTGGTCATCCAGTGGAAAAAGGGGGGAGTGTCCTCGGTCAGCCGGTACCACGGCTGGGCGGCGGGCTGCACCTTGATTCCGCCCGAGAGCATCTTCGCCAGGCCGCGGGCCGCCGTCATCATCGCCAGCGTGGCGACGAAGGGCTGCATGCGGAAGCGCGCCACGAGCAGCCCGTTCAGCCCGCCGGCCGCGGCGCCCGCCGCCAGCACCACGGGGATGGCCGCGGCAGGCGACCAGCCGTAGGCCACCGTGAGCAGCGCGAAGAGCACGGCGCACGCGCCAAGCACGGAACTCACGGAGAGATCAATGCCCCCGGAGAGGATGACGAGCGTCATCCCCGTGGCGAGGAGCCCATATTCGCAGTACTCGAAGAGGATGTCGCGCTGAGTCTGCAGCGAGAGGAAGATGGGCAGACCCTCTCCGCCTACCCTGGGCGTGTAGAGGCAGCCGAGGATGAAGACGGCGACAAGCGCGACCAGCCCACGATAGTGGTCCAGCCAATCTAGAAGGCGTCGAGTTCGGCTCTCTGGGGGCATCACCATTCAGAAGGCGCGCGGTCGCCGACTGCCGATTTCCCTGTCATGGCGCGGGATTCCTTGAGGGAGGCGGCAATGCGGCCCGCACCGGAGCGAACTTCCGCAACTCCCGCCAGGCTCAGGCCAGAAGCTGCTCCGCCGGTACGCAGGGATATCCGAACTGTTCCGCGATATCCGGGAAGGTGACCTTGCCGCCAGCGATATTGAGCCCCGCGCGAAGGGGGGCGCTGTCGCGCATGGCCTGTTTCCAGCCCTTGTCGGCCAGCTTGCGCACGTACTTGAAGGTCTCGTTAGTGAGCGCGTAGGTGGAGGTACCCGCCACCGCGCCCGGCATGTTGGCCACGCAGTAGTGCACAACGCCCTCCACGGTGTACGTAGGGTGGCTGTGGGTGGTCGGGCGCGTGGTCTCGATGCAGCCGCCCTGGTCCACCGCCACATCCACGATTACCGCGCCGCGCTTCATGCTCTTCAGCATCTCGCGGGTTACCAGTACCGGCGCCTTCGCGCCCGTGCGAAGCACACCGCCAATCACCAGGTCCGCATCCGGCAGCAGCTTGGCGATGTTGAGGCGGTTGGAGAAGATGGTGGTAACGTTCGGCGGCATGATGTCGTCGAGGTAGCGCAGCCGATCCAGGTTGATATCGAGGATGAAGACGTTCGCGCCGAACCCGGCGGCGATCTTCGCGGCATTGGAGCCCACCACGCCCCCTCCGAGGATGACCACATTGGCCGGCGGCACCCCGGGCACTCCCGCGAGCAGGATGCCCCTCCCCTCCATTGGTATCTCCAGGAACTTGGCGCCCTCCTGCACGGCCATGCGCCCCGCCACCTCGCTCATGGGAATGAGCAGCGGCAGCGTGCCATCGGGTCCCTGGACCGTCTCGTAGGCGATGCAGACTGCGCCGCTCTCCACCATGGCGCGCGTCAACTGCTCGCTGGCGGCGAAATGGAAGTAGGTGAAGAGAATCTGCCCCGAACGTATCAGCGGATACTCCTCCGGTAGGGGCTCCTTCACTTTGACGATGAGGTCGGCGCTGGCCCACACCTCGGCGGCCTCCGGCACCACGCGCGCGCCAGCGGCCTGGTACTCCTCGTCCTCAATGCCGCTGCCGTGTCCCGCGGAGTGCTCGACCAGTACGGTGTGCCCGCCCTCCACCAGCACATCAACGCCCGCGGGCACCATCGCCACGCGGTATTCGTTGTCCTTTATCTCCTTCGGCACGCCGATGATCATCTGGATGGTCCCCCGGGATTGGCAGCTCTGCCGCGGCGCAACGTTGCGCCCTACGCATGGGGTATTCCTCGCTCGGCCAGCCGGTTCCTGCACCGGGGGAGCGGCCGCGCCATGCCCAACCCGCGCTGGGGCCTCCGCGCTAACGGTTGGGAGAGGGTACAACCTGGAACGGGACCGCGGGCACGGTGCCGAGCGGCAGGCGCCTGGCTGCAGGCCCCCGCCCCGCCTGGCCCGCCTGCGGTGCACCATCCCGGAAGGCATCCAGAATGAGGTTTCCCGCCAGCCCGGGAGTGGCGGAGGCTTCCGCGCGAACCACCACCTTGAGCGCCCCGCCGTCCCGCTCCACGCTCTCCACGCGGATGCCTTCCGAACCCTCTTGCGGCACTAGCCGCAGCGTCTCGCTGAGAAGCCATGCGGGCGCGGAG
>CAZGLN010000012.1:20400-26944 GCA_964526545.1 uncultured Chthonomonadales bacterium
GGAGAGCCTAAGGACCGCAACGCCACCGGCGGGGATCTGGAGTCCGTCCGAGGAGAGCGGCCGGATGGGCGAGGCCAGCAAGGGCCGTCCGCTGATGGCTGCAAGCCACTCCTCCGCCGGCACCAGATGATGGAAGGCGAATGCCTGCATCCACTCGTCCGCGGGAGTGGCCTCGCGGGTTACCACGGTGCCGCCGATGCGCGCGGAACCAACCATCTTGAGCGCGACGGGAGTCGGCGCGCGGCTCGAGGGCACCTGCAGGGTCAGGCGGATACGGTCCTGGCCGGGAGGAACGCGGGCGCCGCTCAGCGCGAAGCCTTCCGGAGCATCGCGCAGTGCCAGCGCAATCTCGCCCGTGAAGCCATCCCTGCGGATGGCGTGGACGGTGATGGGCACGTGGGTGCCGGCGCGGGCAGAGATGCTTGCGGGAGTTACGCGCAGGTCAAAGTCCGGCCGTGGACTAGATACCCGCAAGCGGTAGGCGAACTCCGGCCCGCCCTGGTTCTGCGCATCGCGCACAGCAACATAGTAGATGCCCGCCCGCGGCAGCCTGACCAACAGGCGCGAATCGGCCTGGTGGGCGATGAGCCCACACGCCCGATCCTCGCTGTCATCGTTCTCCGCGAGCACCCGGCCCGCCTCATCCAGCACGGTGACCACCGAATCGAGCGGCGAGCCCAACCGTCGGGCCGTCACCTCCACGGCGATCTCCTGGCCGGCACGCCCCCGCAAAGCAAAGATGTCGGTATCGCCCGCGTGCCCAATCCTGCCGTTCAAAACCACCGGAAGCGTCATCGCTTGAGCGGCCTTCGGCGCGTCGTTCGGCTCCCGCTCCACGGCCTCGGGCAGCGAATCCACCGCGAACAGCAGGCCATTCGAGGGTATCGGCCCCTGAACTGGCACCAGATGGTGCACTCCGATGCCCAGGCCGGCACCCTCCACCGTGAGCGTGGCGGCAGGCAGGTTCCAGCCGGTGAGGGTGAGAACGGACCGGCCAGCGTTCGGGCAGCCCGGCGGGAAGACGCCCGTAACCCAGGGCACCTCGCCGATGGTCAGCCGGTAGACGAAGTCCTCGCGCCCACGAAAGATGGAGTCGCGGATCTCCACGACATATTCGCCATCGGCGGGCGGCTGGAAGCAGTAGACCGGGTCCGGACTGCTCCGAAAGTCATCCACGAAGGCGAGTTCGTTGCCCTTGACATCCATCACGCGCAGGGTGCACTGGAACCATCCGGGCACCGCGTCCGCCATGTAGGGCACCAACTCGCGCGCGGCAATTGCCAGCACCACGCGCGCCCCCTTCCGCGCCTGGAATTGGAATCGGTCCACATCGCCCGGCAGTATCTGTCCATTGATGACCGCGGGCAGCTTGCCGATGAGGGCCGTATCCGGCACGCGATCGTTCGGTTCTAGCTCCAGGTGCTCTTGCAGGGTGCCCACATGAAACCGAAGGGGGTTCGTGAGGCCGAGAGCGCCCATCAGCCGTATCTCGCGCGTGCCCGGCCGCGCATTCGGCTCCACCGCAATCTCCAGGGTCACCTTCTCGGCGATCGCCGGGTTGGTCTGCAGCTTCGGGTTGCTGCGCATCTGCTGGAACTCCATCAGCCTGCGCAGATCCTCCTCGGTTACTCCGGCCTCGCGGGCGAAGTCCCGAAGCACCCTGAGCGGCGCGCGCTCGGGCACCTCGCCCGCCGTGGCGCCCTGCAGGCGCCTCCGCGCCTCCTCCAGCCTCTGGCGAATGCGCAATGCCTCCGCCACGGAGAGCGGCCGATCGTAGCCTAATACGCGGACCGAAAGACCGCCGCCCGAAACCACGGCAGAGGAGGCCCCCAGGAGAGCCTGGCCCCCTGCGGTAACCGTTACCTTCGCGCCCTGGCGCGCCCCGGCGGGGTAGAGGTAGCCCAGGCGCGGCGTGGTGGGGGCCTGCTGCGCGGCCGCCGCCGCGCCAAGCTGGAGTACCGCAAGGAGGCAGGGGAGATGGGCCTTGGGCATGGGTTTGCTTGCCTACATAATCTCGGAGAGCCGACCGCCCTCCCTGGTGTAGTCGCCCGCGACGCGCACATCCAGCCCCTGCGGATGGGGCAGCCGCGCCTGAGGGTCTATCCCGAGCAGCTCGTACATGCTGCGTATCAGGTCAACCGGATAGACCGGTCGCTCCTTCACTGCCTCGCCGCGCGCGTCCGAGGCACCCACCACGTGCCCTCCGCGGAAGCCGCCTCCCGCTACCAGCACCGAGAAGACGGCGCCGTGGTGGTTGCGCCCTCCGTTCCAGGGAGCCTCCCACTGCACGCGCGGGGTCCTGCCGAACTCGCCGCCGCACCATATCAGGGTGGAGGCGAGCAGCCCGCGGCTGTCCAGGTCCTGCAGCAGGGCGGCCAGGCCGCGATCGAGCTGCGGCAGCTTCTGGCGCATGATCTGAAAGTGCTGCCGGTGGGTATCCCATCCCTGGAAGTTGATGGTAACCATCGGCACGCCCTTCTCCACCAATCGCCGGGCCACCAGGCAGCTCTGCCCGAAGGTGTTGCGGCCGTAGAGGGACCGCACTTCCTCGCTCTCCTCCGCCGGATTGAAGACCTTGCCCGCATCGCCCAGGATGAGATCATAAGCCTGGTCCTCGCTCCTGGCCAGGGCGGCAATGTGCGAATCCCGCGGAATGGCGTTTCGAAGCGTGTCCAGCCGATGGAGCAGCTCGCGCCGGTTGCGCTGCCGCTGTTCCGTTATGCCCGCGGCGACCACGCCTTCCACGGCAAACCGCGGCGCGTTCGGATCGCCTCCGGTGGCGAAGGGCTTGGCGCGGTAGCCCAGGAAGCCGGGTTCCGAGAACCGCCCCTGCAGCTGAGTGAGCACGATGTAGGGCGGGATGAGGCCCTTGTAGCCCGCCGAGTAGCCCTTGAAGAGCGAGACCACCGCACCCACGCCGGGATAGACAAGTCCCGTGCCGGGCTGCTGGCCCGTCTGCACCAGGTAGGAGGCGGTCTCGTGGCCGTTGATGCCGTGGGTCATTCCGCGGATCAGGCTGTAGCGATGCGCCTGCTTGGCAAGCTCGGGCAGCAGCTCGCCTATCTGGATGCCATCCACGTTGGTGGGGATTGCGCGGTCAAGCGGCCCCGTGTAGTCCGGTCCGGCGCCAGGCTTTGGATCGAAGGTATCAATGTGGCAGGGCCCGCCCCACAGCCATATCTGGATGACCGACCTCGCCTTGCCCGGCTCGCCGCGGTGGGCCGCCAGCGCGCTGGCGAGCGCCGCGCCTCCGCAGGAGAGACCGGCCGCGCCGGCCAGCGCTCCGCCAAGAACCTGGCGGCGGGTGAGGCCCGCGTATTCCGTACACTCCGTGCGATGGTCCATGGTGCCTTGCTCCGATGCTCCGTCCACTCAATGACGATGCAGAAACTCCGCGCTGTTGATCAGCGCCCACGCGAGATCGCTGACGGCCGCACGATCCCGCGCACCCGCGCTGAAGTACTGCAGAGCGATTGTTCGCTCCGCGGCGGTGGGCTGCCGTGAGAGGATTAGCATGTAGAGCCGCTCCACCACTTCACGCGGATTCCGCGCGCCGCGCGTTGCGGCCGCTATGGTCGGCCCGCGCTCAATCTTGCCCTGAATGTGGCTGGAGTTTAGCAAGTGGAGCCGCTGCGCATCCGTGATGAGGCTGTTTCTATCGCCTTCCAGCCCGGTATCGCGAGTCGCCCTCCCAAAGAGCTCCAAGAACGCGCTGGTGATGCTGCCATCCGCGATGGCAACGGCGCGCTGATCGTCCGGAAGGTAGGTGAAGGGCTCCGGTATGGCGCTGGAGTAGCTCTCCGTGGTGCCCGTAACCTGGTTGATGGCGTCAATCAGCATCTCGGCCTCCAGCCGTCTTACGGCGTAGTGGGCGAACTGCTCCGCGGCCTTCGGGTGGTCCGAACGGGGTATCGGCGAGCGCTGGTAGGTAACGGAGTTCAGCAGGAGGCGCAGCACGCGGCGCAGGTCGAAGCCGCCGCGCACCACCTCCGCCTCCAGATAGGCCAGAAGCTCGGGATTGGACGGCGGGTTATCCGGGCGGAAATCGTCCGGCTCATGCACAATGCCCCGGCCCATCACCCAGTGCCACAAGCGGTTGGCGATGTTGCGGGCAAACCAGGGATTGCCTGGCGCCAGCAGCCACCGCGCAAAGACCTCGCGCGGGTCCGCTCCCGGAGGCATGGTTGCGGCCTTGCCATCCGGAAAGACGGGCTTCGGCGGCGCGGCGACCCCTGCGTTCCGCGGGGGTATGCGCAGCACAATCTCTTCCTTCCACTCGCCAGTCTTCTTGTAGCCCACTTGCGCGAAGCAGGCAGTGAGGCCGGCGGCGCGCTCCCTGGGCATCCGCTCGAGGCGGCAGCCGAGAAAGGTCTGCGCCACGGCCCGCGCAATGCCCTCCGGCGTGCGGCTCTGCACGGCCCTGTAGAAGTTGACAGGAGGGTTGCGGAAGTTGCTGCCGCTCGCGGTGAGCAGCGCATACGCGAAGCGGTCGTAGCGCATGTTGTCGCGCACCGCGGCGCGAATCCATTGATGATATGCCTGGACGGCATTGGGCCAGAGGTTGATGGGGAACTCCGCCTTGACGCGCAGGAGGTCGCACCACTTCATTGCCCAGTAGTCCGCGTGCTCCGGCCGTGTAAGGAGAGCATCAACCACCCTGGCGCGCTTCTCGGGTGAAGTATCGGCCAGGAAGGCGCGCACCTCGTCCGGCGTGGGCAGAATGCCGGCGACATCCAGGTAGGCGCGCCTCAGGAAGACCTCGTCGGAGCAGAGCGGGGAGGGCCGGATGCCTAGCTGGCGCAGGCGCTTGTGCACAAGCTCATCCAGCCGGCCGCGCGGCGGCGGGTCGGCCGCGGTCTCGTAGGGCGCCACGAGCGCATCGCCCGTAGACCGTGGGTTCTGCTCCGTCGCGAGCTGCCGGATGGAACCGCCCGCCGGCATGGTAACTGCCTCCCGTCAAGGCGCGTGCCGGCCGCCCGCCTCACGAGGGCGCCGTGCACACCGCTTTAGACGGGCAGAATGTGCGCAAGTTCACAAACGGTTCAGGGCAGCTCGCGGATGCGAAGTCCCCTGAACTCGATGGGCGATCCTTCGGATTCCAGAGCAAGGTAGCCCGTTCTCGGCTCCACGTTGCTTCCGCCCGAGACCTCCTCGCCATTCACCCAGAGGCGCACCTCGCCATTGACCGCCCGGATGTAGTAGTGGTTCCACTCGCCCGCGCGCCGCGTGAGGCGTTTGCGCGGGAAGCTTCGGCTGCCGTCCGGCGAGACCGGCGGGAAGGGCTTCAACTTGGCGCTGCCCACGGGAAACACATCGCCATGTCCCGTAAACCAGTCACCCTTTTTGCCGGTGTCCTTTTCGTACTGCTCCTCGTAGCCGGGATCCAGCACCTGCACCTCGATGCCGTGCGGCAGTTGGCCGGGCTTCAGCGGGTCCAGGGACTCGCGCGGCGACCAGAGGAAGATTCCGGAGTTTCCCGCGAACTTCAGATGCCGCCACTCCACTACCAGCTCAAAGTTGGTGTAGGTCTTCACGGAGCGCGTTACTCCCACGGGCTGGCCGGTGCACCGGATGAGGTCACCTTCCCACTTCCAGGTGTCCTCGGCGGTGTTCACGTTCACAAAGTCCTCTGCCTTCAGCGACACCCATCCCGGCCCATCTCCCACCGCCACGCGCGCGGCCTCCTGCTGCCCGGCCGGCGCACGAAGCCCAACGGCGAGCAGCACGACCATGACCGCGCCGACCATCCATCCAACCGGTCCCCTTCTTGTCTCCACCGCCTCACCCTTTCCGGCCCACAGGACCCCTGACTCCCTCCAACTCATGCTCAACGAGGATTCGCCCGATTCCACTCCAGCGCGGCCCGCAGCTTCGGCATTGTTTGCGGGGTGTCCTCCATATACTCCGCCAGGCCCCAGCTGCCCCACTTGCTCCACTCACCCGTCGAGGAGAAGAGCGCCATGAGGCCGCCTCCCAGCTCCTTCCAGGCGTCCATGTAGCGCATGTAGATGCCGTACATTCGAGGGTGGCGGTTCGCGGCCTTGAAGAGGGCGGTCAGCTTCTCGTTGTTCTCCGCGCCCCCTACGCCCACCAGGTGCTGGCCTGCCTCATAGCAGACAAGGCCCACGCCGAGCCGGTCCGCCAGCCGCTTCTGCGCGCGCATCCAACCGATGCACTCCGGCAGCGCCTTCTGCTCTACACGATCGAGCAGTTGATCCACGGTCCAGCCGGCCACCTCCTCCGCGCCCGGTGTGCCCTCGGAGGCCCGCGGCGCGATATTGAACGAGATGTAGGGCGCAATCGCCAGCACGTCGCACTGCTTATAGGCATCGTGAAACGTCAGCTTCTGCTCGCTGATGTAGGCGTTGGCGGCCTGCGAGGCGATCACCCGTACCAGCCGCTGCCGGCCGCCGAACTCCTGCTCCCATATGCGGAAGATCTCCAACGAGCGCAGCGCCAGGTAGCGCCATGCCGCTTCCCAGTGCTTCTCCGCAAGCTTCAGAGCCAGGCCCCGATCCCCCGCGTAGCGGGTCTGCTCGAACAT
>CAZGLN010000013.1:0-6232 GCA_964526545.1 uncultured Chthonomonadales bacterium
CCGTCCGATCCGCTGGCGCCCTGGTACTGCGCGGAGGCGCCTACAAGCCGCGCACTTCGCCCTACACGTTCCAGGGCCTGCAGGAGGAGGGACTTCGTATCCTGCGGCAGGTAGGCAGGGAGGTCGGCATCGCCACGGTGACCGAGGTGATTGACCCGCATGATGTGGACCGCGTGGCCGAGCATGCCGACATGCTCCAGATTGGCGCGCGCAACATGCAGAACTACCCTCTGCTGATAGCGGCGGGCCGCTCCGGCCACCCCGTGCTGCTGAAGCGGGGCCCCAGCGCTACCCTCGATGAGCTGCTCTTCGCGGCGGAGTACATCCTGAATGAGGGCAACGAACGCGTGGTGCTCTGCGAACGCGGCATCGTACCCCTCGACCGAAGCTACATGCGCCACACACTGGACCTCAATGCCGTGCCGGTCCTTAAGGAGATCACGCACCTTCCCGTGATAGTGGATCCCAGCCACGGCATCGGTCACGCCCGGCACGTGGCGGCCATGGCGAGGGCGGGAATCGCGTGCGGCGCGGACGGCCTCATCGTGGAGGTGCACCCAAATCCCGGCGAGGCACTCTCGGACGGCCAGCAGTCGCTCCTGCCCGCGCAGTTCGAGAGCCTCATGGCGGAGATAGACCGCATCGCCCGGGCGGTTGGGAGGTCGCTCGCGGTCGGCGCCCAGGCCAGTCTACCCGCCTGAGAAGTTCCGAAGCGCCTCGGCGTCCTCCGGCCTGTCAATGTCCGTCGCAAGCTCAGGATAGTCGGTGATAACGGCCCGGACCCGCCCGCCCAGAGCGCGTCCAGCCGCACTCTCCAGCTCCGACACGCTCACGAGACCCGGTCTCACGGTGAGGTTGAGCACAAGCCGCAGGAGCATGCGGGGACCAAACATCCTTGCTAGGCGCCACGGGCTCTTGCGCGCCGCATAAGCGCTCACAATCCGATCACGGTGGCGCAGCATGAAGGCAGGCCGCGCCAGCACCACGTTCCCGCCGGTGAGCGCACCCTCGCGAAGGCGCACCGCCGTTCTGCGCACTCCTGGGAAGCGATCATGGCAGCGCTCCACCAGTGCCGCGCAGTAGACAAGGTCGGCATCCGCGGCGAGCGCCTTCTCCACGAAATCCCTAATGGCTTCGCCGGTAACAAAGGGGATATCGCAGGTGCTCACCAGCACGTGGGGCGCGTCGCGGGCCCACTCCAGCCCGGCGAAGAGATTCGCCTGGAAGCTGCCCTGGTCGCCGATGCGCGCGGTCCCCGGCGGGGTCTCTAAGTCCGTTATCACTGCCACATCGCCCACCGCGTCCGCCGAACGCAGGCCCGCCACCACGCGCTCCAGCATGGTGTTTTCGCCGACCTTCAGCAGCGCGCGATGCGGCACTCCCGTGCGTGCAGCGAATTCCGGCTTCGCCAGGCCTCCCGCAAGCACCACCGCCGGCACCTGTCTCTCCAATTACGCCTCCGCCTCGCTTGGATTGACCGCTTCGCTCCGCGCCAGCGTCCGGCACACGTGTACCACCGCATACTTCCTGCGCAGCAGTTGAGCGATTGCGTGGGCATGCGCCTCGTCTTCCGCCACACCGAACACGGCCGAACCACTCCCGCAGAGCCGCGCTGCCACGGCCCGCGCCATCATCATGTCATCATGCGCCATGGCGATCTCGAGGTGCCGCTCCAGCACTACGCGCTCGAAGTCGTTGGTCATGCGCCGGACTACGCGCTCCCAGTCGCCCGACTCGATGGCGGCCTCCATATCGCGCGTGGCCCGCGCCGATTGCCTGTCGGGAACGGCATCGAGCGCGGCATAGGCGGCGGCGGTGGAGACCCCGACGGGCGGCTTCACAACCACGAGCCAGAGGGGTGGGCAGTCCGGCAGAGCCCGCACGCGCTCACCAATGCCACGCACACTCGCCGTGCCGCCGGTAAGGAAGAACGGGACATCCGCGCCAAGACGGCCGGCCAGACGCATCAACGTGGCGGCATCCAGCCCAAGATTGAGCACGCGGTTGACTGCAAGCAGCGCGGCGGCGGCATTGGAGCTGCCGCCGCCCAGTCCTGCCTGAGCAGGTATCTGCTTTTCCAGGGTGATCTCCACGCCTTCCCGGCTGCGGCCAGCCTCCAGCGCGGCCTCTGCGGCCCGCCAGACCAGGTTCTCGGGACCTTCCGGCGCGGCGTCCCCGCGACAATGCAGCGTGATCCCAGCCCCTTCCTTACGCGCCACGTGCAACCTATCGGTCAGTGAAATGGTCTGCATCACGCTGGCAAGGTTGTGGTAGCCGTCTGGCCGCCTGCTCAGCACGTCCAGCGTCAGGTTAATCTTTGCGTAGGAGTTCAGGGTTAGAGATGGGCTCACGGAGCGTTACCAAGAGCGGTATGCTATAGCGTGGAGCAGGTCGAAATGCGCCGTTCCATCGCACCCAGAGGATACCAGCCCCATGCCGGACTCTCCGTCAAACGAGGATCTTGCACACCGCCTCGCGATCCGTGATAGGCAGATATCCGCCGTCCACACCATCGTGGAACGCCTGTCGGTGTCTCTCAACCTGGACGAGCGGTTGAAGGCCATCCTGGCAGTCTCCATGGACGCGGTAAACGCGCAGGCGGGCACCATCTACCTCTACCGCCCGAAGGAGGACTGTCTGGAATTCGCCTACGTCTTCGGCGAGAAAGCAGCCGAGCTCCTCGGCAAGACTATCCCGGCGAGTCAAGGAGTGGTCGGCTCCGTGTTCCGCTCCGGCGTTGGGCAGATAACGCGCAGAGACGCCCCCACGGACATTGACCGGCAGACGGGCTACCGCACCGAGACCATCTTGACCGCACCGGTGCGCTATCGCGCAGGCCAGCCGATCGGTGCTATGCAGCTCTTGAACAAGCGCGACGGCGATTTCGACGCAAGCGATCTGGAGGTGCTGGAGATCATCGCCTCCATCGCGGCCACCGCCATCGAACACGCCCAACTGACGCGCGAGGCCCAGGTGGCTGCCGTGGCGCATGCCGTCGGCGACTTGAGCCACGACATCAAGAACAAGATAACCCCCATCTCCATGGCCGTCTACACCCTGCGGCCAACCGTGGAGGCCATGCTCGCCGATCTGGACACCCTCTGCCAGCAGCTCACTCCAGACCAGCGCGATGCGCTCCAGGCTGCCGTGCGATGGGTTCGCGAGGACTACCAGGAGCAGTTCGATATTATCGAAGAGCAGGTGCGCGCCGTCCAGGAGTACACCAAGCGCATCGCCGATGCGCTAAAGGGCACCATCACCGAGCCGGCGCTCACGCTTCAGCCGCTGCGCCCCGTACTGGAGGAGCAGGTACGCCAACTGGAGCCCGTGGCGCGCGCGCGCAACGTTCGCCTCGTGGCGGAGATAGCCGCGGCGCCGACCTGCCGGTTCGACCTCTTCTTCCTTAGGAGCGCTGTCTACAACCTGATAAACAACGCGATTCCGGAGACTCCGCCCGGCGGCAGCGTAACACTTCGAGCCAGCACAAGAGAGACGGGCACGTTTCCAGATGGAGGCTACGTGCTGATAGAGGTAGAAGACACCGGCCGGGGAATGCCGCCGCACGTGCTGGAGAGTATCCTGCGGGGCGATCCGCGCACCACCAAGCCGAACGGTACGGGCCTCGGCACGAAGATCGTCTTCAATGCCGTCGCGGCCCATAAGGGCCGATTCGAGGGGCGCAGCGTGGAAGGAGAGGGCACGACCTTCGCCATGCGCCTGCCGCTCATTACGAACGGAAGCCGTTAACGCTGCCGCAGCAGCTCCCGAAGTTTCTCGGGATCGGGGAGCGTAACGCGGTAGTCCTTATCCACGGCGAGCAGTTTGCGGCCGCGCAGGCTTACGAAGACCTGGTTCACCCGCTCCCTGGACGCGCCGACCATGCCCGCCACGTCGCTCTGAGTCAACCGCATCGGAATGGTCCTGCCCTCAGGCGTGGTCACGCCGTACTGATCCGCGAAGACCAGAAGCTGCCGCGCTACCTTCCCATAGACATCCAGCGTGCACAGCGCCTGAATCTGCTCCGTTGAGAGTCGGACCCTGCGAGAAAGCAGCCTGAGCATGTTGTCCTTGATGGCGGGTATCTCGCGCAGCAGGCTCTCGAACCCTGAGCGATCCAGCCACAAGAGCGTCGTATCTTCCAGAGTCAGCACGTCGGCGGAGCGCCCATAGCTGTCCAGCACGCTCAGCTCTCCTACAACCTCGCCCGGGCCGAGCATCGCGATGATGACCTCGGTGCCATCCACCTGGTCAATCTTAATCTTCACGGTACCCTTCAGAATGGCGTAGACTACCTCGCCCGGAGTCTCCATGGTGATGACCGCGGCGCCGGCGGGAAAGATCTTGCGGTGAGCAAGCTGGTTAACACGCTCAAGCTGCGCATCGGTGAGGCCGGTAAAGAGCGGAATCTGGCGAAGCGCTTTCGCATCGAGGACGGCTGGCATGACATTCTCCCCTGGCCCGCAACGCTGGAAGCGCGGGCATTATAGGCGGGTCTAATCGCAGCGTCAACCTGGCGTTGGGGCTAGCTAGGATTGCTCATCGGACCGGCCGAGCCAGCGGCCAATCCGCCGCAGCAGTCCTGGTCGCACTGCCGCCGGCTGCTCCCGGGAGCCGGCATCCTGCGGATCCGACGCCCGCAGGAGCTCGCTGCCGTCGGTCGGGCTGCTGCCGGCGGGCCTCAGGTCCGTCTCTCCGCCGCGGCCCGCGGGCCGCACCAGATCCGCGGCATCTAGAAGCTCGGATGCTGCCGGCCGGATCGTCGCATCTCGGCTTGCCGCCGCGCGACGCAGGTACCGCCGCACGTCGAAGAGCAGACCGCCGCGAAGGTCCCTTGCCGCCTCCAGCGCCGCGAGCCGCTCCGCCGGAGTCATGCCCTGAGCCGCCAGTGCCTTCCGTGCCAGCGTTGCCACCGGCGGCAGTGCGTCCACCGCGGCGGACATATCGGCCGAGCGCTCGCGCCAGCCTGCGTAGCGATCCCGCAAGGCGACATAAGTCTTCGGGTCCGCCAGGCGGCCCATGGCCCGCGTGGCCCAAGCGCGCTTCCTGGAATCGTTGCCGTGGAACCACTCGAGCAGCACAAGCGCGGACCGCGGATGGCGGCAGCGCCCCAACGCGGCAAAGACTGCCGCTCGCCAGCGCCGTTGGGTGCGGGTCTCCTCCTCCAGCGCGGCCACGGCCGCATCCGTGGCCAGGTAGGCAAGCACGGAGGTGAGGCGCTGGTACTCGGCGCGGCTGGCGGCGCGCTGCAGCGCTTGCAGCAGAGGTTCCGAAAGGTCCAAGTCCGCGTAGCTTCTGAGGGCCTTCGCTACGGACCTTGGGTGCGAAGCCACGCCGGTGCGGGCATCTTCCAGCAGCCGATAGATGGCGGCCGCCGACCCCGCGGGAGATGGGGACTCAGCCATCAACGCGGTTGGCAAAGCGGAACAGCGCCTTCGCCCGCGGTGAAAGGCCCTCGTAGACCGACCGGCGTATGGTCGGCGGCTCCTGCTCAAACCGGTACCAGGCCCGCGTGTAGACCAGCGCCAGGTGTGGTCGCGACCGTTCGCCGCGGTTCGGCGTGCCGCGGTGCCACATCCGCAGGTCCCGCAGGATGCCGGTGCCCGCGGGCATCGTCAGGCGCTCGGAGGGCATGCCCTTGGCCAGGGCATCCACGTCGCCACCGCCAGGCCACAGGTGCGTTCCGCCGGGCCATATCTCCAGGGGTCCGTTCTCCAGCGTCACGTCCACTAACGGCACGTTGAGCACGAGACCGTAGGCCGGAAGAGAGAGCCGGTATTCCGGGAAGAGCAGCCGCGTATCCGAGTGGGTTCTCTGGTAATCGGAGCCGGGCAGCGGCGTATCGGAGGCGAAGTACTCACAGCACATCTGCTCTCCAAGCACCTCCTGAGCCACCGCGAGCACGTCGTCATTCTCGTAGAGGAGCGGGTGCGCCAACGGCGGTTCGAACGGAAGGTACATCTGAAAGCGATTGGCACCGCGATTCGTGGGGTGCGTGGCGCGATAGTTCTCTAGCAGCGCATCGAACGCCTCGCGCATCTCCGTGACGAGTGCAGCCGGCAGGAGCCCCGCGAAGAGTGTGTATCCCCGCACGCGCAGCTCTTCCGCACGCGCGGCAATCTCAGCCGAATTCACTCCACTCACCTCCATCAGCCGGACATCATCGCACCATCGGGAGGGAACGCACGGAAGATGAGCGAATACGCGGGGTGTCTCTCGGAGGTCCGCCTTCCGT
>CAZGLN010000013.1:6244-26457 GCA_964526545.1 uncultured Chthonomonadales bacterium
CAGCCGGTGCGTCTGCTCTCCACTGATCCACGCATCCTGAACATGCGGACGCGCATGCCCTTCCGTTACGGCATCGCCTCCATGACCGCCGTGCCCCACCTCTTCCTTCGGGTCCAACTGGAGGTAGCGGGCGCGGTCAGTTCTGGAATCGCCGCGGACCATCTTCCGCCCAAGTGGTTTACCAAGAACCCGGCTACTTCCTTCCAGGACGAAATCGTCGATCTGCTCCACGTAGTGCTAAGATCATGCGAGGAAGCGCTCGGCGCGGGAGCGCAGCCCAGTCCGTTCGCTCTCTGGTTGGAGACCTACGGCCGCGTAACCGACTGGGCGGAGTCCGTGGGCCATCCTCCTCTGCTGGCGGGTTTCGGACCCAGTCTCGTCGAGCGCGCGTGCCTGGATGCTTACTGCCGCGACCTCTGCGTGCCTTTCGCGGCCGCCTTGCGGGATGGAAGGCTCGGACTTCAGCCAGGCGCAATTCATCCTGAGCTCGGTTCCGCCGACCCGGCAGTCTGGCTGCCGCCTCAACCGTTGCGCAGCATCCTCGCCAGGCATGCCGTGGGTCTGGCAGACCCGCTCACCGCCGCCGACGTCTCGCCGGAACAGCGGCTGAACGACGGTCTGCCGCAGACACTCGAGGAGTGCATTGCCGCCTATGGCCTGACGCACTTCAAGATCAAGCTCCGCGGGGAAAAGGATGCGGATCTCGACCGCCTGTTTCGCATTGCCGAGTTGCTGCGCGGCCAAATCGCGGATGTTCGAGTAACCCTGGACGGCAACGAGCAGTATCCCAACGTGGAGGCATTCCGCGCTTTCTGGGAGGAGCTGCGCGGCGCACGAAGCCCCTTCGTCGAGCAGCCATGCCTGCTCTTTGTGGAACAGCCTCTCCATCGAGACGCCAGCCTGACGGAAGAGACACGCCGGCACCTGCTGGAGTGGACCGACCGGCCCCCGCTTATCATTGACGAGTCCGATGGCGAGCTGGCCAGTCTGCCCAGAGCACTCGATTGCGGCTACCTCGGCACCAGCCACAAGAACTGCAAGGGTGTGTTCAAGGGAGTTGCCAACAGGTGCCTTATCGAGAAGCGCCGGCGCGAAGGCACCCACAGCCTGCTGATGAGCGGAGAGGATCTCTCGAACGTCGGGCCGGTTGCCTTGCTGCAGGACCTCGCCGTGCACGCCTCACTGGGTATCGCGCATGTCGAGCGCAATGGCCATCACTACTTCCGCGGCCTGAGCATGCTTCCGGAGATAATCCAACAGCAGATGCTGCAGTCCCACCCGGACCTCTACCACCCCCACCCCGAGGGCTATCCGACCGTGCACATCGCAAACGGCCGCCTGCAGGTAGGTTCGGTGGTCCAGGCGCCCTTCGGCGTCGGTCCCCTTGTGGATACCGGCTGCTTTACCCCGATCAGTGAGTGGCGCCCGGAGTCTCTGGGTGTATAAACGGCACGGCACCGCGCGGGCCCTGGCCAGAGCGGCCCTGTTGCCTGTCAATTCCTTGCCAACCATTCCCTTCCGTGGAAGCAGCCCATGAGCCTCGCCGTTGACCTGGCAATCATCGTTATCTACTTTGTCTCCATCACGGCCATCGGGCTCTACATGGGCCGCCGCGAGCGCAGCCTGCACGACTTTGCGCTGGCCGGGCGCTGCGTGCCCTGGTGGGCGGTGATGGCCTCCATCATCGCGGCGGAGACCAGCGCGGCAACCTTCCTCGGAGCACCCGGCGAAGGCTACGAGAAGAGGAGCCTCGCCTACGTGCAGCTCGTAGCGGGGCTCATCATCGGGCGCGTGATCGTGGGCTTCGCGTTTCTCAAGCCGTACTACCAGTACCGGGTCTACACCGTGTACGACTACCTCGGTGTTCGCTTTGGGCCCCTCACCAAGTCCTACATTTCCGCCCTCTTCCTGCTGATGCGCACGCTCGCCTCCGGCACACGGCTCTTTGTGCCTTCGCTGGTGATGGTGCTCGCCTGGCGTCTGCTGGTGGGAGGGCAGGAGGTGCAATTCTCGCACCAGGCGGTCTCGGAAGTAACGCCCTACTTCGTCGCCATCGTGGCGCTTACCATCGTGACCTGCGCCTACACAGCCATTGGAGGCATCAAGGCCGTCATCTGGACGGACGTCATCCAGGCCACCCTGATGTTCGGCAGCGCGCTCATCGCCATCGCGACGCTGCTCTACCACATCGGCGGGTTCGGCGAGCTTCTGCGGCACGTGCCCCAGATGGGCCGCCTGGAAGGCTACATCGTGACGGGGCTTGAGGCGGAGACCGTGGCGCGGTGGAAGGAGGCCAACGGCGTGAGCGAGATGGGCCTCTGGGGTTACGTGAAGCTCATCCTCGCAAGCGAGTACACCGTCTTCTCGGCTCTCATCGGCACCACCATCGGCAACATGGCGGCCTTCGGCACGGATCAGGACATGGTCCAGCGCCTCCTTACGGCCGAGACCCACCAGAAAGCCCGCCGCAGCCTCATCACGGCCGCCTTCATGGATCTGCCGATCGCGGCGGCCTTCACCTTCATCGGCATCCTTCTCTACGCCTACTACACGATTGACCCAACCTACCGTCCGGCCGCAAACGCCGACGTCTTCGGCTCCTACATCCTGAATGTCATGCCGGTGGGCATCCGCGGCGCCGTGCTAGCCGGAGTCTTCGCCACCGCCATGGGCTCGTTTTCGGCCGCGCTGAACGCGCTGGCCACCAGCGCCACCAACGACTGGTACCTGCGGCTTGTGCGAGGCCGTGATGAGGCGCACTACGTGCGGGCCGCGCGGGTGTTCACGGTAATCTTCGCCGTGCTGATGGTGCTGATAGCCACGGCCTTCGCCTGGGCCAAGGTGACTCACCCGGACGTGCGGATAATCCCCGTGGTCCTGGGCATCGCGGGCTTCATCCTCGGCCCCATGCTCGGCGTGTTTCTGGTCGGTATGTTCACCCGAACGCGCGGTTCGGATCTCGGCAACGCTATCGCCGTGTCGTGCGGCCTGGTCGCCACGGTCCTGGCAGGCGATCTGCTGGGGCAGGTCTTCGGAATACCGCGCCCTGCCTGGATACCCAAGATCGCCTTCACCTGGTACGCGGCCGTCGGCGCGCTTGTGGTGTTCGTTATCGGGTGCCTGTTCCGCACGCCGGAGAGCGCGCTTGAGCGGGCGCGGGCCGCTCTGCGCCGAGCCGAGGGAGGTGACGACCGCCCCATGGACCTGCGGAGCGACGCCGCTCCCTAGGCCCTGAAGAGCGCCTCGATCAGTCGGTATCCTTCGTCCACGCGGGGCACGCGTTCGTGGTATACCCGCTCATCAAACGGATGGACTCCGGACGCTGACCGCCTGGAGTCGCACAGCAGATAGGGCACCGGACCTTCAAGATGCCCTCGCGTGCTCACCGGAGTGGCATGGTCCGGCACCACCAGCATACGAAAGTCGTCCATGGTGTGCAGCCTGTCCAGCATCGTTCGGACGATTAGTGCATCAATCCGTTCGATTGCCTCTATCTTCGCGTCAATGCTTCCCTGGTGCCCGGCCTCGTCCGGCGCTTCCACATGCACCCAGACGAAGTCGTGCCGCGTGAGAGCATCCACCGCGTAGCGGGCTTTCGCGTAGTAATCGGTGTCGAGCCCACCCGTCGCTCCCGGCACGTCCACGACTTCCAGGCCGGTCAACCTGCCCAGCCCCCGCACAACATCCACGCCCGCCACCACGGCGCCTCCTCTCCCGTGTCGGGAGAGAAACGAAGGCAGGCTCGGCGCGCGTCCCTGGCCCCACGGCCAGAGCAGGTTGGCTGGAGGCAGGCCCATATCGCGGCGGTGCTTGTTGAACGGCAGGGCGTCAAGCAGCTCGAGCGAGTCCCAGATGAACTGCCGCAAGCGGTCCTCCTGCTCGCCTCTTGGCAGAATCTCGGCCAGCGGCTTGCCCATGTTCTCATGGGGAGCCATGGTGGCCACATCCACCGGACCATCGGCCCACAGCAGCACATGCCGATAGGCCACACCCGGGAAGAGCCGCATCGTACGGCCGCATATCCGTTGGGCCGCCTCGATCAGCGGGCGGGCCTCCTCGCTAGTGATGTGCCCCGCGCTGTAATCCACCAGGCGTTCGCCATCCGTGGAGACAAGCGAGCAGCGAAAAGCCACGTCGCGCGCGCCCATCGGTATGCGCATGGCAGCCGCCTCGATGGGTCCCCGACCGGTGTAGTGTGCAGAGGGATCGTAGCCGAGCAGTGCCATGTTGGCCGCGTCGCTGCCCGGATACATGCCGGGAGGAGTAACCTGGACAACGCCCACCGTGCCGCTGGCCGCAAGCGCGTCGAGGGCCGGCGTGCGAGCAACCTCGAGAGGTGTGCGGTTGTCGAGCTCAGGCATTGGAACGTCGGCGGCGCCATCGGGCACCAGGAGGATGTACTTCATCGGGATCTCCCATAGCGGAAGCAGCCTGTGCAGGGTTCCGCTCGGGACTATGCTACCCGCTGCCGTGCCTAACAGACGGCCGCGCGCCGGAGCCGCAGGCCCATCTCCGGGCTGAGTCCCACGAACTTCAGTCCTATAACTATGGTGCCCGCCTCCTCGGGGTCCGGGCGAGACCAGAGGCTCACCGCCTCCACGTCCACCGGACTGGAGTCATCGGGCAAGGAGAAGCGGAGCGTAATGCGCGTGTTGGGCGGCAGCTCCTCGCCGCACCGCAGCCGCATGCCTCCAGGACTCAGGTCCGTGGCCAACCCAATGCCGAGGAAGTCATCATGGCGGAACGCCACGGGAAGGCTGACCACCCTCCGCCGCTCCGCGCGGCGCTCCGCGCGGCCGGCCGCCTTGCCGCCGATACGAAGCCACACCGTATTGGCCATGGAGGTAACGATGATGCCCGCCACAATACGTCCATTCGGCAGCTTGCAGCGCACGGCCGCGCCGGTGGGCCAACCACCAAACACCTCGGTTTCCGAAGGCTGTAGCTGCAGGCGCGCGATGCCAGCCGAGGTGCGCTCGATGACGCCTCGCATGGGCGACGCCTTGTGGCCCGTGCAGGTGGCTACCACGGAGGCTCCGCGCAGATCGGCAAGGGTGGTAACGTTATCCTGTGTCATGGCACTCATGGCCCATTATCGGAACCCTGACGCCGGATGCTGCAGTTATTCCATCGCCAATGGGTGAATAGTTGTTGTGAACCTGATTGCTCATGCGTCCATATCGCAGGGAATGCGGCCCTGCAACGAGCCGGTCAAGGACCATGAGCACCTGCACAATGATCCGCAAAGGGATCTCGGCGTCCGACGAGGCGCTGGTTTCGGCGGCGGCTAACGGCGACCGTGCGGCTTTTGCCGAACTCGCGGCGCGCTATCGTCGCATCGCCTACGCCGTCGCCTACGCGCAACTGCGCCATAGAGAAACGGCCGAGGATGTTGTGCAGGAGGCGCTCATCAAGGCCTTCTCCCGGCTCCCATCCTTCCGAAGGGCGGATCGGTGGGCGGCATGGCTCATGCGGATTGTGCGCAATGCCGCCACGGATGCCGCCCGTCGCCGCAGCCTGCGATCTGCGGAGCCCATCCCGCCACACCTCATGGGTTCCGACGACAACCCTGAGGAGCAACTACTTGCCCAGGAGAGGCTCCGCACTGTTGCCGCCGCAGTGCAGGCGCTGCCGGAGAAGTTCCGGCTGCCCATCGTGCTGCACTACGGTTCCGGACTCACCGTGCCGGAAGCCGCCCTGGCGCTCGGCCTGCCTGCCAGCACGGTGATTGGACGCATAGCCGGCGGCCTGCGCATCCTGCGCAGGCGCCTGGGACACGAGAGACTGCAATGAGACCGCTCTGCATTCTATGGCGGAGAAGAATCAGCACATGGGTTGCCCGACAGCCCATGGAGCCGAGCCGATCCCTGCGATGGCATCTGGACCGCTGCCGCGCCTGCGCGGACTACGCGGAGGAGCTGCTGCTTCTTTCGCGCGAACTGCGGGAGGCCATCCAAGTACCCGCGCCCTCCGATGCCTTTGCCTTCCCGGAGACGATGCCCATCGCGCCGCGCAGCAGCGCCCGTGCTCCCCGCCCGCTTGGTGCGCCCTGGCTCGCACTGGCCGCCGGATGCGTGGCGCTTGTCGCGTGGCTCGCCGTGCGGATGAATGCACCCGTCCGCCCCTCATATCCTGTACAGGGACCTGCCGGCATCAACGCGGCGATCCGTCCGGCCCCTGCGGTCGGGCCAAGCACTGTCATCGCGCAAGCCGCCCCCGCGCGGGATCGGCAGAGTGCGCGAAAGGCTGCGGGCACCGGTACGAGAACCGCGGTGAAGCAGGTCCAGGCCCCTCGCGTACCGCCATCCGAAATCAAGCGGAACCAGCCCGCCAGACCGCGCAAACTGATGCCGCCGGTCTCCCGTCAGCTTGCTCAGTCTGATTCTGCATCACAACCGCAACAGACCGCCTACGCCTGGGCGGCCGTGGCCTGGCAGTACGAGCAGTCCGGCGGCTACCTGGACGCCTCGGCAGCCTACCGGCAGGCCGCGCAGGCAGCGCCCAGCTCGACCCTCCTCATGGAGGCGGGACGCACGGCTGAACTGGGCGGCAGCGTTTCTCAGGCCCTCGCGAACTACATTCGGGCGCTGGAGATGGAGACGCAGAACGAAAATCACCAGAAGGAGGAGAGCAACGGATGATCCGCTGTCTTCGGTTGGCGGGAGCCAACAAGACGTTACGGGCGCGTGGGCCGATTGCGGCCCTGATGATCCTGATGTCCGGCGCTGTACTCGCTCAAGTGGGTCCGGGCCCCTTCGGTCCGTTTCAGCCGGGCCAGCCAGGACAACCGGGGCAGCTGGGCATGCCGGGTCAGCCGGGCATGATGCCGGGTCCCTGGATGATGCCGCCGGGAACTGCCTTGCCTGGACAGCACTCGCCGGAGATCGGCAAGCGCCTCGGACAGATCATGGTGCTTCAGGCGCTGGTGGGCGCGGGTTTTGGAGCGCAGGAGACCGCGAACGCCCTGCCCCCGCTCCGCGCGCTGCTGAAAGCCGAGCAGGAGCTGAAGGAGCGGTCTCTCAAGATACTGGATGCTGAAAAGGCGAGACTGCTCGCGTCGGTAAACCCGGGCCAGGGCGAACAGCCCCTGCACGAGCAGCTCCGGGCCGAAAACGAGAAGTTCGGCCAGGTACACCAGCGCACGTGGGACGCCCTGGCACAAGCCATCGGACCGCAGCGCACCGAGCTCTTGCGCCGCTTGCTGGGCCAGGGCACCGAGATGATGGGCATGCCCGGGCGACCGGGTGGGCAGCAAGCGTTCCCGCGGCCTGGACCGGGCTTTCCAGGCCCGGCCGGCGGTGGACCCGGTCTGCCTCTGGAGGAGCCTGGCGATACCCTGGAGGCTCCCCGCCCGCCCGATCCAAATGAGCCGCAACCCGGACCCGAAGCCCAACTGCGGCCGACACAGCCGCGACGCCCAGGTCAGCCCGGCGCACAGCCGCAGCGCCCCGGAGTACCCGGTCAGCCCGGATTCGCACAGCCAGGCATGCCCGGCCAACCCGGTTTCGGCCAGCCCGGGCAGGTCCCCATGCCCTTTATGATGGGCCCGCAGATAAGCCTCGAAGATCTGGTGGCTCTGCTGGAGGCCAGGCGCGCCGCATTGAGCTAGTAGGGCCCGCCGCGAGACCATCACTGCCTGTGGCCGGAGGGCGCCGGTTGGCCGGGATGTGTTACAATCCCGCACCGGCGCCCTCTCCTTTCGTCGCCGGATGGGAGCCAGACGTGGCGGTCATCTTCTCGATTGGCCACAGCAACCATACCGTGGAGCAGCTGATTGCCCTCCTCCGAGCGCACCAGGTGCGGATTCTGGCGGATGTGCGGTCCAGCGCATGGAGCGCAAGGAATCCGCAGTTCAACGGGCCGAGCCTGCGCGAGGCGCTTGAGAACGCGGGCATTGCTTATGTGCCCCTCCAGAACCTCGGAGGCAAGCCCCGCGACCCAGGCCTCTACCAGAGGAACGGCCTGCCGGATTACGACCGCATAGCCTCCTCTCAGGCCTTTCGCGCGGGTCTGGAACAACTGGAGAAGATGGCCGAAACCGATCGGACCGCCATGCTCTGCGCGGAAGCAGACCCGGCCGAGTGCCACCGGGAGCGCCTGGTTGCCCCTGAGCTGCGTAAGCGCGGCCACGAAGTACGGCACATCCTGGCCGATGGCTCTCTTGCACCTCAGTCGGGCCAGACAGCGCTTGAACTGTAACCGCCCACGGCAAGGAATGGGGCAGTCATTTCGCGAAATCCACGGGTAAGTCTTCACGAAGGAAGCCAACCATGAGCGAATACACACCCACCCCTTCCGATAAGTTCACCTTCGGCCTCTGGACCGTGGGCAACCGCGGACGAGACCCCTTCGGCGATACCGTCCGTGACTCCGTGGAACCCGCGCGAGCGGTGCGCGAGCTGGCGCGTCTGGGGGCCTACGGCGTCAACCTGCATGACAACGACCTGGTGCCGATTGACGCCACTGCCGCGGAGCGCGACGCCATCGTGGCCGATTTCAAGCGGGCGCTGGATGAGAGCGGCATGGTCGTGCCGATGGCTACCACCAACCTCTTCTACGACCCCATCTTCCGCGACGGCGCCTTCACCAGCAGCGATCCCGCCGTGCGCGCCTACGCCATCAAGAAGACCATGGCGGCCATGGATCTCGGCGCGGAACTGGGCGCCTCCATCTACGTCTTCTGGGGCGGACGTGAAGGCACCGAGGTAGATGCCGCGCGCGACCCGCGAGACGCCATCAAATGGTATCGGGAGGCCATCAACTTCCTCTGCGCGTACAACCTGGACCGCGGATACGGCCTGAAGTTCGCCCTGGAGCCGAAGCCCAACGAGCCCCGAAGCGATATCTACCTGCCCACCGTCGGCTCGGCGCTCGCCTTCATCGCAACGCTGGACCACCCCGAGATGTGCGGCGTGAACCCGGAGCTGGCTCACGAGAGCATGGCCGGGCTGAACTTCGTGCATGCCGTCGGCCAGGCGATCGAGGCAGGCAAGCTGTTCCACATAGACCTGAATGCGCAGAAGTTCGGCCGCTATGACCAGGACTTCCGATTTGGCCAGGAGGACCTGAAGGGCGCATTCTTCCTGGTGAAGCTGCTGGAAGAGAGCGGCTACGAAGGCCCGCGCCACTTCGACGCCCACCCCATGCGCACTGAGGATGACTCCGGTGTGTGGGAGTTTGCGCGGGGGTGCATGCGCACGTACCTCATTCTAAAAGAGAAGGCCGCCCGCTTCGCCGCGGACGCGGAGATTCAGGGTCTGCTGAGCGAGCTCCAGGCAGATCCGCACAACCTGGCGCCCACTCTTCGCGAGGGCTACTCTCCAGCTGCCGCGGCTCGCCTTGCCGCACTGAACCTCGACCGCGTGAGCCATGCCCGCAAGGGCCGCGGCTACGAGAAGCTCGACCAGCTCGTTACGGAGCTGCTGCTGGGGGTTCGGTAGTGGTTGGAAGGAGAGTCGGCGCCTCCACCGCCTCCCTGACGCTCACGGGCTCCAACCGTAAGGACGGAGGGAGCGCATGGTGATGTCCATGGATGTTCCGGTTGTCCAGGCGCCCGCCCATGCGCCCCGCGTTTTTGTGGTCTCCGGCCCGAGCGGAGTTGGAAAGGGCACGCTCATCGGCGCCCTGTTGGAATCCGCGAACTGCCCGCCCCGGCTCACGCGCTGTGTTACGGCAACCACCCGCGAGCGCAAACCCTCCGAAGTGGAAGGCACGAGCTACTACTTCCTCACGGAGCAGGAGTTCACGCGCCGCGTCGAGCAGGAGTGGTTCCTGGAGTGGGCCTTCTACAACCAGAATCGCTACGGCACTCCCCGCGAGGAGGTTGATAGACACCTCGCGGCCGGCGAGGATGTTCTGTTGGAGATCGAGGTTCAGGGCGGTCTCGCGGTCCGCAGGCTCCTGCCGGAATCCGTCCTGGTCTTCGTTATGCCTCCCTCCTGGCAGGAACTGGAGCGCCGGCTGCGCGCGCGGGCCCGCGATAGCGCGGAGGAGATTGAGCGGAGGCTGCGGACAGCGCGCGATGAGCTGGGCAAGCTCACGATGTACGACTACTGCGTAATCAACGACGAGGTGGAGAGAGGCGTGGACGTCCTGCGCGCGATTGTGCTGGCGGAGCGCGCGCGGCTGAAGAGAGCGGGGGAACCATGCCGCGGGCAGTAGGCGTGGCCTTCAAGCGTGTGGCAAAAAGCTACTGGTTCGATCCCGCTGGCATCGAACTCGCCGATATGGACCGCGTGATCGTAGATACCGCGCGGGGGCCGGAGTTGGGCACCGTGCGCGTAACGGAGCGCGAGGTCCCCATGGAGGATCTCCAGGGTCCGCTGAAGCGAGTCATCCGCAAAGCCACGGATGCCGACCTCGAACAGGAGGAGCGCAACAAGGAGCGCGCCGCTAACGCCGTGCGCGTGGCAAAGGAGCGCGTAGCCCACCATGGGCTGCCCATGCGCGTGCTCACGGCGGATTACGTGTTTGACGCCTCGCAGGTAACCATCTCGTTTGCCGCGGAAGGCCGCGTGGACTTCCGCGAGTTGGTGCGCGATCTTGCCGGCCTGCTCCGCTGCCGCGTGCAGCTCTACCAGGTGGGCGCGCGCGACCAAGCCAAGATTATCGGCGGCGTAGGTCCGTGTGGCCTCACGCTCTGCTGCTCCACCTTCCTTACGGAGTTCGCCCCCATCTCGATGAAGATGGCCAAGGATCAGAGCCTCTTCGTCAATCCAGTCAAGTTTAGCGGGGTGTGCGGCAAACTGATGTGCTGCCTCCGCTACGAGCACGAGGCATACGTTGATGCCAAGTCCCGCCTGCCCTCGGCCGGCGACACGGTACGGACCCCGGCGGGCAAGGGACGCGTGGTGGAGGTGCACGTCATTCGCGAGGAGGTGGCCGTGCAGCTCGAGGGCAGCGAGGCGACAGTACGATTCCCCGCCGCCGATGTGTCCGTGGAGCGCAAGGGCCGGTGCGGCAGCTGCGGCGGGTGCTCGCTTCTGGGCGACAGCTCGTACGGCGACGCGCAGCCCGAGGAACTCAACCTGCGCGATCTGGAAGGGTAACCCGCCGGCCCCGCTCGCTCTCTTTCGCCCTTCCCACACCCAGACACAGCGAGCCGGCGAAGATCACCCCCCTACTTCATATCCGGCCGAGGGCGCCGGGCGATCGCGTTCGGCAGCGCCGGGAAGGGCCGGTGCGGCTCAGCCTGGTACCAGTACGCCGTACTTGCGTAGTCGTTGCACTGCAGGTTCGCGTGGCCGTGCTCGATTGTTACTTTGAGCGACTTGGTGAAGTGGATGGGATCCTCGATGTGGAAGCGGTAGCTGGTGCATTTGTGCCGGCCGGGGTGATCCGGATCGTGCTCGTGCACCGAGGTGCCGGCATACGGGTACCCCTGAGGATGCATGCCCCAGGCGTGGCAGAAGTAATCCTCTGATCCCGTGCCCACCATGGACGGCAAGGGCTCGCCATCTATAAAGATCATGTCGTCGCCCTCGCCCCACCAGGTGAGTCCATCGGGCGTAGGGTCTATGTTGTCCACGGAGAGATTGCAGCCCACGTAGTGTCCCGCGCCCTCTGCTTCCAGGATGACGTAGTTGCCTGCTCCATCCACGTTGGGCTCGCCCATCAGGTTCCAGTAGTTGATGCCCTGGACGGCCAGCGGTCCGCGGTCGCTGGCGGTGGGGTTCTCGCGTCGCCACTGCGCATGGAAGCGCAGGACGTCCGAGTCCAGACTGTCATACTCCTCATAGTCAATGTAGAAGTAGAACGCCCGCACGGGCTCGGTGCCTTCATTGGTGATGCTGATGCGCGCCCGCGTGGCAAACGGCATCTGCCAATAGCAGTTCATGGCCATGTTGCCGCCTAGTTTGCGCTCGCTCTCCTTCGGCGCAACGGTGGCAAGCGGCAGCGCGGCGTTCGAGGCTGCCAGGCCGTGCCCGATGTTGAAGAAATCGCCGACAGGGCATTCCACGGAAGGCTGCTCCTCATCGTCCCAATACATTCGCAGGACCAGGTGGCGCAAGTAGTACTTGTCCTCGGAGGCGATGGTGAACCAGATGTGGGTTATGCAGCCGGCGCCCGCGATATCCGCAAGCGTAGCGGTATCGCCGACAGGGATATCCCATGCGTCTCGGTTGCCGCCCGAGGTATCGAAGCTGGAGAGACGCCGTGTCCAGGCATCCCGCTTTCGCACCAGAGACTTCAGAGTTGTGCATCCAATCGCCATCGCCTCTCCTCCTCTGCCATCCGCCGGCACATTGCTCCGCGTTTCGGCCAACGGCGCGCTAGTTCCTGCTATCCCTCCCGGTGCTGCCTGCCCTCTGTCAGCCGGAATGCAGGCCTGCCGTTGGCCCGGCAAGGCGCGTGGAAGCAGTACAGTACTCAGCCTGACTATGAGCGCATGTTGCTTTTCCGTAAACCAACCTTTTGAATCTCGAAAGTCAAACTCGTGAAACCAAACGCGAATTGTCTCGTAGTCGGCAGTATCGGGAGGCGAATATGCGCAAGGTCCTTGCCAAATGCCCAATCTGTGCCTCCTCGCTGAGGGTCTCCGAGCTCTCGTGCGAGGCGTGCCACACGGAGTTTCGGGGCCAATTTGAGCGGTGCCGGTACTGCAGCCTGGAGCCGGAGCACTTGCAGTTTCTGGACGTCTTCCTTGCACAACGGGGCAACCTGAGCGCAGTGGGTGCCGCGCTCGGTCTCTCGTTTCCGACCGTAGCGCGAAGGCTCGACTCCCTGCTGACGGCCGCGGGCCTGCGCGCAGCCGAGGAGCCGCGGCCCGCTGCTCACGACGAACCCGTGCCGGCCGCTCGCGAAGTGGATCGGCGCGCCATCCTGGATGCCCTGGATCGCGGCGAGATATCGGCCGAGGAGGCAACCCGCAGGTTGAAGGACATCTAGGCAGCCAGGGACCGCAAGGAACATGATCGCTAAGCACAGCAGCAGAGGGGTGAACCATGAGTGACGAGAACATTGCACGCATTCTGAAGATGCTGGAAGAGGGCAAGATAAGCGCCTCCGAAGCGGAAAAACTGCTGAGCGCGCTCCGCGCGGAACCCCGACCTGCTCCTCCGCCTCCTCCTCCCCCGCCCCCTCATGCCCCTGGCGCACGGCCCGCCCCGGAACGCGAGGACCAGCAGACCGCAGGCGCCAAGTCCTTTGAGTTTCGCTGGAGCCACCGCAGGGGCCATCCTCTCGATCTCTCGAACATCAGCAAGCAGTTTGCCGATGCTTTTAAGCGGCTGGACCCGGATCGTCTTATCCGTGAGGCACGCGCGGGCAGCAAACGCTGGCAAGAGCTTCTGCGAAACTGGACGCGGGACTGGACTCTCGAAGAGTCCGCGCCGGAAAACACCTTCAACTTACCGGTTGCATCCGACGTCGAGGAGCGCACGTTTGAGCTGCCGGAGGACGCTCTGGTACAGGTTGAAAACCCGGCGGGCGGTATCACCATCACCCAGGGACCCGTCTACCATCTGGAAGTGCGCAAGGAGGCATGGGCAGCATCTGAATCGGAAGCCACCGCGAGGCTGCACGAGATCAAGGTAGATGTGGCGACGTTTGCCAGACCCGATATGCCTGAGCCGGGCATCTCCGCGCCGCCCGCCCGCCTTGAAGTTCGACTGAGTACTCCCGAGGGCTGGCGTGACGGCAAGGCCGAAGTCCGCCTGCAAGTGCCAGCCGGCGCGCAACTGCGTCTGGCCACCGTATTCGGCCCCATCAGCGTGAGCGATGTGGCGGGCAACGTGGAAGCCCATTCCATCAGCGGCGAGGTTGCCCTCCTCCGCCTGCAGGGCGAGGTGCGCGCGGAGGCCGTCAGCGGCAATATCCGTGCCTCCCACATGGGCGGCCCTCTGCAGCTCAACGCAAAGAGCGGCGACATTATCGCGGAGAATCTCTCGCGAGGGGCCTCGGTGAACTCGGTCAGCGGCGATGTGCGCATTACGAACGCCGAGGGAGGCCGCGTGGAGGCAAAGTCGGTTTCCGGCGACGTAACCGTGGACAGGGCAGGCAACGTGGCGCCCGTGGATGTCGCCGTCGAATCCGTATCGGGCGATGTGCGGCTTGAGCAGGTGGAGGGCAACATAACGCTCAAGACTGTTTCAGGCGATTCCAGCGCCCTCCATCTCGCGGCATCCACCCTTCAATGCAAGGCCATCTCGGGCGACGTTACACTGCAGCTCGACGCCCCGTTCTCCGGCACGCTCTCCTGCACCACGGTCTCAGGCCAGGTTCGGATTGCCGTCCCGGCGGGAAGCAACTTCCGGTACACGCTGGACACGCAGTCCGGAGACATCACTTGCGGTGTGGAAGCGCGGGAGACCTCCAGTACCGAGACCTTGCGGAACGGCGTGGTGGGAACCGGCGCGGGCACGGTATCGGTACAGACGCTCTCTGGAGACATCGCGTTGGTGCCACGGGACGACGCCTGAGCACTCCGAACCAAACCGACATAAGCGGGCACATGCCCACGTGGACTGGCGGTTCGCGCCGATAATCTCGGCGCGAACCGCCGTTTTCGTCTACCCGTCAATCCCTCTGACAGCCCCACTTCTGGGGACCGTCTCCGGCGGCCCTGGCTTCTCCTAGAGCCAGGCTCCGGCCGACCGCGGCAGCAGGCCGTCTCCGTGCGTGCCGCGACATTTCCCGTAACGCGCGGCCGGAAGCCGCAAACCCGGCAGGAACCCGGCGGCAGAGGGCGAAAGCTAGGAAGACGCGGCGCCGCCGAACGCGACGAAATCTGCGCTCCGTGCGGCCGCCGCGGCTGGTTTGACCGCATTCGTGACGTTATGATATGATGGGCTGGTTGATGATTCCCGCCCCCTTGGTTGTGGCGGCAGCTTCGCCGCCTGGCGCCGTCGCCGAAAGGACACCTTCGATGGCCTCCCGCCGGAGCGCGTCCGTACAAAAGATACTGGCCGCCTTCGTCCTCGCTCTTCTGCCCTTCTGCGCAGCGACTGCCGCAAGCGCGCAAGATGCCAAGGATCGCTACCGATCCCTCGCCGCGCAGGTAGATTCTCGCAATCTTCGCTCCACGGTTACCACACTTGCGGGCCTCGGCTCGCGCGTGCCCGGCTACCCGGGCGAGGCGAAGGCGGCGGAATTCGTGGAGGGCAAGTTCCGCGAATACGGCCTCACGGATGTGCGCGTGGAGGAGTTCGAGGTCGCGGTGCCGATGGACCGCGGAGCGAGCATCCGCATCGAGGGCGCTGAGGCGGGAATAAGCGGGAGACCGTTTAAGCTACATGCGCTCTGGCCGAACCTGGTGCGAACCTCGCAGCTGCCCAAGGGCGGACTTCGAGCCCCGCTCATCTACGTGGGCGATGGCAAACTGGCCAACTTCAACGGCAAGGATGTCGAGGGCCGCATTGTGCTCGCCGACTTCAACAGCCGCGCGGAGTGGCTGAATGCGCCGCGCCTTGGAGCGAAGGCCGTTATCTTCATCGCGCCCGAGACCACCATGCGCGGCGAGGCCGAAGCGAAGTTCGTCTCGATTCCCATCTCCATTCCCAGATTCTGGATAAGCCGTTCGGAAGTCGTGCCCCTGCTCGCCGCCACCTCCTCGGGCACGGAGCCCACCTGCGTGCTCGAAAGCGACATGCCGTGGGAGAGGCACCGCTCCAAGAACATCTTCGGCAAGATTGAGGGTACGGACCCCAAGCTCAAGGACCAGATAATCGTCATCCAGGGCTACTACGATTCCATCTCCGTGGTGCCCGCGCTGGCTCCGGGAGCGGAATCCGCCTGCGGCATCGCCGCGCTGCTGGAGCTTGCGCGCATCTACAGCCGTCCGGAGAACAGACCCGGGCGCACGCTCTACTTCGTGGCCACAAGCGCACACCATCTGGCCCTGCAAGGCATCCGCGAGTTCATCAACGCCCATATTGATGAGTGGGCGCGCCCCAGCATGGCAGAGAAAGCCGTGGCGAAGGAGAACGCGGGACGCACCGCCATCTACCTCACGGGCTCGCTGCTGCTGCTGCTCTTCTGGCTCGCCATGCGCATCCTGAAAAGCCCGGCGCCCGCTGCCCCCGAGGCGAGCGAGACCCCGGGCAAGCGCGTCCGGTTCCCCTTCCTCGGCAGGCTGAACGCCGGCTCGTGGGTGTTGGCGTCGCTGGTGCTCATCCTCGTGGTTCTGAACGTGCTCTTCTATGCCAATCCGCGCGACAAGGCCCTTCGCAAACCGGACACCATCTACCTCTGGGCCGGACTGGACCTCACCAGCCAGACGCGCGCCGTTGGCATCTTCTACAAGGGCTGGTTCTACGACTTCCGCGAGGATATCCAGGGCCGATTCTCCGATATCGCGCGCGTCTGCCGAGAGAACGCGGACAAGATCGGCGGAGCACTCGGCTTCGACCCGAAGAAGGCCTTCGCCGACGGGGTCAACCCGGTTGACGGCAAGAACTGGCGCAACTACATACCCGGCAAGCCCGCATTCGATTCCGAAGTGGTCACTATGGCCCAGGGCATCGGAGTCACGCTCGCCTCTATGGATGACGCCCGCCAACTGGTGGATACCCCCTTCGACACGCCCGACCGCGTGAATGTAGCCAATCTTGCGTTTCAGACCAGGCTCCTGGCGTGCCAGTTCTATCACATCGTTACCGATACCAACGAGCCCGGCGATGTGAACGCCCAGCGCATGCCCATCACGGAGCCGGCCAATTGGTCACGCATGGCGCTGCAGGGCGGCTTCGCCACCATCCGCGGCCGCGTGGCCATCTTCGATCCCAAGAAGAGCTTCATCGCCTACACTGCTCCGAAGCTCGCTAACTCGCTCGTGGTCATCCGCAACCGGACCAAGAGCTACATGGGCGTGCGCGGCAACATGATTCAGGTGGTGTACGACGAACCCGAGACGGGCCAGAAGAACGTCTTCGAGTTCCGCGGTTGCGCACCGCTCACCGCCTTCGGAGGCAACGCGGTTACGCGCATCCTCGCCTTCCACATCGACTCCCGGGAGACGCTGACGGATCCGGAGACCGGCGAGGAGCGGCCGAACCCGAGCCTCGGCGAGATTGATTACGCTCCAGACCTGGGCGTGAGCGGCGCGAAATACATGCCGCTGGATATCAGCGTCACCACCGCCACCAAGGAAGTGCCCATCATCCTGTTCCGCTGTGTGCCGACCGCCATCTTCGACCTGGTGGACCAGCAATCGCTGCGTGCGCTGGCGACCATTGATATCCTGGATGGCAGTACCAACGGTGAGCCGCAGCGGTACGGCTACATGATTGACCCGCAGGATCCCTGGATGGTGGGCTCCTATGTGGAGGATATGGCCGTCATCTTCGCCGATCCCGGTACCCGGCTGAAGATCATGATGGGAGCCGGACCCGCGGCCACGCGCTTCCTGCTCATTAATCCGACCTACGACCCCAACGATCCATACAACCGCGCCAAGCGCCCGGACTACCGGCCGGAAGGGATCGGGTACCTCGTGGCCGGCGACCCGCGCGAGGCGCAAGACGCCGAGCTCCGCGGCGCGGCCGTAGGACGCATAGACCAGTACGATCCCAAGCGGGAGATTGCGCGGGGAGGCGCCATCTACCACACAGCCTT
Organism: uncultured Chthonomonadales bacterium; assembly: GCA_964526545.1. GTDB lineage: Bacteria > Armatimonadota > Chthonomonadetes > Chthonomonadales > CAJBBX01 > CAZGLN01. Next base: position 23,798 of record CAZGLN010000013.1, read on the forward strand.
CCATGTCGCCAAGGACATGTGGTCCTTGAACGACTCGCGCATCAAGCGCCTGGAGAAGTACCGAATAGTCAACCAGGGAATAAACGAGCTGCACGAGCGCGCCTGGAACCCTCGCGCCAACGATCCTGCCAAACGCGGCGCCCTGGAACGCGCGCGCGTGGCCATGGAGCAGAAGGACTGGGAGACGTTCCACCACGCCAGCCGCGCGGCCTGGGGCTTCGAATCGCGCGCCTATCCGGACGTGCAGAGGACGTCGCTCGATGTGGTTCAGGGCGTGCTCTTCTATCTGGCGCTGCTCATTCCGTTCGCCTACTTCATGGAGCGGCTCGTCTTCGGCTCCTATGACCTGAAGCGGCAGATATCCTACGCCTTCCTCATCTTCATGGGCATCTTCTTGCTCTTCAGCCAGGTGCACCCGGCGTTCGACATCACCATGAACCCGGTCATCGTGCTCCTTGCGTTCATCATGGGCGCTCTCTCCGTCATCGTCATCATGATGATTGGCGGCAAGTTCGAGGAGCAGCTGAAGCTGATGAACCGCGAGGTATCCGGAGTGCACAAGGCGGATATTGGCCGCGTATCCGTTGCCGTTGCCGCGTTCAATCTGGGCATCTCCAACATGCGCCGACGCAAGGCGCGAACCATCCTCACCTGTATCACGCTGGTACTGCTCACGTTCACGGTGCTCTCGTTCACCTCCGTGGTGCAGACCATGCGCTTCAACCAGGTGCCGTCGCCCGGAACACCGCGCTACAACGGCCTGATGATCCGCACGGCCATGTGGGATCAGCTCCAGGAGCCGGCCTACCGGCTGCTCGCCGATGAATACGGACGCAACTTCAACGTGGCGCCGCGTTCCTGGTTCTTCGGCACGCAGCTCGGTGAGCAGTCCTTCCTCACCATCAAACGCGCGGACCGCCAGTACGATGCCAAGGCGCTGGTGGGCCTGACACCACAGGAAGCGCGCGTAACGCGACCGCAAGAGGCACTGATTACGGGCAGATGGTTCGAACCCGGCGATACCTACTCCGTCATCCTGCCGGATGCCATCGCGGCCGCTCTTCGGATAGATCCGCAGGATGTGGGCAAGGCCACCGTCTCCTACTCGGGCGTGGATTACACCGTTGTGGGGATCCTGGACAGCCAGCGGCTGAAGTCCGTGATGGATCTGGATAACGAGCCGCTCACTCCCGTGGACTTCATCTTGATGCAGAAGCTCACCCGCCAGGGGAAGGCCCAGGGCGGCGAAACTGGGTTCCGCGAATACACGCACCTGGAGCCGGATTCGGTCTTCTTCGTGCCCTACCAGACGGCAACGAATCTCGGCGCGGAGCTGCGCAGCATCGCCATAGATTTCGGCGATGCCAAGATGGTGACCGAAACGCTCGGTCCTCTCATGCACCGGTTGGGGCTCAACCTGTATGCGGGCCGCATTCCAACGGATGGATCACGCCCAACCATCGAGCGCTACTCGTCCATCGCGGCCACCTCCAGCAAGGGCCTGGAGCTGGTCTTCTTCCCCGTGCTCATAGCCGCCCTCATCGTGCTCAACACTATGCTCGGCAGCGTCTTCGAGCGCGTGAAGGAGATACACATCTTCTCGTCCATTGGCCTGGCGCCCTCACACATCGCGATGCTCTTCATCGCGGAGGCCATGGTCTACGCCATCCTTGGAAGTGTGGCCGGCTATCTGCTTGGGCAGTTTGCCACCAAGATTCTTGTGTGGACGGGGGCTTTCGAAGGGCTCTACCTGAACTTCTCCTCGGTCTCGGCGGTGCTCACCACGCTGGTGGTGGTGGGAGTGGTGCTGCTCTCCACGCTCTACCCCGCCCGCAAGGCGGCCGAAGTGGCCACGCCCGCCATTGACCGCACCTGGCGGGTGCCGGAGCCGGAGGGCGACGAGTGGACCATTCCGTTGCCCTTCTCCGTTACGGGCGAGCAGGCCAAGGGACTCAACAGCTTCCTGAGCGAGTGGTTCGCTGCCTACGAAGAGTACAGTATAGGGGACTTCGTCACCCAGAATGTGGAGACCGAAGAGTTCAACACGGCGCCCGAAGGCATGCCTGAGCTGAAGGGCTACCGCATTCGGTGCATGGCCTGGCTCGCGCCCTTCGACCTCGGTGTGAGCCAGCGGGTGGTCATAGAGACCCTCCCGACCACCATGGCGGATGTCTTCGATATCCGCGTGATCATCCATCGCGAAAGCGGCGATATCAGCAACTGGAAGCGGGTTAACCGCAGGTTCCTAAACACCCTGAGGAAGCAGTTCCTCATCTGGCGCACCCTGAAGCAGGGCGAACGGGAGCGCTACCTGGAGCAGGGTACCGCGGAGAAACCCTCCGTGGCGGGCGGCGGCCTGCAGCCGCAGCCCGCAGACTGACGGTGCGACCGTCCGCCGGGGATTCGCGGCGGGCAGGAGAACGGCGGCTTATGCGCCTCGGCGCGATTATCGCGGTGTTGGCCAACTTCGGCCTGGCGGGCCCGCTGCACGCGGACGCCAGGGCCGATTCCATCCTGCGACAGGCGTTCGAGAAACTGCACGCAGCGAAGTCCTTCTCGGCGGACCTCTCGGCAACCATCCGCATTCCGGGAGCCGGCGTCTCCGCCCTGAAGGGCCGCATCCTCGCCCTAAAACCGAACTACCTTCGCGTGGACCTCCA
>CAZGLN010000014.1:0-11684 GCA_964526545.1 uncultured Chthonomonadales bacterium
AGGAGGTCGCGCGGGATGATGGGATTGGCCGGATATCGCCAGCAGATTCCGGGGTAGCCGTCGGGCTTCGCGGCCCAGGGGATATTTGGGAGGTCCTCCCCAACGATGGTAGGCATTGCTTGAGGTCCTTTCAGGTGGAATACCGTCGGCTCACTGCTCCACAACGAGGACGCCGTGAATTGCGAGTTTCGGCACCGTCACGATGGCTGTACCCTCCGCCCAAGTCCACCGGGGCTTCGTGGAACCCGGCATCCACCGGATGGAACGGGGCTTCTGGTCGCAGGCGATGCGCACAGTGAGAGGTCCCACGGGAGGGATGGTCTCAACGTGCAGGAAGCGATCCGCCCGCTGCGCGTTCGTGAGGTTGAGCAGGTGCACACTGAGCTTACCCTGAGCCGTGCGCCGCAGGGCAACGTCCACGCTGTCGGGCCCCTCCACTGTAACGGCGGGCTTCGGGAAGAGCTCACGAGCGAGGTCTCTCACCAGCGCGCGCAGCGCAGGATGATGTGATCGAAAGTGCGCAAGCGCAATCGGACCATAGACCGCGCCGATCTTGCCCTGGCCGAACGGGGTAACCGTCGCGGCAATCTCGCCGCCGGTGCGTGTGTCGCGGGTGGGATAGCGCCGGGCGCGCACATGCGCGGCATCGGCTGCTACCGGCTGCCACTGGCCGCTACAGTTCACCACGCCCAGGGATGTCTTCAGCTCGGCGGCCGCTTGGCCGAGCGGACCGGTGAACTGAACACCCAGTTCGCGCTCAAAGAGGCGCGCGCACTTCTCGCCCAACAGCAGCAGGCTGCCGCCCCCTCTCACATACTCGACGAGCGCCTGCCGGAAGGGCTCCTCGAGCCTTTGCGAATCGGCGAGAACCACCAGCGGAAACTCCGCGAGGCGCGGCTGCAGCTGGTACTCCGGCATCAGGTCCACGGAGTACTGCGACTCGAGCAAAGCATGGAGTGCCCCCTCGATCTCATCGGTGCATCCGTAAGGATTGAAGACGGCGTCCGAGCGCTCTAGCTGGGAGGCAGTGGAGTAGAGCAGCGCTACTTGCGGAACGGTGCTGCTCTTGTGGCTGATTGCTTGCCGCTCCCGGCAGAAGCGAGCCACTTGCTCCATGATCTCCACGATCTCCGGCGCCAGATAACCGGAGCGCGTGGGCTGATAATAGACCTGGAAGCCGCCTCCCTGCATGAGTACCGCGCCGGCCTCCTGCATGAGCTGGGGGGCTGGTTTGAGCGAATGGCCAAGCTGCGGATGCCAGTTGAAGCCCCATGCCATCAGGTCCCATGGCTTGCCCGCGTTCGCCAGGAAGCGGGCTTCCACTCTTCCGCGGTCCGCGGAGACTGTGGGCGAATAGTCTCCCGAAAGGAAATCCAGAGGGGCGCGCGGCGGGATGGGAGCGAAAGTCGTGTACATCCAGTTGCTGGTGAGCTGCATCCTGGGGGCCTGCTGCTTGACTGCAGTCACCCACTTAGCCACATAGTCTTCGAAATGGCGCCTGTGGAATGCCTTCCACTCCTCCCAGTGCGGGTCGCCCCGTTGTTTTGGAGCCTCGGTGTGTCCCGTCTCGCGCCGCCATGCTGCGAGAGCACCTGGCGACCAATCGAGCTGCGCGGCCCAGCATTCGCCATCCACCCACGCGCCGTCCAGATCGTAGGCGAGGGCGACCTCCACTAACTGGGGCACCAGCAGCTTCTCCCGGTAATCAGAAAACACGCTCGTGTTGTTGGGGTCCCTCTCGCCGTTCGGACCCTGGCGTGCCCACTCGGGATGGAGCTGGATTGCGCGGCTGTCCCAGAGCCCCGAGAAGTGGACGAAGAGGCCGATGCCCAGATCGCGGGTTGCCTTGCGCCAGAGGGCGAGGCTATCCTTGACGATGCCCGGCGAGGCAGAGCCTACGCGTGTGGGATAGCCGGCCCAGCCGGCATGTCCCTTGCAGTCGTACTGCACGTAGTCGGGCTTAATGCGCCGCAGCAGCTCGCGCAAGTACTGCTCTTCAATATCCGCGCCCAGGTTTGTGTCTGTCTCCTGGGGGTGCAGGTCTAGGTGCATCCCGAAAAACGCCTCGCTTCGAGGCAGCGGTCTCTGCATGGTCGGCCTCTCCACAGTAAGGACTGCCGTGGAAGCAGCGGCGGCTAAGAGTAGGATTACCAACATAAGCGTTCATTCGGCTCCAGGGTATCTGCGACGCAAGTCTGCGATCTCCGCCCGAGTGAAGCCCGCTCCGCGAAGGAAGCGGTCGCCGAGGTATGCAGCGCTGTGACGAAGCGTCTCGGCATCCAGGATGCAGGGGCCGGCATGCACCACCTGGTGGAGGCCCTCGGCGTGGTGCAGATTGACGCATCCTCTCAGGGCTGTAAGCGAGAGCGTAACTCCGGCAAGGTTGACCCCGTGGAGATTGGCTCCCGAGAGATCCGCTTCCGTGAGATTCGCGCCTTTGAGATTGGCTCCTTGCAGGTCACTGTGGGAGAGATCCGCGAGGGATAGATTGCAGTAGACGAGCGTGGCGCTTCGAAGGTCCGTCTCGCGCAGGTCCGCGTGGATGAGGTACTCGCCTGCCAGGTTGGCTCCAGCAAGGCTTGGGCTGTCAACCTCCACAAGCACACGGCCGCTCTGGCGGTGTCGTATGGCGATCACGGGCTCTCTCCGGAGGCACCTCGCTCACCGCGGCCAACAGGAGAGTGACCGTTGGCCTGCACGGTGCGTTGGGCGTCTGCTTGCAGTTCCCTGCGGCCTCGAGCAATCCCTGCCCTGAGTATCAGGTTCTTCTGGGTCTTCCGAACCGCTCAGGCGCCCGTAACGAACAATGCCGGTCGGCGCCGGGTTTTGACTTCAACGTCATCGCAGCCTGCCTCGCCGGGAGCTGAATGAGCGGCAGGAGTCCGGCTCTGCCTACTGGAAACTACGCATGCGCGCGCCGCACGGTGAGGAGCCGCGCCGCTGCCCGGAGGCGCCGTCGCAATGACCGAACTCATCCATGCGGAACCCTTGTGCGGGCCAGGCGAGCAGAGCCTCGTGCAGCCCGGATCCTCGTGCCTGCGCTTACTCGGGTTGAGACTCCTAACGCTCACCGAGGACTCACCGGAGCACGTGCTTCGCACCCAGGATCAGGACCTTGTGGTCGTCGTGCTCCAAGGCCTTTGCACCGTGAATGTCGAGGCCGGCAACAGGAGCGCCACGTTTCCGGAGATCGGAAGGCGGGCCAACGTGTTCGCGGGCCTTCCTACGATGGCGTACGCTCCGTGTGGTTCCGCCGTGCGCGTCTTTGCCGAGTCCGCGGAGTGCCGGCTGGCACTTATCACGGCGCCCGCGCGCCGCGCGTGCGCTCCCGTCCTTGTGTATCCGGAGGAGGCGGAGACACGCACCGAGGGACATGGCAACTGGCGCGTAACCATAGCGTCCTGCATCAGCACGGCGGCAGGAACGGAGAGCCTGCGGGTCGGCGAGACCATCTGTCCCCCTGGCAATTGGTGCGGCGCTCCGCCGGTCCGCTATGACAGGGCAGGCGTGGATTCCGTACACTGCGAGGCAGTCTATCTCTGCAGATTCAACCCGCCGCAGGGTTTTGCGCTTGCGCGGGCCTATACGGCGCCGGATGAGCCGAATTCGTTCGACCAGGCTTTCACTCTTCATGACGGCGACGCCATTGCGATCTCCCGCGGCTACTTCACCATGGCGGTTGCGCCTGGGTACCAGATGCATGTGCTCTGGGCGCTTGCCGGCGAGGGGTGCCATAAGCCGGCAGGCACGCCGGATTCCGCCCATGCCTGGATATCGGGGGCACGGGGCACGGGCGCCGCGGGCGACTGACGGGCATGGGTAGCACCGAATGTATGTGAGCGTGCTCTTCGATATCGAGGACATCGTGAGTCCCGACGCGGATGACGCGGCGCTGGATGTTGCACGCGTGCTGGAGGAGGAGGGGATACGGGCAACGCACTGCATTGTTGGCGAGCGTGCGAGGCAGTGGCGTGACCGTGGCCGGACCGATGTGATCGAGGCACTGGCGCGCCACGACATTGCCTTTCATACCGACCTGCACAGTGTGCATCCCACGGTTGCCGAGTATCTTTCCGAGCGCGGATGGTCGGATGGAGTGGAAGAAGCCGTACGGCGCGAGCGGCCCGGGGTAGAGGCGCTACAGGAGGTCTTCGAAACGATGCCCTCGGCCTGGGGCGGTCCCGGCAACACATGGGGACCGCAGCTGAATGCCGCGATGGCTCGCCTGGGGGTGCCTGCCGTGCTCTATACGCTTACGACCGTCCCAGGCGGCGAGCCGCACCGTTTCTGCGATGTCCTCTGCTACCCCCATCGTCGGGCCCTTCGTGACGACCTGCTCCACGACGATCACGCCTGGGCCGCGCAGATGCAGCAGCTGCTTGCCGATCTCGAGCAGGATCTGGCGCGCGGCGTATTCTGGACGGACCTCTTCGCCGGACATCCCACGCGGATGATGCATACAGCGTTTTGGGACGCCGCGAACTTCGGAGGCGGCAGAAACCCGCCCAGGGCGCAATGGAGACCCGCGCCCCGCAAATCGGCCGCGGAATACTCCACGGCACTGCGCAATCTCGGGCGGTCTCTCGCCATGGTGAGAGCGCTTCCGGGAGTGAGGTTTCGCACCATTCGCGAGATGAACTCTCTGCTGCAGGAGCGCACTTTCGCTCCGCTCAGTCCGGACCGACGAGCGAGCGTATGGCCCGCCATCGAGAGGAACATCCTGGGCATGGCGGGGTGGCCGATCCTGCCGGAAGGCTTCGACGCGGCGCCGCTTGCGCGCCTGACCTGGGAACGACTGGACGAATTGTGCGAGCTAGAGGCATGAAGCGCATACGCAGTGGCGGGCGGGGGACATGAAACCTCTCAGTCACGACGCGCTGGATGAACTGCGCGCGATCAGAAGGGCCATCCGCTTCGGATGGGATCTTTCGCAGAGAGACCTCGACCGCCTGACGGATTCGTGGCGCGAGCGCTTCCTGCCCGAGCCGCATGACGAGAGCGAACTCTTCGACATTGCGCGCGCCGACGGCACATCCACGGGCGTGATCGGTCCACGATGGGTGTTCCACCTCCTGGGCCTTGCGCATCGCGCCTCGCACGTTGGGCTCTGCACCGAAGGCGGCCTTATTGTGCTGCAGCGGAGGTCGCTCACGAAGCGCGAATGGCCGGGAGCCTGGGACATGGCAGTGGCGGGACACGTTTCGGTGGCGCCTGGCGGCGAGCCGATGAGTTACGAGGAGGGCGCATGGAAAGAGACCGAGGAGGAGATCGGCCTGGCAATCTCCACCCGCGACCGCTGCCTGCGCGAGGGAGGCCTGCTGCCCGTGGGAGCACCGTACTTCAGCTACGACGAGAACGTGAGCCGCAATCCGCCGTTCCATAACGCGGAGGTACGCGCACTCTTTGCTGCCACGCTTACTGCAGAAGGCCTTGCGGCGCTGCGCCCCTGTCCGGAGGAGCTTAGCGGTATCCTGCTCTGCACCCAGGAAGAGGCGTGGGCGCTGCTGGAGCAGGGACCGGTGGCTTCCGGATTGCGCTGCTCGGGCCCCCTCTACCTCGGCTGGCTGATGCACCGCTCATCGGCACGATCGTAGCCCTTCGCGCCCGCCAATTGGGTGGGTACCATTGGACTATCCCTTCGTCCACGCATTTTGGTCGGCCGCTCGGGCGAAGGCTCAGCGGAATCTGTCGTATAGTCTCCCGAAACCGCGCCTGGAGGAAGCAGGGTTGATGCGCCTTCGCACAAGTGGATTGTCTGGAGTGCCTCGGTATGCTGCCGCTGCCGCCCTGGTAACGCTGGTGCTGGTAATTACTGCCGCGGCAGCACCATCGAAACCCGTAAAGGTTGCGGACCGTTCGGTGGTAGACCTTGCCGGCGGAACCTTGCGGCTGGTGGACCCCAAGGGTAAGCCGACCGTGGTGCTCTTCCTCTCCACGGAGTGCCCGATGGCGAACGCCTATTCTCCTCGTCTGGTACGGCTCGCTCGCGCCTTCGCTGCGCAGGGCGTCAGGCTGATTTCGGTGTATCCGAACGCGGCGGACAGCGAGGAGAAGATACGCAGGCATGCAGTCGAGCGCGGTTATCGCTTCCCTGCCGTCAAGGACAATGGCACGCTCGCCCGCGCATTCGGCGCCAAGGTGGTGCCCGAGGCTTTCGTTCTGGATGCGTCGGGCGCAATTCGGTACCGGGGCGCGATTGACAACAACAAGGCGGCGGACCGAGTAAGCCGCCACTTCCTCAGGGATGCCGTACAGGCGCTGCTCGCCCGCCGTCAAGTGCCGGTGGCCACCACACCCGCCGTTGGGTGCGCCATTCAGAGCGGGGCGCTGGCGGCGAGGCCCTCCGCGACCGGCGTAACTTACGCCGAACATATTGAGCCGATTTTCCGCGCTAACTGTCTGCCGTGCCATCGGCCGGGCGAGGTGGCTCCTTTCAGCATGCACGAGCCGCGGCAGGTTGCATTGTGGGCCAAGCAGATTGCCGCCACGGTGGCAAGCGGGCGAATGCCGCCCTGGAAGGCGGAATCGCACGGCGAGTTTCTCAATGAGCGCAGGCTTTCGCGCGAACAGCGTCAGTTGGTGGCTCTATGGGTTGAGCAAGGAGCCCCCCTGGGCGACACGCGCAGAATTCCGCCGTTGCCGCGCTTCTCGAACGGGTGGCAGCTCGGGGAACCGGAGGAGGTGATTGGACTGCCTGAGGAGTACCGCCTGGGTCCGGAGGGTTCGGATGTCTATCGCTGCTACGTGATACCGAACACCGCGGACGCTGACCGGTACATCACAGCCATGGAGTTTCGGCCAGGCAATCGGGCTGTTGTACACCACATGATCGCCTATCTGGATACCACGGGAGCGGCGCGCCGGCTGGACGCACAGGATCCCGCGCCCGGGTACACCTCGAACGGAGCCGGCCCCGGCTTTGTGCCCTCCGGGTTTCTGGGCGGCTGGGCCCCGGGGAACGAACCGACGGTGCTTCCTGCGGGGGTCGGCATACTCTGGCCGAAGGGAGGCGACATCGTCCTCGAAGTGCACTATCACCGGAACGGAAAGCCCGAGACGGACCGATCCACCGTGGGCCTGCACTTCGCCAAGGAACCCATAAAGAAGCGGCTGCGCATTGCGGCGCTGATCAACCCCGTCTTCCGCATACCCGCCGGCGCGGCCGATCACGTGGTCAACGCGGCTGCGCCTTTCTCGCGCGATATCACCATCCTGGGAGTTACTCCTCACATGCACCTGCTCGGCAAGTCCGTAACCGTGGTCGCCGTGATGCCGGGCGGCCAGCGGAGGCAGCTTGTGCATGTGCCGGAGTGGGACTTCAACTGGCAGACAACCTACAGCTTCCGTGAACCCGTGCGAGCGCCGAAGGGGACCACCCTCCGCATGCGCGCGGTGTACGACAACTCGAGCAGCAATCCAAACAACCCGAGCAATCCGCCGCGCGAGGTGCGCTGGGGCGAGCAGACCACGGACGAGATGTGCATCGCCTTCATTGCCTATACCCTGGATGAGGAGGCACTGGACGAGGGTGTTCGTGTGGGCGCGGCCAGCCTGTTTGAGATTGGCAGATAGCTCGGAGTAGGGAACACAGCAGGCGCCGGACTGTGGTTATCGGCAAGGAAGGCACGGTCCCAACATGGCGGGACTAGGCCGCCTGCGCGTATTCCTCGGCCAGATAGTCTGTGACTGACTGGGTCAGGCTCTTCAGTTCGGCGAGCATCTCGGCGGATACGCGATCTGGCTCGTTTTCACGCCCGGCCATCTCGATGGAGTAGCAGAGCTGCCCGAGCCGCGTGAGGCCGATGGACTTGGCGCTGCCCTTGAGCTTGTGAGCGGCTCGGGCCAACCTCTCCGGGTCCTGCGCAAGCCAGGCGGAGGTTATGTCGTGCACCATCTCCCCGGCCGTATCCACGAAGACGCTAAACAGCTCGCGCTCGAAGTCGCGGTCACCCCCGCTGATTGTTTCCAGATAGTCGCGATCCACCAGGCACTGCAGATCGGCACGCATGAGCTACCCCCGTGCGGAAGTTGCTCTCATTCTCGGGAACGTTTCGCCGCGGCTTGAATCTCGGCAAATCGGAGGTGCCGACGCAGTAATCGTGAAGGAGGGCGTTGACAGACCAAAAAAGCAGGCGTCCGCAACCTGCTTTTCCTTGACGCACGACCGTCAACGGAGGTATACTTGCAGTTCGTGTGTAATAGAGGAGGCTCCGGATTGAAGGAAATCCAACACGATTCGAAGCGGACTTCCCACGTAGTTGATATTCCCAACCTGATCGAGCTGCAGCTCGAATCCTACAAGTGGTTTCTCGAAGAAGGCCTGCCCGAGCTCTTCCAGAGCTTCTCGCCTATCTACGATTTCACCGGCAATACCTCCATCTCCTTGATCGATTTTACCCTCGGTGAGCCGAAGTACACCATCGAGGAGTGCCGCGATCGCGACATGACGTTCGAGTCGCCCATCAAGGCCAGGGTGCAGCTGACCCAGGCCAACAAGGAGATGATTGAGAGCGAAGTGTACCTTGGCGACCTCCCGTTGATGACGGACAAGGGCACTTTCATCATTAACGGAGCCGAGCGGGTAGTGGTCAGCCAGCTCGCGCGATCCTCGGGTGTCTACTTTAAGGACGAAATAGACCTCTCCGGCAAAGTGCTCTACCGCGCAACCCTCATCCCCTCCGAGGGTGCGTGGGTGGATATTGACACGGCGGCGGATGACAAGGTTGAGGTGCGCATAGGCCAGACGCGCAAGTTCGCGCTGACGACCCTGCTCCGCGCGCTCAACGCCTTCGATAACGCGCGCGTGCCGGTGGAGATGCCCATCAAGGAGTGTCTGGAGAAGCTCTGGGTCTATCGGTCCGTGGAGGCGGAGGGCGGCGAGGCGCGGTACGGAGCGCAGGACTACTTGCTTCCGATGGCGCTTGTGGAACCCGTGGTGAATACAGCCACTGGTGAAGTCCTGGCGGAGGCTGGCGCGCGTATCGCGGCCACGCGGGAGGCCCGCGACCTTCAGAAGGAGTTCGCCCCTGACGAGGAGTGGGTTGCCCTCGATGAGCTCGCCGAGCAGGTCGGCGAGGGGCACGTGATTCGGCTTGAGTCTCCCAGTTCCAACACGGCCGATATCGTGCGGCTCTTCAGTGCTCCCGAGGTGCTCACGGAATTTGCGGCCGACGATCTCATCGGCAAGTACGCAGCCGAGGAGATCCTGGATGCGAAGGGGCAGAAGCCGCTCGTGCGTCGGTTGGACCGCATTGACAAGACGCTGGCGGCAGCCATCGTGAAGCTCGGCCTTCCGCAAATTCGGGTCTACCGGCCTCACCGGTACATCGAGGCAACGCTGCTTGTGGATCCGGCCTCCAACGTCGAAGAGGCCCTGCTGGATATCTACCGCAAGATACGGCCCGGCGATCCGGCGACACCGGAATCGGCGCGCAACCTCGTGTTCAGCATCTTCTATGATTCGCGGCGCTACGACCTCGCAAAGGTCGGCCGGTACAAGATCAACAAGAAGCTGAATATCCAGGTTCCGCCCGATGCCCGGTCCATCACGCGTGAGGACGTGGTGGGCATCCTGCGCTACGTCATCAACCTTGCCGAGGGCGCGGAGGGGCATGCGGTTGACGACATTGACCACCTGGAGAACAAGCGCATCCGGAGCGTGGGCGAGCTTCTGTACAGCCAGCTTCGCATGGGCTTTCTGCGCATGGAGAAGGTGGCCAAGGAGCGGATGACGTCGCTGGACAGCGACTCCATCATCCCGCAGGTCATCCTCTCGGTAAAGCCGATCTCCGCCGCCATCAAGAGCTTCTTCGGCTCCAGCCAGCTCAGCCAGTTCATGGATCAGACGAATCCTCTCGCGGAGCTCACGTCGAAGCGGCGGCTTTCGGCGCTGGGGCCTGGCGGCCTCTCCCGGCAGAGCGCGAAGCTGGAAGTGCGCGACGTGCACGACAGCCACTACGGACGCATCTGCCCGATCGAGACGCCGGAAGGGCCCAACATCGGCCTCATTGGCAGCATGGCCGTGCATGCGCGGGTGGATAGGTTCGGCTTCTTGGAGACTCCGTACCGCAAGGTGCGGCATGGCCGCGTAACCAACGAGATCGAGTGGATGAAGGCGGACGAGGACCACCGCCACTACATCGCGCCTGGCAACGAGCGGCTTGACAAGGACGGGCACTTTGTGGACCAGGAAGGCAAGCCGAAGCAAGCCATCCAGGTGCGCCACGAGAACCGCTACGAGATAGTGCCTCCGAGCAAGGTGCAGTACATGGACGTGTCGCCGATGCAGATTGTCTCGGTAGCCACAGCCATGATTCCCTTCCTCGAGAACGACGATGCCAACCGCGCCTTGATGGGCTCCAACATGCAGCGGCAGGCAGTGCCGACCCTGCGTCCGGATGCGCCGCTGGTGAAGACGGGGGTGGAGAAGCGCGCCGCGCGCGACTCCGGGGCGGTGGTGCTTGCCAGGCGGCCGGGCACGGTGGTGCGCGTAACGGCGGAGCAGATTGTGGTGCAGGCAGAGAATGGCCAGCGCGACACTTATCGCCTGGTGAATCTGCTGCGCTCCAACCAGTCCACGTGCATCACGCAGCGTCCGCTGGTCAGTCAGGGACAGCGTGTGCGTCGCCACCAGGTGTTGGCGGATGGTCCCTGCACGGACAACGGCGAGCTGGCTCTTGGGCAGAACGTGCTGGTGGCCTTCATGCCGTGGGGCGGCTACAACTATGAGGATGCCATCCTCATCTCCGAGCGCCTCGTGAAGGACGATGTGTTCACCAGCATACACATTGAGAAGTACGAGAAGGAGGCGCGCGACACGAAGCTCGGTCCGGAAGAGATCACGCGCGACATCCCGAACGTCGGCGAGGATATGCTGAAGGACCTGGACGAGACCGGCATCATCCGAATCGGCGCGGAGGTGCGCCCGGAAGATATCCTGGTGGGCGAGGTTGCCCCGAAGGGCCAGGGCGAGCTGACTGCGGAGGAGAGGCTCATCATCGCCATCTTCGGCAAGAAGGCGGAGGAGACCCGCGACGTCTCTCTGCGGGTGCCGCATGGCGAGAAGGGCAAGGTGGTGGATGTTAAGGTCTTCAGCAGGTTCAAATACCAGTGCGTGCGGTGCAAGGCTGTGTACAACTACAGCAAGCGGCCCGACCGCACCATGTGCGACCGCTGCGATGGCGACCTTGTCCGACTCCCCTCCGATGAGCTGAGCGCGGGTGTAAACCAGCTGGTGCGCGTCTACATCGCCCAGAAGCGCAAGATCATGGAAGGCGACAAGATGGCCGGTCGCCACGGCAACAAGGGCGTCATCTCCAAGATCCTGCCGGAAGAGGACATGCCTTTCCTGCCGGATGGCACTCCCGTGGATATCGTTCTCAATCCGCTGGGTGTGCCTTCGCGCATGAATATCGGCCAGATACTGGAGACGCACCTGGGTCTCGTGGGACACCACCTCAACTGCTCCTTCGTGAATCCTGCCTTTGAGGGTTCAACGGAGAAGGAGATCCTCGGAGAGCTGGATAGGCTGGCGCGCCACCTGCGCAGGCGCACCCTGACGAACCTGGTCAACTCCGAGCTCCACATGGGCATGGAGTTCGCGGAGGATGCCGAGCCCGAGGAGATGCTGGAGCAGATCAAGGCGGAACTGCGCACCTATGACGCGCGGCGGCTGGAGCAGATCT
>CAZGLN010000014.1:11746-25798 GCA_964526545.1 uncultured Chthonomonadales bacterium
CGAGGAACGGCGGCGAGCCCGAGGGAGCCGATGCGCAAGAGGATCTTACTGCAGTCGCACCGCCAGATGCTTCTGCGGCGATCCCCGCGCCGGAGGAGTTTGACTACGACGGCGTGGTGGCGCAGATAAAGGTGAGGGCCTGGGAGCGCGCGGGCATTGACCCCGCAACCGGCAAGTGCAAGCTCAGAGACGGTCTCTCCGGCGACTACTTCCATCAGCCGGTAACCGTGGGCTACATCTACATGATGAAGCTGGCGCACCTGGTGGACGACAAGATCCACGCGCGCTCGACCGGCCCGTACTCCCTGGTCACCCAGCAGCCGTTGGGTGGGAAGGCCCAGTTTGGCGGCCAGCGCTTCGGTGAGATGGAGGTGTGGGCTCTGGAGGCCTATGGCTCGGCCTACACGCTCCAGGAGATCCTTACCATCAAATCGGATGACGTGCAGGGCAGGGTGAAGACCTACGAGGCCATCGTGAAGGGCGACACCATGCTGGAGCCCGGGGTGCCCGAGTCGTTCAAGATCCTTGTCAACGAACTGCAGTCGCTCTGTCTCAAGGTTACCGTTGAGGACGAGCAGAACCGCGAGATAGACCTCAAGGATCGGGACGACGATATCAATCCCAACGAGAACCCGATGGCGGCCGCGGCGCGACGTACCGCGCGGCAGCTTCCAAGCAGCCCCTTGACGGACGAGGGCGTGTAGACACTATCGCCTTGCCTACCCTGGCATTTCGTTTGACAGAACTCAATGCTCTCTGGAGGGGGCGGGCCGACTGTGCTTGCCCCCATCCGTGCCGTAGGTGCCTTTCCTGACGGGTACCAAGAGGAGACACCATGGCTGACGCCAGTCAATTCGCTAAGATACGCATCGGCATCGCCTCGCCGGACGAAATCCGCGCGTGGTCGTACGGCGAAGTGAAGAAGCCGGAGACCATCAACTACCGGACGTTCAAACCCGAGCGCGATGGGCTCTTCTGCGAGAAGATATTCGGCCCGGTGAAGGACTGGGAGTGCCACTGCGGCCGCTATAAAAAGGTGAAGTTCAAGGGCGTGGTCTGTGATCGGTGCGGCGTGGAAGTAACGCGCAGCAAGGTGCGCCGGGAGCGAATGGGCCACATCGAGCTGGCTGCGCCCGTTTGCCACATCTGGTACCTCAAGGGTGTGCCCAGCCCCCTGGCGCTCATCCTCGACATCTCGCCCCGTCTGCTGGAGAAGGTGCTCTACTTCGCCAGCTACATCGTGACCGATGTGGATCGGGCCAGGATCAACAACGATCTGGAAAAGATCAAGGCCGCCGTCGCCGAGGAGCAGGCCGAGATTGCCGAGGAGCGGAGCACCATCGCGGATCGCCTTACCCGCGAGCATCGCAAGGAAGTGGCCCGGCATACTACCGATCTCGATGCGGCGGAGAGCGCGCGCATAGGTACGGCGGATAATCTGGACGTGACAGCTCCCACGCGAGGGGGCGAGCCGAAGTTTGATGATCTAAATGCCACCGAGAGTGCCCCAGAAGAAGGCGACCTTGAGCCAGGCGATGAAGAGCCGGCAGCGACGTTGGACGACGCCGACATTGACGAGCCGGAAGACCTTGTTGCGCTCGAGGACGGCGCGGATGACGATGAGGACGTAGACGGGCTCGGAGAGGTTGATGACGACCTGGTGCCCCCCGTGGAGCGGTGGGACGAAGAGACGCTCGTAGAGAAAGAGAAGAATCTCGTCGAGCGGATTAAGCAGGAGGAGCGTGACGCCACCGAGCGCCTGGAGGATCTGGACCTCTCGCTCGAGCTCCTCACCAAGATCGAGAAGCGCCAGCTTATCGGCGAGGACCAGTACCGCTCGCTGGAGCGCCTGCTGGATGTGCTTAGCCGGCGACTGGGCGAAGACTACGGCGAGCTAGTGAAGGCGGGCCTGGGCGGCGCGGCCGTCAAGAAGCTCCTGGACGAGATAGACCTGGAGAAGCTGCTGCGCGAGCTGGAGCACGAGGTCCAGAACACGCAGGGACCGCGCCGCGTTCGCGCTATCAAGCGCCTGGAGGTAACGCAGGCCTTCCTTGACAGCAAGGCCCATCCGTCGTGGATGATCCTGGAGTGCATACCGGTCATCTCGCCGGAGCTCCGGCCGATGGTGCAGTTGGATGGCGGCAGGTTTGCCACATCGGACCTGAACGACCTCTATCGCCGCATCATCAACCGGAACAACCGGCTGAAGAAGATTACCGACATCCGCGCGCCAGAGAGCATCGTGAACCACGAGAAGCGGCTGCTTCAGGAGGCAGTGGACGCCCTGATAGACAACGGCCGGCGCAGCCGTCCGGTGGTGGGTTCGACCAACCGGCCGCTCAAGTCGCTTTCGGACATGCTGAAGGGCAAGGAGGGGCGCTTCCGCAAGAACCTTCTGGGCAAGCGCGTGGACTACTCCGGCCGCTCGGTCATCGTGGTGGGACCGCACCTCAAGCTGCACCAGTGCGGGCTTCCCAAGGAGATGGCTCTGGAGCTCTTCAAGCCGTTTGTGATGAAGGCGCTGGTGGAGCGCGGCTACACCACGAACATCAAATCCGCGAAGCGGATGATTGACAAGATGAAGCCGGAGGTGTGGGACGCGCTTGAGGAGGTCATCAGCGAGCATCCCGTGCTGTTGAATCGCGCGCCGACCCTTCACCGTCTGGGCATCCAGGCCTTTGAGCCCGTGCTGGTGGATGGCAAGGCAATCCAGATTCATCCGCTCGTGTGCCATGCCTTCAACGCCGATTTCGATGGCGACCAGATGGCGGTGCATGTGCCGCTCTCGGCCTACGCGCAGGCGGAGGCCCGGGTCCTCATGCTCTCCACGCACAACCTCTTCTCGCCGGCGAACGGCAATCCCATTGTCGCGCCTACCCAGGATATCGTGTTAGGCGCCTACTACCTCACCACTATCCGGGAGGGAGAGGAGCCGTTCGGCACCGTCTTCGCCAGTCCCGAGGAGGCCATTATCGCTTACGAAGCAGGCGAGGTGGATATGCACGCCCCCATTCGTGTGCGCATTCCGAGGGATGGGCGGATGATTACGGTGGGCAAGGATCCCGAAGTACCGAAGCCCACCACCGTCGGAAGACTGCTTCTCAACGAGATTCTGCCGGAGGGGCTGAAGTATACGGACAAGTATCTCTTCCGCACGGCGACCAAGAAGACGATTGCCGAGATGGTGGACGAGGTCTACAAGCTGCATGGGAAGGAAGTAACCATCAACTTCCTAGACGACCTCAAGAACCTTGGATTCCGCTATGCCACGCGATCCGGCGTAACCATCTCCATGACGGACATGGATATTCCCGCCAAGCGTGACGAGATCATGGAGCGCACCGAGACGGCGGTAAAGCGCCTGACTGCGCAGTATGGCCGAGGGACCATCACCGAAGGCGAGCGGCGCCGGCAGGTCATTGATCTCTGGATGAAGGCATCGGAGGAAGTGGCCGAGGCGATTATGGCAGGCATTGATCGGTTCAATCCGATCTACCTGATCACGGATTCCGGAGCGCGCGGCTCATCCAAGCAGATAACCCAGCTCTCCGGAATGCGCGGCCTCATGGCGGATCCGTTCGGCAACCTTATCGAGGACCTGCCCATCAAGTCCAACTTCCACGAAGGGCTGAACGTTCTGGAATACTTTGTCTCCACGCACGGGGCGCGTAAGGGTCTTGCCGATACGGCCCTGCGAACCGCCGACGCGGGCTATCTCACCCGAAGGCTGGTGGACGTGGCTCAGGATGTGATAGTGCGCGCGGAGGATTGCGAGACCGCGAACGGCATCTATGTGCAGGAGATCAACATCGAGGGCGACGTGATCGAGACCCTCGCCGAACGCATTCGCGGACGCTTCGCGATCGAGGATGTGCTCCATCCGGAGACAGGCGCGGTGCTCGTATCGGCGGGCGAGGAGATCACGGACCAGGTGGCCGCCGAGATAGAGCGGGCAGGGATCCGGCGAGTGGGGGTCCGCTCGGTGCTTACCTGCGAGCTTCGGCAGGGCATCTGCTCGAAGTGTTATGGAAGGGATTTGGCCTCTGGACGCATGGTGGATATCGGAGTGGCGGTGGGCATCATCGCCGCGCAGTCCATCGGTGAGCCAGGCACCCAGCTCACCATGCGGACCTTCCACACGGGAGGAGTCGCCGGCAAGGAGCTGGTGAGTGTGGCCAATGTCCGCCAGAAGCGCAAGAACGCGCTGCGCGAACTGCAGGAAGACATTCGCCAGGGCCACATCAACCTGGAGGAGGAGGGCGGAAGCGATCGGGAGAGGGCGCGTTCCATCCAGGCCCTTCTCAAGGTGAGCGAGGACCAGGTGCGCGGTCTGCTGCGCGTGGTGGAGCTCTTCGAGGCACGCAAGCCCAAGGGCCAAGCCATCGTTACGGATATGGCCGGCGAAGTGCTGGACATCGAGCGGAAGGGCCTGCGCCATGTGGTGCTCCGGACGGCCGTGAAGGTGAAGGACGCGGCTCCAAGCTACCTTGTGGGCGAGACGGTGCTGGAGGATGTGCTGGACAGCAGCGGGCAGATACTTGTGGCCGCGGGCGAGGAGATCACAGAGCGCATCTTCCGGCAGCTGCGTTCGCAGAACATCGAGGAAGTGGTGGTGCGCAAGACCATCATGGTGCCTTGGCGCGGCGACCTGAAGGTACATCCGGGCGACAAGGTGGTGGTGGGCGATCGCCTGACGGATGGTCCGCTGGATCCGCACCGCGTGCTGGAGTTGAGCGGAACCGCCGGCCTGGCGGACTATCTGGTCAGCGAGATTCAGGCGGTGTACAAGGGCCAGGGTGTAGACATCAACGACAAGCACGTGGAGGTGATTGTGCGGCAGATGCTGCGCAAGCGCCGCATCAAGGAGCCGGGCGACACCGGATTCCTGCCTGGCCAGGTGGTGGATAAGTTCGCGTTCGATGATGCCAATGCGGCTGTCCGCGAGAAGGGAGGCAACGAGGCGACCGCGAGCTGGGTGCTGCTCGGCATCACGGAAGCCTCGCTCGCCACGGATAGCTTCCTTTCGGCCGCCTCGTTCCAGAAAACCACCCGGGTGCTCACGGAAGCGGCCGTTCGGGGCAAGAAGGACGAGCTGCTCGGCTTGAAAGAGAACGTGATCATCGGCCGCCTCATTCCGGCTGGCACGGGCCTGCCGAGGTACAGGAGCATCGAGCCGGGCACGCCCGATGGAGAGCGCATTATTACCGAGACATCGGCAAGGCCGGAACGGCCGGCGCTGGGTCTGGGCGAGGGCGAGGAAGAAGCCGAGCGGGCGGCTGCGATTGGTCCTCGCGAGACCTCCGCAACGCCGTTCGAGCTGGTGCGCGACATGCTCTCGGTGGATCTCGAGTCGCTGGAAGACGACGTGGAGCAGCTGGAGGCGCAGGAGGCCATCCGCCTCGATGAGCCGGACGAGGACGAGGAGGAGGCGGCGTTGGGCGCCGCGGAAGGATCCGGGCCGGCTGACGCCGCCGCGGCTCTGGAAGTTGCCCTTGCCGAATTGGAGAGCGCCTCCGAACCAGATACTGCCGCCGCGGCGGAGCCTGAGGTCAAGGAGGTTGAGTCACCCTCCTCCGCCAAGGACGAGGTGGTAGACGCCATCTTCGAGCCTCTGCCGCAGGAGGCCGAAGTCGTCGAGGAGCAGTCTCCATCTGCGGAAGTTGCCGAAGCGGGGGGCGAGACCAGCGCGGAGTCCTCTGAGATGAACGAAAACGAGGGTGACACGGAGCAGAAGTAGCGTAAAGTGCTCCAACGAGACCAGGGGGCGGCCGGCGGCCGCCCCCTTCCTCTTTGCCGTGCATTGAAAGGGAACGGAAGCACGGCCACTCCGAGGCGCCGAGCACGCCCGTATTGTGATAAGCGGTTGGAGGCGAAAGAGAAGAGGGCGGGGCCGCTGCAGGCGGCCCCGCCCTTCATGTGTTGTACGGCGGTGCCGGCTTCAGAATCGGCGCCGACTGCCGAACAAGTAGTCGAACGAGAGGAAGAGACTCAGCGCTGTCTGCGTTATCTGCAGCGCGTCCAGCGGCGCCCGCGGAGCGGTGCCCACGGAGATATCTACGGTGTCGCCCGGCTCCAGCTGCAGGTCCGGCGCCTTGTTCTCCTTGATCGCCCGGAAATTGAAGGCGATTACCTGTGTCTTGGTGGGATCCGATACGCCTGCGGGCCGACGGTAGATGCGGCCCTTCCAATCCTTGGCGTTCGGCAGAAGGCCTCCTGAATCCGCCACCACCTGCACCAGTGTAACGGGGCGGGTATAGGGCACGCGTCCAGGCCGCACAAAGGCGCCGTTCAGGTTGATGTACTGGTCCACGCCCAGCTTCTGGACGTAGATGATGTCGTCCGGCTGCACGACGATGTTGTGCGAGGCGTCGCCTTCCTCAATCTTGTCGTAGTCGAGCACCAGCGGCTTCTCCTCGCCGATGCGCCGTATCTGCACGGAGCGGCGATCCGCCACGGGAGTTACTCCACCGGAGAGCGCGAATATCTCGCGGAGCAGCGTGGGAACGCCCAGACGCAGCGGCACAACACCTGGCCGCGTTACCTCGCCCTCAATCATCACGCTGCCCGTGCCTGGCAGGTTCTTATAGGGCACGTAGACAAAGTCGCGGTCCTTTAGAACGGGGTTGCTGGCCTCGTCGGGCTGCTTGCCCGGGTCCGGCCGCAGCCAGCGCAGCAGATTGTGCTCCGTGATGGAGCGACCCTCATCGCTGCGGTGCGTAACGCGCACGCGGCTCAGATCGGCATTCTCCGTGAAGCCGGCAACCGTGATGAGCTCGGCGAGTCCGGTACCCTCTGCCACCATGACCGCTCCTCCACGCGCCACGGCGCCGGAGAGGATGACGATAGGCTTGGGCACGGCCACGATAGTCACCTGCACGGTGGGCTCGATGAGATACTTCTTCAGAGTTGCAGCGAGCTTATCCGCAGCCTGAGTAGGAGTGAGACCGCGAAGGCCAACCAGACCTACCGGCGCGGGCATCTGGATGTTGCCGGACGCGTCCACCGTGAAGGTGCCGCTCAGTGAGGGCTCATCGCCAGCCTTCGAGGCCGTGCGAACGGAGAGCTGAAAACCTGCCTTGATGGGTTGGTTCGGATCTATCTGGGCATCGGAACCAGGGAGCACGAGCTGGGCCGGAGGTTCGCCCGCGCCGGTCTGCCCGCCGACTGGCGGCCTCTCTCCCTGCTCCTGGGCCACTGCCGCACCGGCCAGCATCATCGCCATCACCGCCGCGAGAGCGGCGCTCATCGTGCGAACTCGCATCTACTACGTGTCCTCCCTTCCGCAACGGGCCACGGCAAAACCTTTGAGGTCCGCGCGGACTTACCGCTTCTAGAAGCAGGTCGCCAGCCATTTGTTCCACGCTCGCGCCGCGCACAGCCAATACGCAGCTTCGATTGACGGTCCTGCTTCCGCTCAGTATAATCCCTCGACCGCGCCGAAACGCGGAGGCGTACTATTCCACCTCCAACCCGGAGAATCCCACCATGAGCGACTCAGACCTGCAGATTCCCGAGCTCTGGAACAAGACGATTGCCCAGGCGAAGGACCGGGTCATTAGCATACCCTTCTGGCAGGCTCTGGAATGCACCAGGGCCATTGCACTCGAAGGTGACAGCCTGATTATCGGTCTGCCCTCCCAACACTACAACCTGGCCGGGCACATCACCATCGCCGAACACCGCAACGCCCTTGAGAGCGTCCTTCGCGCACTTCTTGGCCGACCTATCCGTATTCGGCTGATTGAAGGCGATTCTCTAGCCGACTGGACCCTCACCAAACAGCGCGAGCAGCGCGTTGCGGCGCATCGCGAGGCGACATACGAACGGAAGGACCAGGAAGCCGCGCTCGCTCAATCCTGGGATGCTATCTACGAGTACGCTGCACGAGCGTACAGCGCGACTCCTCTGAGGCAGCTCCCGCAAAACAAGGCGCGCTATGTTACAGACATGCTCTACGCGCTGAGCGACGCCATGGATAACCTCTATCCGGATAACCCGGACGAAACCACGGAGCGGCTGCTTGCGCGCGTTATAGATCGAATCGCCACCAACTCCGACATGCCGGCCTCCCTGGTAGCGTTTGAACTGGCCCGACTAAGGGCCTGGCGCGCACAGCAGAGTTAGCCGTCGGCTGTCTTGCAGGCAACTCCTCATCCTTCATGTTAGCAAAGGCGAGACCTCCTGTCAACGGAGCGTATCGGCCGGGGTGCCCGGCTGGTGTACCGCCGCCAAGACACCTTCGCGGGTAGCGCGCTCGAAGCGCTGGTAGTTGCCGCTCAGGTATCGCAAGGCGACGAGAAGCCCCACCGTCCAGCTCTGCATGAGGTGATAGGCCAGGTCGCTTGAGCCGCGCAGCGGCGAGACCACGCCATACGCGATGCCGATGTTGTCGGCGGCGACCCAGACCACCAGCAGCTGCATCCCAGCCCAGAAGTAACCGAGCGCACAGAGCGTGTGGCGCTTGATGTGCACATTCGGCGGGCCGAAGAGGAACCACCGTGAGAAGGCCCGCGCATCCACCCTCATAGGAGGATAGCAGAATGCGCGGTTGCGCAGGTAATAGGCATATCCGGCGACAGCCAGCCACCCGCCAAGAAGCTTGGCGATAACGAGTCCGGCCCATCCGAGACCCAGCCAACGCTCCAGCACGTTCCACTCTCCCGCGAGGTCGGGCGAGGCCAGGAATGTGCTCGCAAGATCGGCGGCATTGGCAAGCACAACGAAGAGGGCATAGAGGCTGACTCGTAAGCGATACTCAAGCGGCAAGGCGGCTCACCTCACGTTGGTACGCTTACAAGCCTGCACACGGCGTGCCAAGACCGCCTGCCAACTCCCAGGAACTACTACCGGAATACTTCGCGAGGGATATCGCCGAGGGTGTAAAAGGACCCCGAGATAAGCACGAGATCGTCCGCATCGGCATCGCGCATTGCCTGTACCGCGGCTTCCACCGGAGGCGCGGCAGTTACAACGTCCTGGCAATACTCTCGCACGACGGCGGCAAGCGCATCCGCGCCGAACGCCTTCTGCCATGTGGGCTGGGTAACGTAGACGCGCTGCGCGAGGGAGGCGAGCGGGCCGGCTACGTGATGCGGATCGTGTCCCGAAACCATGCCAAGCACCAGCAGGAGGCGCCGGCGCGGGAGTTTCGCGAT
The DNA here is from genome assembly GCA_964526545.1 of uncultured Chthonomonadales bacterium. Taxonomy (GTDB): domain Bacteria; phylum Armatimonadota; class Chthonomonadetes; order Chthonomonadales; family CAJBBX01; genus CAZGLN01. The sequence goes on from CAZGLN010000014.1 coordinate 20,902, forward strand.
CTCCGCCGCCAGCGCGCGCGCCGCCAGTTCGTTGTGAGCTCCGTCGAGGATGACTAGCGGCCGCTCGCGGACGGTCTCAAACCGCCCCGGCACATAGGCCGTGCGCAGGCCCTCCCGCACGGCTTCCTCACATATCGCAACGTCACGGGCGTAAAGCACCTGCTCGGCGGCCGCGATGGCGGTGGCCGCGTTTATCGCCTGGTAGTCTCCATGGAGGCCCAGCCTGATCCGCGAGTACACCTGGCGCTGAGTCCGCACTTGCATACCGTCGGGAGCGACGCTCCAGCTCACTTGTGTCGTGTCGGGCAGCGCAGAGCGCCCCTGGCGAGCTACATAACTGACCGGCGCATGCCTCTCGCGCGCGGCCTCAAGCACCACGGCCAGTGCGTCGGGATGGTCCACGGCGGTAACCAGCGGGACGCCCGGCTTGATGATGCCCGCCTTCTCGAAGGCGATTTTGGCGTGCGTATCGCCAAGGATGTGCATGTGGTCCAGCCCGATGTTCGTAATCACGCAGGCAGCGGGCGCGACCACGTTCGTAGCATCTAGTCGCCCGCCCATACCCACTTCGATGGCAGCGGCATCCACGCGTGAGTAGGCAAAATGCAGGAAGCCAAGAGCCGTCTTTGCCTCAAACTCCGTGATCTGCAGATCCTCCGATGCTGCCATCGCCCTCACGTGGTCGGCGATGGTTGTCATGTGCGCGGCGAAGGACTCTTGTGAGATCATCTCGCCGTCAACCTGCACGCGCTCCCGAATGTCGTAGACGTAGGGCGAGTAGTATCCGCCGGTTCTGAGACCATGCGCCGAGAGGATGGCCGCAATCATGGCCGTGGTGGAGCCCTTGCCCTTCGTGCCCGCGATGTGGGCTATTGCGTAGCCCGCCTGGTGGGGATTTCCGAGCCCGAGCAGCAGCCTCTCGAATCGCTCGTTGCCGAGCTTGATTCCGAACCGCCGCAGGGTGGAGAGAAAGCTGACGGCTTCTTCGAAGTTCATGCACCTATCCGGAGTGTCGTCTCACTACCGCCAAAGCGTACCAGACACGGCGGTACCAGGTGTTCCCTCCTTGCTTGCTCCCACCTCGGCGGCTCGGATTGATCGGCGTTCAGGCACCCCGTCAAAAAAGTTCAAAAAAGATTCGAGGGCAGCCATAGTTGGCGGCCCTCTTCGCGACTAAGGGTGTGACAACGAGACCCGTGGTGGGCGTTAGGGCCGACCTGCGGGACAGATAGACATTCGATAACCGACACCAAGCCACGAAAGGTGAACACGATGTCCAGCATTCTTCGCCGCGCACTCTCCGCCCTCTCTCTGTCTGTGATTCTGGTGGGCTCCCTTGCCAGCACCATCCGATCCGAGACGCCGTTGGTTCCCGCGCCCAAGCTTCCGCCGCCCGCCAACGCCACCACCGGTCCGGACGGCACCATCTACTATCCGTGCGGCACCATTCTCTACCCGGATGGCACCTACGTGCTGCCGGACGGCACCGTGGGCTATCTTCCCTAGTCAGATTTCCTAGCCGCTGCCAGTACCCGACCGAGGGTCCTGGCCGGCCACATGCCTTTAGTGACAGACGTCATACTTCGCAACTTGCGCGCTTCTAACCCGTGGGGACGGGTCTTGCCAGCGGCGCCCAAGCAGAAGGGAGGGGCAACCAGCCGAGCCGGTTCGCGTGTGCAGGCACCAGCCTTGCCGCGCTGAGCGTGCGGATGTGGGGACAGCCGCGACGCTCTCCCGCTCATCCTCCCCGGCGGGGACACCGGGGAGGATAGAGCAGAAGGCACTGGTGTCTGGGGGACACACGCTCTGCAATACACCACGCTGCACACACCACATTATCGATCGCTGTGTAAGACGCCGGGCATCGGCAGGGGATGCTGACGGCCCGGCGTCTGCCGTTTTCGCTCCGGCACGGCTGCGCGTCTGGCTTCTCTCTCCCTGAGCGGGTTGTGAGCGTCTGCCCGACCGGCAGGGCATTAGGTTTTCGCATTGGCTCCGGGCCGCGGTTCCAGCAAGAGCAGCGAGGGATGCCGCGTAGTTGCCCTGATCGGCCGCGCCTTGCTGACGTATCCCTCGGCCGGCGTGACGGAGCCAAAGGCAGCCCGCCTGCCGAGCCTGCAGTACTTGCCTCTGTTCGCGCTGCCTGAGGAAGGAAGCCTCGGCGCGTCGCGGAAACCATGGATTGGCTGAGGTGAAACGCACCATGGAATCCGCCGGTCTTGCAAGAGGAGCGAGGCGCGTATCCGTGCCCGGGCTCCAGTGGTCTTCATACCTGACCATTTTCGCCCTCCTGGTGATGCTGCCCATGACGGCGCCGCGTGTCCGCGCGGATCTGCCTACTCCTGCACGGGTCGGCTTCCACCATTGCGCGCTTCTCTACGACCGCGCCGCCCGCACGGCGGAGGACCTGCTCCCCTACGTAGCGCATGTGGAGAACGGCCGCCCGAGGGCATGGCTGTTCGATGCGTTTCTCTTCCTCCACTTCCACGCCAAGTCCGGCGTGCGCACCGATGACGGCAAAACCACGCGTGACGATTGGCTTCATCAGCTGGATACGGGGTTCGCGCCGGGCCGCGACTTGCGTGCGCTCGATGAGGCCATCGGGCGTGCGGCCAGGTCGCTCGGCACGCCTGCGCGGCCCCGGCGGGTGCTTCTCACGATTCCCTATCCCAATCCGACAGTGAGGGCGTTCGGCACTCTTCCAGACGGAGCATCGCCCGATCTCGGCACCCTTGACGGTGTTCGCACCGTGGTGCAATGGTACGTGGAGGAGGGGAGGCGGCGGTTCAGGGAAGCGGGCTTTCGGTACCTTGAGCTCTGGGGCTTCTACTGGATGCGCGAGGAGATGCCCCTGTCAGACGAGCCGCGCGTGGCGGCCGCCGCCGAAGTCGTGCACGGCGCGGGTCTGCGGCTGGCCTGGATTCCCTGGTGGCGAGCGGCGGGCTTCGACCGGTGGCGGACGGCTGGTTTCGATGTGGCTTTCCTCCAGCCAAACTATGCCTTCCACTCCTGGACGCATGGAGGTTCGGTGCGCCGCAACAGGCTGGCGGCAGCAGCGGACCTCGCGCGCACGCACGGAATGGGTCTGGAAATGGAGGCGGGAGGCGTGCTGGAGAGCGAGCCGGACCGGATCGCATTCCTGCACTACCTCGCGGAGGGACGCCGCGCCCGCCTAAACTACCAGCGCTCGGCGATGGCCTATTTCCTGGGCGTGGACACCGTGGAGCGCGCCAGCCGCTCGAAGGACCGGACTGCGCGCGAGGTCTATACAGCGCTTGCCGACTTCGTGCGTGGGCGCGATGTACGCGATCCCTCGCCCGTGCTCAAGTTGCGCCGCACAAGAGACGAATGGATCGGCTCGTTACCCGACACGCGGACCGCGGCCAACGTGGACCTTCTCTTTGCGGAGGAGCTCGGCAAGGAGTGGCGCGGACTTGTGGAGGTGCAGGTGAAGAGCGATGCCGCCGGACCATGGCGGCCGGGCGGGTGGGCCCTGCGATCAGGAAAGGACAAAGCCGCGGGCAGGCGTCAGGTGGTGACCGTGCCGATTGGGGCGCCGATACGCCAGGTGAAGGTCCGGATGAGCGGTGAGGAAGCCTTTCCCGCGCGGGAGATGGAGCTCGCCGTGGAGGAGCGGCACGAGGCAAGTCCGCGTCACCATACGGCCCTTGGGTGTGCCTATGCGATGCATCCGCATGAGCCGGGCCTCTATGACGACGACGGAACCAGGCTCACCGACGGTGTGGAACCCGCGGGCGGATTCGGCGAGGGCCGGTCGGTTGGTTGGACTGCACCGCTGGTCGCGGTCCTCTTCGATCTGGGCACGTTACGGACGGTGGATCGGGTGGAGGTTGCCTGCCAAGGCGGCTCGTATGCTGGCATCAACTGGCCGACCGAGGCGACGCTTCTGCTCTCCAAGAGCCGGCCGCCCGTGTCCCTCTCTGGGGTTGGTCCTCCCCCCGAGGAAATGCGTTGGGTTCCAGGTGAGGCACCGGAGGTCGTGCGCAGACGATCGGCGAGCGATCTCGACGGCGTTCTGCGGTTCCATGTTCGACAAGCACAATCCGCGCGCTACCTGGCGATCGTGTTCCGTCCTTCAGGCTGGCTGATGTTGAGCGAGGTGCGAATCTTCGAGTCCGGCCGCAACATCGCCGCCGAGCCAGGCGTGCGCTACGCCCTCCAGCCCCGCCCAACGCCGTCAGCGGGCATCTCCGGCCGCTACGCGGACGATGGTTTCAAACTGACGGATGGGGAGATCGCCGCGGCATTCAACCCGAACCTGCTGGTGGGATGGGCGGAGGAGGCCGAACGCACAGTCGAGATTGATCTGGGCCGCCCGGTGACTGTCTCCTCGGTAACCGTCTGGTCGCTTGCAGGCGGATTGTACGGGGTCTACGCCCCTCAGCAGGTAACCGTCAAGGGCGCAGAGGCTGGCGGCGAGTATCGGCATCTCGGCCACGCGACCTCGGAGGTGTCTCAAGAGGACGGCACGCAATGCACGGCAGCCGCGTATCGGGTAACTCTGGAGGTGCCCGCACGGGTGGAGCGACTGCTGGTAACCGTGCGAAGGAACCGGGGATGGGCGATGATCAGCGAGATTGAGGTAGAGGCCGCGCGCAATCTCGCGGGTGGCGCTCCTTGAAGGCCGCGTTGGCGCATAGTCGCGGCTGCGCGACGCGCCCCTCGGAAGCCAGGAACGCCCCTGCCAGTCCTCGAGGAATGTGCGCTGCGGGCTCACGCGCTTGCCGAGCGTGTGTGCCGCCAACGGCGTTATCATCTTGGAAGGGGGGCAGGGTGCTGTCGGGTCGGGTACCAGTCAGCAGCGCCCTCTTGCGCCAAAATGCTTGTTGCCTCATATAAGAATCTATCCGACGGCAGTTCATTGCCTCACGTAAGA
>CAZGLN010000015.1:0-11760 GCA_964526545.1 uncultured Chthonomonadales bacterium
AGGTCGGGACTAGCCGCCGCTGCCGATGTATGGCATACTGCTCGGGCAGGGCGGGTTGTCCCCGCAGCGCGCTGAACGCTGAAATCTCAAGCCGACCAACCTTCTGACTCGTGGCGTGCACTCCCATGAGTCCGAGAGCAGGTAACCGCACGCATGCCTCGAATCGACGGACTCGCGCTGTATGAGGCCGTGGGTCAACGCGATTCCATCATCGCACCAAACGCGTACGTTGGGATTCGCCCGGCCGAATCGCGCGAGAACCTCCTGATTATCACGCTCGACGACGGCAAGCAGGGCGTTACCAACTGGGTTCCGCGATGGCGGCCGGAGGTGAAGCCAGACGTTACCCTGTTGATGGGCCGTGATCCACGCGAGCTCTTCGCGTGGAAGGGTGGATTCATATGCGGTTGGGCCCCCGAGTACCAGGAGCTGCGGCACGAGGCGGCACCTCTGGATACCGCCCTGCTGGATCTCTGCGCCCAGCTTGAGGGAGTGCCGCTGTGGTGCCTCCTGGGTGATGCGGTGCGCGAGGTTGTACCCGCCTATGACTCCACCCTCTACTTCGAGGACCTCGTGGAAGGCGATCAGGGAGTAGAGGCGGTTACACGCAAGGCGAAGCAGGCGCTGGCTCGCGGACACCGGGCACTCAAGATCAAGATCGGACGCGGGCTGAAGTGGATGCCCTGGCCGGAGTGCACCGAGCGCGACATCGAGGTGTGCCGAGCCGTGCGCCAGGCGGTGGGTCCGGATGTGGCGCTCATGGTGGACGCGAATCGGGGCTTTACACGCTATGTGGAGGATGCCGCCGACTTCCTGATGGAGACCCTGGACTGCAATCTTGTGTTCGCGGAGGAGATGGTGGACCCCTCCGAAATACTCCTGCTGAAAGACCGGATGAGGAAGCGAGGGCTGAGCGTGCCGCTGGCTGGAGGGGAGGAGGGCGACACGCGTGCCTGGTGCGAGCAGATGTGGCCAAGCTGTCCCCTGGACATCCTGCAGATGGATATCTGCAGGACGGGTTTGCTGGAGTATTTGTTAGTGGCGGAGTTCGCCCGCAACCAGGGTATTCGCCTGGCTCCACACAACTTTGGCAGCCAAATCGGCGTATTGCAGAGTGCGCATCTGGGCAAGGTCGTGCCTGAGTTTCTGTATACGGAGTGCGACGACAGCCGCTTCTTCGTGTATGAGGTGTCTCGATATGAGATTGAGGGAGGCGCCATACGCCTCTCGGATGCACCGGGCCTGGGAGTACGGGTGCCCGATGAAGTATACGGTCCAAGTGGAGCCGCCTAGGATGTGGGCGCTTCCTGCGCCGAGGTGGCACACGGTTCGCTGGCATCCAACGCCAAGCAAGTGAGAAGACAAGTGCGAGAAGCTGACATGGATCTCTGGCGCCAGATGGAATCCGAGATGCAGCGCATTGCCGAAGAGGCCATGCGGGGCTTCTTCGGCGATCCGATTGCCCAAAACCGGTTCTGGCATCCGCGTGCCGACGTTCACGAAACGGCCGACAGTGTGCTGGTGAAAATGGAGATTGTCGGCGTACGTCCGGATCAGTTGAACGTAGAGCTCTCTTCGGATAACCGCGTTCTGAAAGTCTCGGGAGTTCGCTCCGAGGACGATGAAGAGCGCGCGCAGCGCATCCGGTGCTATCAGCTTGAGATCTACTTCGGTCCGTTTGAGCGCGAAATACTGCTTCCGCACCATGTGCGGATAGATCGCGACGCTATCGTGGCCAGCTACCGCGATGGCTTCCTGCTGGTTACGCTGCCAAAGAGCCAGCAGGAAGAGCCGCCCGAGCGCGCGATCGTGGTGACCTGAGAATATGGACGACAATCCACTGACCAAAACCGATGATCCCGCGGCGCCCCAAGTCGAGGGACCCTTTACCGTTCCACAGGAGCTGAACCTGCTGCCCCTGCGGGACTTTGTGATGTTTCCGGTGCTTGTTTCGCCCCTGGGAGTTGGCCGCGAGAATTCCATTCAGCTCATCAACGAGTCCGTAGTGGGAGGCAACCGGCTCATCGGCGTTGCCGCCATGAAGGACTCCTCCGTGGATGAGCCGACGCTCGATGATGTCTATCGCATCGGCACGGCCGTCGTAATCCGGATGATGGCGCAGCTGCCGGATGGCATCCGGCTGATTGTGCAGGGATTGCAGCGCATCGAGATCCTCGAGGCCATCCAGACCAAGCCCTACCTCAGGGTCCGGGTACGCCCCATCCAGGAACCGCAGGTGCCGCCGGAACTTGCTGTTGAGGTGGAGGCGCTGAAGCGGTCCATTTCAGAGCTCTTCTCGAAGGCCGTCCAGCTCTCCTCGGATCTGCCGGACGAGATGCAAGGCCTTACCCAGAATGTCTCGGACCCGGGAGTGCTGACGGATCTCATTGCGGCGCACATGCCGCGCTTCGCCCCCGCCGAGAAGCAGAAGATCCTGGAGACCATCCCCATACGTGAGCGCATGCAGGCCCTGATGGCGCTGTTGGCGCGCGAGGTACAGGTGCTGGAGCTGGGCAGCAAGCTGCATTCCGAGGTGACCAGCGAGATAGACAAATACCAGCGCGAATACTACCTGCGGGAGCAGCTGAAGGCCATCCAGCGCGAGCTGGGCGAAGGAGATGAGCGCGTCCAGGAGATTCAGGAGCTGCAGGCCAAGATTGAGGCCGCTAACATGCCCGAGGAGGCCCTTAAGGAGGCCAATCGTGAGCTTGAGCGGCTGAAGAGGATGTCGCCCGGCGCTCCGGAGTACACGGTCGCCAGGACCTATATTGATTGGCTGGTGGCCATGCCGTGGGCGATCTCAACCAGGGACAATCTCGACATCAAGGCCGTGGAGCGGAGCCTCGATCGGGACCACTGGGGCCTGGAGAAGGTGAAGGAGAGGATCCTGGAGTTTCTCTCCGTCAGGCGGTTCAAGTCCGAGGGAGAACTGCGTCAGCCGATCCTCTGCTTCGTGGGACCGCCGGGCGTAGGCAAAACGTCCCTCGGAAAGTCCATAGCGAAGGCGCTCGGCCGCAAATTCGTTCGTTTCTCGCTGGGAGGAGTGCGCGACGAGGCAGAGATTCGGGGACATCGCCGCACCTATATCGGCGCTCTCCCCGGTCAGATTGTGCAGGGTATACGGCGCGCCGGCTCCAACAACCCCATCTTCATGCTCGATGAGATTGACAAGGTAACTTCCGATTTCCGCGGCGATCCCAGCAGTGCCTTGCTGGAGGTGCTCGACCCAGAACAGAACGTCAACTTCCGTGATCACTACCTGGAGGTGCCGTTCGACCTGAGCCGCGTGCTCTTCATCACCACCGCGAACATGCTGGATACCGTGCTGCCGCCGCTTCGTGACCGCATGGAGGTCATCGAAATCGCGGGATATACGGAGGAAGAGAAAGTTGCCATCGCCAGGCGGCATCTGGTGCCCAAGCAGTTGGCGGAGCACGGCATAAAGGGCCTTGTGCGGTTCCAGCCGGGCGCGCTCCGCGCCATCATCCAGGGATATACGCGCGAAGCCGGGGTCCGTAACCTCGAGCGGGAGATCGCGAATATCTGCCGCAAGGCGACGCGCAAGCTCGCCGAGCGCGAGGTCGATTCCGTGGTGGTGACTCCAGGCCTCGTCGCGGAGTACCTCGGCGCACCGCGATACGCCTACGAGGAGCTGGACGAACGGACACGTCTGCCAGGTGTTGCAACGGGTCTGGTCTGGACGCCAGTGGGAGGCGACATCGTGTTTGTAGAGGCGACCGCCATGCCCTCTCCCTCCAACCGGCCCTCAACGCTCACCGTAACCGGCCAGATAGGCGATGTGATGAAGGAATCCGCGGAGGCCGCGCTCTCCTATGTGCGGGGAATAGCGACGAGCCTTGGCGCGCCCTCAGATTTCTACGAGAAGCACGATATCCACATCCATGTACCCGCCGGCGCGGTTCCGAAGGATGGACCTTCCGCGGGCATCACCATCGCAACGGCCTTGGCATCCCTCTTCACTGGGCGACCGGTGCGTTCACGGCTCGCGATGACGGGAGAGATCACGCTCTCGGGCCGAGTGTTGCCCATCGGTGGAGTGAAGGAGAAGGTGCTCGCTGCCCGGCGCGCCGGGGTGCGCCACGTGATCTTGCCGGAGCGTAACCGGAAGGATTACTGCGAGGACGTACCAGAGGAGGTGCGATCCCTGATGGATGTGCACTTTGTGCAGACCGTGCGCGAGGTGCTGGATTTCGCGCTGGGGCCTCCAGAGGCACGTGAGCAGACGGAGGACGGCAGGGCTCCTGCCCGATCGGCCCGGCACAAAGTAGCGAAGTAACGAGACGCAAGGCGCAGACTGCAAATCGCTGGCTGGCTGGCAGCAAAAAACCAGGACGCTCCGCATTCGTGTGGCGTCTGGTGAGATAGTGGTGGAGGGAGTTCGATCCCGGCCTCTCTGGTGGTGACGGGGAGCGGCCTGTATCGTCAAGGCAAACGCTGAGGCGGAGAGAACAGACGATGCCATACGGAGGGGGCACGCCGGAAGAGGAAGCGCGCATGCCGGCCGGCCGGCCCTCCGAGGACTCGCCGACCGCCGGCCACTCCGGACAGCAGGATGCCCACATCCTCTTTCTGGATGTCGTGGCTTTTTCGCGCCTCTCAGACGAGGAGCAAGCAAAGGTCCTAACGGCACTCCCCGCCATCGTTCACAGCTCAGTGGAGTATCGCGAGGCGAACAACCGCGGAGAGGTGCTCTCGCTGCCACGCGGCGATGGTGTGGCGCTGGTCTTCCTGGGCGATATCTTTCCTGCGGTTCGCACGGCCATAGACATCGCCCAGGAGCTGCGTGCCCATCATCGCTTTCAGGTGCGCATGGGGCTGAACTCCGGCCCCGTAGCCATCGTCCGCGACATCAATGACAGCATGGATGTCGCCGGGGATGGAATCGTAGGGGCGCATCGCGCGATGGAGGCCGGAGACGCCGGACACATCTTGCTTACGGAGCGCTCGGCCGGCATGGTGCTAGCCAGGAAGGCCTGGGCGCCCTATCTGCACGACCTCGGCGTGATTCCGGTAAAGCACGGCATTCCTCTGCGACTCTACAGCCTGCACACGCCGGAAGTAGGGAATCCAAGCCCCCCTCGCGCGCTGCTGCAGCACTATGCCAGGATCGCCGAGAACAAGCGGTCGCGCGCCGTCGCGAGGCCGCGTACATGGCGAGACGCCGCCGGCGATGCTGCAAAAGTCGGCTGGCTCACTCTCCTCGCGGGTACCAGCCTTCTTGCGGTGCTCTTTGCCGTGTCCGCGCAGTTCCGTGATACGGTCCTGACAACCTACTTCAGACTGACCCATTCGGGGCCGCGGCCGCGCATCATCCAATCCGGCCCGACGGCCACTGTCTCTGGCGCCGCTCCGCTGCGCGGAGAACAGGGCGCGGCGCGCTCGCGCAGTTCAGATGTCTCCCCAGCCGTGCCGGACCCGCGCCCGGAGAACCGACAAGTCAGCGACGCCGACGGCGTGGCACTGCCGCCCTCGGTTCAGGTGCGTATGGTTGAGCAAGGGACGGAACCCGGTTCCGAACAGCGGGTGGAGATTGTAGTACGCGTGGCCCGCGACGGATTGGGCGTTCGCCCGGTGCGCGTGGAGTGCGGCCCTGACTTGGACAGCCTCACGGTACTGGGCGAGCGCGAGGAGGCTGCTCCCGGCACCGAGCTCCGTTACGAAACCAACCATGTCGGCGAGCGCATGGTGGTCGCGGTAACCTACTTCGGCGATCAGAGGCACTTTCTCGGCACGTGGTCGCTGACCTCCGGGTCGGCGCGCAGGATTCCAGATGGCTGATCAATCCGTTCTCGCCCGCCTGCTCCTCCAGTCTCCGCTCTTCGCCGGTTTGGGGCAGCACGAACTGGAGATGGTGCTGGCGCGCTGCCGGCGCGAGCGCCGTCCGGCGGGCTATGTGCTCTTTACGGAAGGCGAAAGCGGGCACTGCCTCTGCGTGGTTGTCTCCGGCTCGGTCAAGGTGGAGCGCCTGGCCGATCGAGGGGCCGCCCGTGTCTACCTGGCTTCCCGCGGACCTGGCGAACACGTCGGAGAGATGGCGGTGGTGGAGGATGCTCCCCGCTCCGCCACGGCGACCACGGAGACGGATTGTGAGCTGCTGGTGCTGGACCGCGACGACTTCAGGCACTGTCTGAGCAAGTCACACCAGTTAGCGCTCAACCTGATTCACCTCCTCACCAGCCGTCTTCGCGAAGCCGCGGCCATGCTGGAGGCGCGGCAGAGGCTGGACGTAAACGGCCGCTTGTGCCGCATGCTCCTGGAGATGGCGGAGACTGCGGGAGAGGCCCTGCCGGACGGTGCTGTTCGGATAGGCACAAGTATGGATCAGACGGAGATTGCCGCACGGATTGGCTCCACGCGAGAGACAGTGAACCGCGTGATGAACCGTCTAAGGAAGATCGGTGCAGTTCGCCAAACGGACCATGCCCTCGTAATCTGTCCTGACGTGCTGCGACGGTATATCGGGTGAAAAAGGCGGCCCTCGCGCAGCGAGGGCCGAAATCGCAAGGTATCAGGGAAGGGCAGGGATCGGCAACATCAAAACGTGACTTTCCGTGGGCACAGTGCGTCTGGATGCAGCCCTGACATCGGAATGGTGTACGCGGCACCATGCATCGTGTAGGCGCAGCTCGCCGTGTAGCGGCCTGCCGGCATATCACGCAGCAGGGAGCGGTAGCAGATCTCTTCTCCGGCCTCGGCCATTCGCGGCTCGGAACAGGGCGAATCGTGTCGGGAGCCGCACTCCGCGCGCAGCAGCACCCGCATGCCCTCGATCATGATGGGACCCACGTTCAGTACCTGGACAGCAAACGTCAAGAGCCATGCGGTCGCGCCGTCTGGCGCTCCCAGGTCAACCGGCGTAAGTTCCGGACCCCACAGGAGCACAAGGTTCGGCTCCGGCCGCGTCAAGGGAGGCCCCGCTGGAAACGAGTGCAGCCTCTGGCTGGAGACAGACTGGCAGTCGCTCAGGTCGAGACCCATCTCCTCTGCGACTGAGAGCGCTGCGATACGTCGGTGGAAGCCGCCCTGTATCCAGCCGATGTCACCATTTGGTGAGCGCACCAGATGCGAAACGGGCGGCATCCATTCGTAGTCCTCGAGTTCGGCCCGCTCCAGCTGCGCGACGTCCTGGCTGCTCGCCCGCCAATCGAACAGACATGCCGCGGAGGGCATCAGCCTTCTGATGCCATAGCGGATGAGATGAACGCTGGACTCTCCGCGTGCTCTCACAAGGCGGAGCGCTTCGGACGTGCTCTGCTCGCGTGCTTGTCGTGCCTGGCCCGGATTTCCCTGGTCGCTGCTGTCAGGCACGTGTTGGATGGAGATTGCACGACTCTCCCGCGAACCGGCCCCTGGAAACGGTACTGCCGTCATTGCCTTCATCTCCGATGCGCCTCCTCTGGTCATCTGCCAGAGTCCTGAATACTGATACGGCGCTTCATCTCCGATTCTGGCTGTCTGGCTCCCAGAGCAGTGTGACCTGCGTCACCGAAGAATGTGATCCACGTCACTATGACGAAAGACACACCGCCGCTACAGGCTCTCCACCGAGCCACGTGCCAAACAGGTGGTACAACAATCTGCAGCCCATTCCGCCGGTCATCGAGACAGTTCTACGGAGACCAACATGAGCCGATGGACATTTCTGGCCGTACCGCTCCTCTTATTGGCGGCGTGCTGCGCCAGCGGACAGCCGCGCACGCGGATTCTGCTCATCGGACATCAGCCGGACCATCCGCCGGGTACGCATATGTACTTGCAGGTATGCGACCTATTGAAGCACTGCCTCGAGCAGACCAGGGGAGTGGAAGCCATCGTCTCGGATGGATGGCCGAAGGATCCCGAGGTTCTGAAGGGTGTCCGCGCAATCGTGTTCTACACCAGCCCGGGCGGCAACATTCTGCTGCATCCGGATAATCGTGCCGCGGCCGAGCGCCTGCTGAACGAGGGCGCTGGCCTTGTGGCTATTCACTGGGCAACGGATGCGCAGCCGGACCTGGGCCCTACGTACCAATCGCTGCTGGGCGGGTGGTTCAACACTTCGTTCAGCAAGCTCGATGTGAGCAAGGCGCGGCTGGAGAAGATGGATCCACGAAGTCCCATCAATCGCGGCTGGGAAGAGTTCGAGCACCACGAGGAGTACTACTGCGACCTGCGATTTGAGCCTGGGGCGCGCCCCCTGCTAAAGGTTCGTCTGAAGGATGTGGACCAGGTGGTGGCCTGGACCTACGACCGGCCGAAGGGCAAGGGCCGATCGTTCGGCATCACGCTCGGCCACTTCTACGAGAGTTTCAAGGGGGAGGCCTTCAGGCGTATTCTTGTGAACGGCATTCTGTGGTCTGCGGGCGTGAACGTTCCTCGGAACGGAGCACCGGTGCAGGCGGATCCGGACGCGTTCTGGCGGCCATAGCCGGCGGCGTTGATGACTAAGCGGACAGGCCCCGCACTTCGCAGCGCTGGGCCTGTCGTTTTCATCTGGGGGAGTTACTTTCCGAGGGCTTCTTCCACACTCTTGCGAAGCTCTTCGTGCAGGGCGGGGCTATACCCAACCGTGATGGACTTAACTTTCCCCTCACGGTCTATTACGACGTACTGGGGTATACCGCTTACGCCGTAGGCGGTGAAGTTGCTGCGATCACCCACGATCAGCGGCCAGGGTACCCCGAACTCATTGATGTGGTCCTGCAGCTTGGCGAACTCCTGATCGGGTGAGAGATTCCGCTCCTGGCCGTAGTACCCGTAATAGGTGGTAATCCCCACAATCTCCAGGCCGCGATCCTTCCACTCCTTGTACATCTCCTTGGTGGCCGGATAGCTCGCCTTGCAGGGCGGGCACCAGTGCGCCATGAAGTCCAGCACAACCACCTTGCCGCGCAGCTTCTCCAGTCCAGGGAAATTGCCGTAGCCTCGCTCCATCTTGATCTCGGGAGCAGGCGATCCAGGCAGCCTGGCATGCGCTAACTTGGCCGCTATACCTCGGGCGGCCTGGTTGTCGCCAAGCTTGGCGATGGCTGCCTCGAGCACTGCAAGGGCTTCTGCCTTCTTGCCCACCTTCGTCAGGATATCGGCGCGTGCCTCCGCCACCGCCGCGACCGCGCTTCCGTGAACTTGCCGCTCGCGGTCATCGGAGGGCGCATCTGCCGGCAGCATGCGCTCTGCGCGCTCCAACAGCGTAAGTGCCGCATCGGGACCCTTCTTCTCCGCCACGATTCCGGCGTATCCTCTGGCGATCATGCCTACCAGACTGCGCGCCGCAAGAGTGTTCGCGGGACGCACCTGGTCCAGAGTCTTCAGTATTCCGTCCGCATCGCGGGTGGCCTGGTAGGCTCCGAGAAGCAGGCTAAGGGCTGCCTGTTTGCGGCCCTCCTCCGGCTCCGATTGCAGAAAGCGCTGAGCCGCCACGATGACCTGCCCGGGCTGTTGAGCGATCTGGCAGAGCTGCGCCCATGCGAGGCATGTAGCGGGCGGCTGATTGGCCAGATCCACTCCCTGAAGCGCCCCCTTTGCCTTGTCCACGCGCTCCTTCATGAGGGCATTTATGGCGGCGGCATCACCGCCCGAGGAGCGAACCTCGTTCAGTCTCTGCGAAAACCACCGGTTCAGTTCCTGGAGTGTCTGCTCGGGGTTCGACTGCGCCGAGCAGTGCGGCCCGATAACCGTCAGACTGCAGACGAGCACGGCAATGGCAGCCAATCGCATAAAGGGTCTCCTCTGAGCGCCAGCGATGAGAGTGATTGTACCTATTCCGCCAACATGTTCGGCATGGGCCTCTCGGAACCCGAGGCCGGCAGGAGCGGACCACGCGAAAGCTCGCGGGAGCGTCTGAGGATTTCGGCGACATCCGCCGTGCCCTGGATGAGAAGTTGCCCGCGCCGTACCTCGAAGCGCCGGATACGCACGGGAAAAGGAAGTTCCCTGAAGTCGAAGCCGTCACTCAGCCTGCGCGCCAACCAGCTAAGCCAGGATGCAGGTAGGGGAACGCGCACACCGACAATGGAGATTCGGAGCGGATCGAACAGCAGGCGGGTCCCGTTCACCAGTTCGGGTTCCACACTTGTGGTGAAGGGCCATGCCCTGCCGAGCAGCCACCGCGTGCCGCGCGCGTAGATGCGGCCATCCAGTAGACGCACGCTCTCGATGCGAACGGGCTCATCGGCGGGCGGCGGACTTGCCTTCAGGTAATCGTTTACGGCGGCCTCATCCACCACGGCCTCAAAGTGTGTTGCGGCAATGGACTCCACCTCGCCCTGAAGCGTATCCACCGCCACCTGCCGCAGATGCAGCCGCAGCCTGGCGCACCGCACGATGCCGGCCAGTTCAACATCCTCTCCCTCTATATCCACGTCTCCCAGCCGCCCGCGAACGGTATTTATCGGCGAGGAACGCACGAATGCGCGCCAGCTTCGAGCGGGTCCCACCACCTCCGGCAGGATGTCGCGTATGCGCCTCTCGGCGGCGCGGTTAATCGTTCGCGAACAGCCCGCGGATACCAGCAGTCCAAGGCCTGCGGCGATCAGGACGCACCAGAAGCGCGCGCTGCCATGGGAGGTACGGGCGAACATAGCCATAATGTACGGGTGAGCACCTATGGGAGGAGGAGTGACGCTTGCTGGAACTCCTTAGGCAGATACGGCGTGAGTGGCAGCGGAAGCAGACGCGGCTATGGCTTGTCGTGTGCCTGTTGGGTCTAGCCTTCGTGGCCCAGCAGGGATGGGTGCGCGCCTACGACGCCATGGACCTCCCCTGGTATGTGGTTCCCTCTCGGATGTGGCTGGATGGGATCAACCCCTACGCATCCACGCGCGAGCAGTTTGAGCAGTATAGTCCGCGACCATACAGATATTGGCACCATTACGGCTATCTGCCGCACACTCTGCCCATCATGGCGCCGTTTTCTCTGCTATCCTGGCAGACGCTTCTGAAGGTCTGGTGGTGCCTGAGCTTCGTCATGATGGTGTTTGGGCTTGTGTGGTTGGTGCAGCTCACCGCCGCCTCGTGGTCCGCCGCCGCCAAGCTCTGCTTCATCGGCCTCGCCTGTCAGACGCGTCTTGTGCAGCATGTGGCGACTCTCGGCCAGCTCTCCCTTGTGGAATTCGGCCTGATGATGGCGGTGCTGCACACCATGCTGGCACGGAAGCATGCAGCCGCCGGCATCCTGCTGGGTGTAGCCAGCATCAAGTTCTCCTCGGTGATTCCTCTCTACTTTCTGGCACTCTGGCGGCGAGAGTGGCGCTTGCTGGCGTGGATGAGTCTGGTGATTGCGGTTGGCACGGCCATTGCGTGCTTACAGGCAGGCGGCTTCTCCATGCTCACAGCCGCGCCGGCCTCCATGCGGGCCTTCACTGCCGAGCTTCGAGGGGAGGCGCCGAATGCACACATGCTGAGTCTGGACCACCTATGGCGCGCCGTCGCGGGGGAAACTAAGCTGGCAGGCATCCTTACGCTGATAAGTCAGATCGCCGTCCTGGGCGCCACGCTCTGGTCGCTGCGCGGTTGGCCGCGCCATTCTCTAAACTGGCCGTTAGCGTCTCTTACGCTCTTCAGCCTGATTGTCATCTACCATCAGTTGTATGACGGCATCTTCCTCTGGATACCGCTGATCGTGGCTCTGGAGTGGCGGCGGCGCTCGGGCCGTTGGTCCGTTCCCGTTGCGGCACTGCTCGCGGCCTGCCTCGTGGTTCTCGTTGTCTTCGGCGTGGTCAACGTCTCCTACCGATACGAAGACATCCTGCGTGGGATGGG
>CAZGLN010000015.1:11770-12784 GCA_964526545.1 uncultured Chthonomonadales bacterium
TACACTCTTTCCCTTGCGCATGTTTGTGCCCATCAACGTGTGGCTGACCGCTGCCGCCTTTATCGCCTCCTTACTTGCGATGCGGCAGGCTCGGGCAGCAGAGACCAGCGCGCAGGCGCCGGGCAGTTAGGGTGACCCGCTAGCCGGAGCGGAGTCCGCGGGCAGCTTGAGGGCGGAGCTATGGCCCGGAAAGGCC
This sequence comes from uncultured Chthonomonadales bacterium, assembly GCA_964526545.1. GTDB lineage: Bacteria > Armatimonadota > Chthonomonadetes > Chthonomonadales > CAJBBX01 > CAZGLN01. The sequence goes on from CAZGLN010000015.1 coordinate 11,967, forward strand.
TTCGCCGTGGGGTCTATGCGCGTCTTGGCGAAGTTCACGGCGATGCATGCCTCGCCCACGCCGGTGGCAATCAGTTTGAGCTTCGCAGGGTAGGTGGCCACATCGCCTACGGCATATACGCCCGGCAGATTGGTCTCCATCTTCCCGTTGACAACAATCTGGTTGCCGGCCAGCTCGAGCCCCCAGGTTGAGAGCGGCCCGAGCGACGCACTGAAGCCAACGCTAATCAAGAGGGCATCGGCTTCGAGGCATGTTTCGGCGCCGGTGCGGTTGTCAAAGACGACTACCCGCTCCAGGTGTTCGGCGCCCTCCACGCGGCGAAGCTCATGCCACAGCATGGTGCGCACGCGTGAGCGGTTGAGCAGCCAATCCACGCTCTCCTCGTGTGCGCGGAAGCCGTCGCGGCGGTGGACGAGCACGACCGAGCTCGCCACATCCTCCAGGTGCTTCGCCCAATCCAGCGCGGAATCGCCGCCTCCGACGATGACCACGCGACGCCCCTGCATGCTGCTGGTATCTCGCACCATGTAGTAGACGCCGCGCCCTTCCAGGTCCGCCAATCCAGGCACGTCGAGACGCTTCGGCGAGAAGGCGCCCGGCCCCACGCTCAGGATAACCGTCCGAGCCAGATGCGTGGTGCGGCTGCCGCCCAGCACATAGATACCATCGTCCGTGCGCGTCAGGCTTGTGATGGTCTCGTTGAGAGAGAGGGTTGCGCCGAACCGCGTGCCCTGGGCCACCATCCGGTCCACCAGTTCCTGGGCTCGGATGGCGACAAAACCCGGCATATCGTAAATCACCTTCTCTGGATAGAGGGC
>CAZGLN010000015.1:12794-25716 GCA_964526545.1 uncultured Chthonomonadales bacterium
TCCTCCGGGCTCGGGCAGGGAATCCACTATTTCGGCGCTCATGCCCCGGATGCCGGCATAAAAGGCCGCAAAAAGCCCAACAGGACCGGCGCCCACGATGACCACGTCGTAAATGGCAGGTTTACACAAGGCAGGCATGCTCCGAACTTGGTGCGCGCGCTAAGGTGCATCCTCCGCCGCACGCGGCCGCGGGACTACGTGTCTGGGGTGTAGCGGCAGGCGTACCGCTCGGTCTCCCACAAGGTAACCGCCGTAACCGGCAGGTCTCTAGCCTTTAGCTGCTCGAAAATCCAGCGGGCGAGATTTTCGGCTGTGGTTGTAAAGGGCAGCAGTTCGTTCAGGTAGACATGATCCGGCAGAAACTCGTTGATAACCTTCTTCAGGTCCCCGAAGTCTACGAGCATGCCCAGGTCATTCAGGCTGTGCCCGGAGAACTCCGCCTCCACGCGGTAGCTGTGGCCATGGAGCCGGGCGCACTTTCCCGGGTGTCCCGGAATGTCGTGCGCGGCCTCGAATCGGGCACGCACTACGAGGGTGTACACGGATTCGGGTACTCCGCCGTAACGACCGATGAGATGCCGCCGCGCACGCTGAACTCGCCAGTCACCCGCATTGATCGAGGTGCGCACGCCTCCACGAGATCTTCCAGTATCTGGTTGACCACCGCCTCGTAGAAGATGCCCTGGTTGCGGTAGCCGAGCAGATAGTACTTGAGCGACTTCAGCTCCACGCAGAGGCGGCTAGGCACATAGTCCACGGTGATGGTGCCGAAATCGGGAAGGCCGGTAACCGGACAGACGGAGGTGAATTCGCGGCAGGTGTGCACAATCCGGTACGGCCGGTCTGGCCTGGGGTTCTCGAATACCTGGAGGCCCTGTGGCACGGCTGGGCGCGACTCGTTCATGGCACGGCTAGTCTACCCTCGCGGCAGGGTCATGTCAAACCGCTATGCTGTTGACCGTTCGTTGGGAGATAAAGTATACTGGTTTAGTCAACAATAGTGGATCAGCGGGAGCACCGAGCAGATGCCGCTCTTCAATGCGCGTGTGAACTATGCGTTGCGGGCCATGGTGGACCTGGCCCAACAGCCGCCGGACGTCGCCTGCCAGAGCCGAGAAATCGCCGCGCGCCAGAGCATTCGCGGCCCGTATCTCGACCAGATCCTCTCCGTGCTGAAGCGGGAGGGGCTTATCCGCAGCATTCGCGGCGCGGGCGGCGGCTACACGCTCGCTCGGCCGGCTTCGCGCATCACCGTGGGCGACGTCGTGCGCGCAGTAACGGGCAGCCACCTGCTCGTGGTGGAACGGCCCGAGCCGTTTGAGTCCTCGGACCGCGGCGCTGCCTTCGTGGTCCAGCAGTTTGCCGCAAGGCTGGAGGAGCGGCTGGCAGCGGAACTGGACCGTGTGACCATTGCCGATCTTGTAACGCAGCGTCTGCGGCTGGACGACGCGCTGAGCATTATGCCGGGCATCTAGTTTGTGACTTATTGAACGGAGGTAGGCAAGCGTGCGAATAGCAAGCGACATCACCGAACTCATTGGCAACACGCCGATGGTGCGTCTCAACCGAGTTACCGAGGGCATAGGTGCGACCGTGGTCGCCAAGTTGGAGTACTTCAACCCCCTCTCCAGCGTGAAGGACCGCATCGGCGTGGCGATGATACGCGCCGCGGAGCAGGCGGGCAAGATCGGTCCGGATACCATCATCTTGGAGCCTACCAGCGGCAACACCGGCATAGCGCTTGCTTTCGTGTGTGCCGCGCGGGGTTACCGCTGCACGCTGGTGATGCCGGAGACCATGTCCGCGGAGCGTCGAGCGCTGCTGCGCGCTCTGGGGGCGGAACTGGTCCTGACACCCGGTCCAGAAGGAATGCCGGGCGCCATTGCGCGCGCGGAAGCGATGGCGGCCGAGAATCCCAACTACCTCATCCCTCAGCAATTCAAGAACCCGGCCAATCCGGAGATACACCGCCAGACAACCGCCGAGGAGATCTGGCGCGATACGGACGGGCAGGTGGACATCGTGGTGTCGGGGGTGGGCACGGGCGGCACCATCACCGGCGTGGGGCAGGTGCTGAAGCCGCGGCGACCCAGCCTGCGCTGCGTGGCGGTGGAACCGGCGGCTTCGGCGGTGCTGAGCGGTTGCCCACGAGGGCCTCACGCCATTCAGGGCATCGGTGCCGGTTTCGTGCCGGACATCCTCGATCGCTCCATCATTGATGAGATTATCCAGGTAGAGGATCAGCAGGCGCGGGAGATGGCACGGAGGCTGGCACGGGAGGAGGGTGTCTTCGCGGGCATCTCATCCGGTGCCGCCGTGCATGCGGCCCTCGAAGTGGCGAGGCGACCGGAGAGCGCCGGCAAACTGGTGGTAGTCATCATCCCCTCGACAGGTGAGAGGTACCTCTCCACGCCAACCTACGCGGATCTGGCGTAGCACGGCACCAGCCAGCCGCTCACCTGGCGAGCTGCTCTCTCAGCTCCACCAGGCGTGCGGCGGGAATGCTCAGGAACGCGGCAACGACATCGGGATCGAACTGCGTTCCACTGCAGCGAGCAATCTCGGCGCGCGCCTGGTCATCGGTGAATGCCTGTCGGTAGGGTCTGTCGGTCGTCATCGCATCATAGGCATCCACGACGCTGAACATCCGGGCACCCGGGTGGATGTCTCTCCCTTTGATGCCCTCCGGATAGCCCTTGCCATCCCATCGTTCGTGGTGATGCAGCACAATCAGCGCGGCTCCAGCGAGAAAATCAATGCGGCGGCACATCCCGTAGCCTACTACCGGATGTTTGCGCATCTCCGCCCACTCTTCCTCGTCCAGGGGGCCGGGTTTCAGCAAGACCCGATCGGGCACGCCGATTTTGCCGATATCGTGCAGCAGCGCGCCACGCTCGATGTGGTAGAGCTCCTCACTGGGCACGCCCATGACATCCGCAAGGACCATAGTGTAGGCCGTAACGCGCTCTGAGTGGCCCTCCGTCTCCGTGTTTCGGGTATCGAGCGCTGTCAGCAGCGCATCCAGCACACTCTCGTAGGAGACTTGAAGCTGGTGGCGATGGGCCAGTGTGGCATGGAACAGCGCATCGCGGCGCGCGAGGTTGCGCTCAACGATGATGGGGAGCTCGTGACTGCCCCACGGCTTGGTTACGTAATCCGCCGCCCCCGCGGCGAGCGCTCGCCGCACGACGTCCGTATCCGCGCAGCCGCTGAGGAGAATGATGGGGGTATGAGGTGCCGCGCGCGTAAATCCGCCCAGGTAGTCCAGCGCGGATGCCGCGGGGAAGAAGACATCCAGGAAGAGGAGATCGTAGTGGCCGATTCGGACCGCCGCCAGGGCTTCTTCGGGTGACGCGAGCGCATCCACGATATAACCATGCTCGCGAAGCACGGTCGCGAGAGCATCGCGCACGAGCCCGTCATCATCTACGACCAACACACGGACTGCGTCGGTAGCGGAACGACCCGCAACCGCCGGCGCGTCGGCTCTAGCGAGGCTATCGCGTCGGTACACTCGCAGCTCCTGTTCGTGCGACAGCATCGGCTGGCCCTGGCACACTATGCTGCCACCCGCAATCAAACGAACGTGCGTGCAAATACTATTATGGCCTGAATGCGCCAACTTCTTTACTAATAGATGAGAATATTGATTAGAAGAGAGCCGGTGCGCCTTCGAAGAAGCGTTCATCCGGTACCCTGTGTGCTCAGGTCGGTGCAGGAGGGAATGCTTCTTTAGAGCCCAGGCTCAAGGCTTGGGGCAGGGAAAGAGTGTACCAATTCCACCACCCGGGCCTTTGATAGAAGCAGGGTAATAAAAAAATAGGCGCCGAGCGGATTCGAACCGCTGAATAAAGGTTTTGCAGACCTCTCCCTTAGCCACTTGGGTACGGCGCCGAGCGACCTTATTCTAACACACCGCTCCCCCGCCGTCAATTCCATCGGGTTTTTCTGGAAGTTGATGAGCAGATCTTGCGCGGGTGCTTCGCCATGCCAGCGCGAGGAGGGTGAAGACCTGCGCGTAGGTGAGGCCGGCGGCCAGAACCACGGCCGATGCCTCGCGACGAAACGCTTCGTCAACGAACCGGTAAACGCTGTAGAGCACCAGATAGCCGAAGAATATGTCGCCGGTTACATGCCGACGCTTGCGCCAGAGGTGCAGGAGTACGAAGAACGCGAGGTTCGCGACCGCCGCGTAGAGTTGGGTAGGGTGGCTTGGCGGCGTGAGCGAGCCGTAGTCTCCATCGCGGTAGAAGCGCACCGCCCAGGGCAGGTCGCAGGCATGGCCGTAGCAGCATCCGTTGAGAAAACATCCGATGCGGCCCACCGCATAACCCAGCGCGAAGGCTGGCGCGCAGAGATCGGCAAACCGAAAGAACGCGATGCGTTGGCGGCGGCTGTAGAAGGCTAGCCAGAGAATGGCGGCGATAATGGCGCCGTGGATGGAGACTCCTCCAGTCCACACCTTGAACGCCTCGAGCGGCTGCCTAAGGAACTCTCGCAGGTTCAGCAGCACGTAGAGCGCGCGCGCCCCCACGATGCCAAGGAAGAGGCCCATCACCGACATATCGAACACGTGTTCCGGGCGGATAGCGCCTGGCGCGCAGGCATCCCCCTTCGCGAGGTCCTTCCTGGCCTGGGAGACTGCGTAGGCAAGAGCGAGCAGGAAGCCCGCAAGCACCATGATGCCATAGGCGCGTACGGGGAAGGAGCCTATCTCGAAGAGTACGGGACGCAATGCCTTACGATGGTTCGCCGGCCGTTGAGGTGGGATCGTTCGCAGGCAGCCTTGCACGCCGGCCGAGCGGAAGATGACCCAGGAGCAGGAGCACGATACCCAGCGTGATGGCGGAGTCCGCGATGTTGAAGATGGGCCAGAAGTGCACGTCGAAGAAGTCTATCACATAGCCAAGTCGGGCTCTGTCTATCAGGTTGCCGAGCGCTCCTCCGCAGGCAAGGGAGAGCGCGGCCGAGGTGCGCAGATCCTGACGCGCCGTGCGATGGTAGACGTAGACCATCGTTGAGACCGCCAGTATGGCCACAACAACGAAGACCGCCGGAGGGGCATTGAACAGACTGAAGGCGCCGCCTCGGTTCTGGGTGTGCGTGAACGAGAGGATGGACCCGAGAACCGGACGGCTGGCGTGTACCGGCAGATTCTGGATGACCGCCCACTTGGTCACCTGATCTGCCACGAGGATCACTCCGGCCAGGGTGTAGAAGAGCGACGGACGCATCAGCCTTCCATCCTGGATTGGCAGGCGATGCAGAGGGAGGCGTAGGGCAGGGCGGCGAGCCTGGCCGGAGCAATGGCGCCGCCGCAAAGATCGCAGCGGCCGTAGGTTCCGTTTTCTATCTTGGCCAGCGCCTGCCGCACGAGAGAGAGCATCTCATCAATGTTCTCGGCGAAGGCGATCTCCTTCTCGCGTTCATACAGGTCGCTGCCGGCATCCGCCGGATGGTTCATGTCGAAATCCACCAGCTCACCCGTCTCGGCACTCATGGACTCCTGGTGCACAAGGCGGGATCGGTCCGCCAACAGACGTGTCTCCATCTCGCGCAGCTGCGCTTGTAGACGCTCAATCTCGGCTGGACGCATGGAACGTGCTCCCGTCGCTGCCTAACGCGGCCTCGTTGTTTCAGGCCTCCGCCACCACTTGCGCGCATCGGCCGCACAGCAGCGGGTGGTCCTGGCTGTGGCCAACGTCGGTGCGCACCAGCCAGCACCGGGCGCACTTGGCGCCAGGAGCCGGCGATACGCGTATCTCGGCCGTTCCCTCCGGCCTGGCAACAAGGCGCACCTGGGAGACCTTGTAGACAGCGGCAAGGCTATGCTCCACGCGCTGCAGTGCTTCAATGACCTCGGGCTCCGCTTCTATCTCCACAAGCGATTCCAGCGGATTCCCGATGGTCCTGGCCTGTCGGGCGGCTTCGATGTGCTGATTTATGCTCTCACGCAGGCCGAGCACCGGCGCCCAGAGCGCCTCCACCTCCGCGAACACGTGCGGCGCGGCTTCCGGGAAGGGCGCCAGCTGCACACTGGGGAGCTGCGACCGCATGCCCAGCTTCTCCCAGACGTCCTCGGCTGTATGCGAGAGAATCGGCGCCAACACGCGCGCAAGGCCGGACGCCAGTGAATGCAGCGCGGTCTGGGCGGACCGCCGCTCACGAGATTGCCGCGCGGAACAGTAGAGGCGGTCCTTCAGCACGTCCAGGTAGAAGGCGCTCAGCTCTACCGCGCAGAGATTGCCTACGGCATGGTAGAGCTTGTGAAACTCGAACGACTCGTATGCCGCCTCACACTGTGCTACCACCCTGTCAAACTGCGCAAGCGCCCACCTGTCCAGGTCGTGCATCTCGTCAAACGGCACGGCGTCTCGCGAGTGGTCGAAGTCGCCCAGGTTGTTGACCATGAATCGCAGTGTGTTGCGAATGCGCTGGAAGGTCTTGGCCACCTGTTCCAGGATGCCGTCGGAGCAGCGCACGTCTTCCAGATAGTCCGTGGAGGCCACCCAGAGCCTCAGCACGTCCGCGCCCAACTTGTCCACCACAACGTTTGGCGACACGGCGTTGCCCAGCGATTTGTGCATGGCCTTGCCGGTCTCATCCAGAGTCCAGCCGTTCGTGATGACGGCCCTGTAGGGCGGGGCATGGCGTACTCCCACGGCTACCATGAGGGAGGAGTTGAACCAGCCCCGATGCTGGTCGGAGCCTTCCAGATAGACATCGGCAGGCCACTGCAGTTCCGGCCATTTCGGGTTCTCCAGCACGGCGAAATGGGTTGAGCCGGAGTCGAACCATACGTCGAGGATGTCGGTCTCCTTGCGCAGGTCCTTGCCGCCGCATGCCGGGCAAGCAAAGTCCGGCGGCAGGATGTTCTCGGCGGGGAGGGCGTACCACGCGTCCGAGGACTCCCGCGCGACCAGATCATGCACGGCACGGATGGCCCGTCCGTCCAGTATCTCCTTGCCGCAGCTCTCGCAGTAGAACGCGGGTATGCCCACGCCCCAGGCCCTCTGGCGGCTCAGGCACCAATCCGGCCGTGTTGCAACCATGGAAGAGATGCGATTCTGGCTTGCTGGCGGATACCACTTGACCTCCTGGATGGCGCGCAGGGCTCGCTCGCGGTGGCCGTTGTGGTCTATGTCCATGAACCACTGAACCGTGGCGCGGAAGAGGAGGGGATTGCGGCAGCGCCAGCAGTGGGGATACTGATGCTGGTACTCGGTATCCGCCAGGAGTGCATCGGCCTCGCTGAGGGCACTGACCACGGCCCGATCCGCATCGCCTCCCAGAATGCGCAGCCCCTCGAACCTGGCGCCGGCCTGTGCGGTGAAGACCCCGGCCGGGTCCACCGGACAGAGGATCTCCAATCCTTCGCGCTGGCCCGTTTCGAAGTCTTCCTTGCCGTGGCCGGGAGCGGTATGCACGATGCCGGTGCCATCCTCCATCGTCACGTAGTCCGCACACACAACCGGAGAGGAGCGATCGAACAGAGGGTGCCGCGCCACCAGGCCAACAAGCTGCTGGCCGCGGAGCCGCGAGAGGATGCGGGCCTCAGGCAGGCCGACGGCCTGGGTAAAGCGCTCAACCAGGGGCGCCGCCACCAGGAAAGCCTCGTCTCCCGCTGCACAGAGTACATAATCGGCATCCGGATGAACCGCGAGCGCCACGTTGGCCGGAATGGTCCAGGGAGTGGTTGTCCAGATGGGCAGCGTGCACCTTTCGGGATTCGGCGCCGAAGCGAAGACCCCATTTGGATCCGAAAGAAGCGGAAATCGCACGTAGATGCTGCGCGAGGTGTGGTCGTGGTATTCCACCTCGGCATCCGCCAGGGCGGTTTCGCAATCCGCGCACCAGAGAACTGGCTTCAGGCCGCGGTAGATGTAGCCGCGCTCCGCCAACTCACCGAAGACCTCGATGATTCGCGCCTCGAACTCGGGCGACATGGTGAGGTAAGGGTTGTTCCAATCGCCACGCACGCCCAGCCGCTTGAACTGCTCCTTCTGCTTCTCCACGAAGAACGCCGCATATTCCCGGCAGCGCTGCCGCATGGTTACCTTGTCGGGCTGTACTCCCTCGGCGCGGAACCTCTTCGAGACCTCGTTCTCGATGGGCATGCCGTGGTTGTCCCATCCGGGCACGTAGGGGGCACGAAATCCGCGCATCGTCTTGTACTTGACGATGATATCCTTGGCGATCTTGTTCAGGGCGTGTCCAAGATGAATATCGTTGTTGGAGTAGGGAGGACCGTCATGAAGCACGAACGTCGGGCCTTCCCGCTCCAGCGAGAGCCGGTAGAGATCAATGCTCTCCCAGTATGCCTGAATCTCCGGCTCGCGGGTGGGAAGAGAGGCGCGCAACGGGAGGGCGCGCGGATCCGAGTCCTGCAACGGTAGGTTGAGTGTCGCCTTGTAGTCCATTCGGTTAATGCGCGGCTTCAGCCGGCGTGTCCTTGGATTTTGCTTCTATCGCCAGACAAAGCTGGCCAACACCTTGTCGAACTCGTCTGAATAGCGCTTGAAATCGCCGGGAAGCGCACTTAGCGTAATGACGAAGAGGCGGTTCTCGCGCACGCAGAAGATCTCACGTGTCTGCATGACCGGCCTGCCGGCAATCGCGACGCGCGCCAACCTATCAATGGCCTCCAAGCCACCCAACCGGGTGGTGGTTTCACCCAGTATCTTGTGTGTCCGGCTCTTGCCGAGGCGCGCCCTTGTGCTGTTGACGTGCTGGCGAAGCTGTATTCCTGGCTGGAATCTTGCGAAAATCGTGATGCTGGCGCGAAAGGGTGAGGCCTGTTCTACTCCGTTCAGCTCCCGGCGCACCCTGGCCAGGAACTCCTCGTTGGTCTCCGTGCGCGCCGGCATGGAGCTCACTGCGGGCCCTGGTTCGGCGAAAACCACTACGGCATCCGCCCCGGGGCGAATCTCCCAGCCGGGGGGTGGGGTTACTGCAAATCGGAGACTCTGGTTGATGTAGGGCACGGCGCCGGCCCATGAGGAAGCAAGCAGGATCACTCCGCAGAGCGCGGACCGATGCAGCGCTACTCGTGGCACTCAGGACCTCCATATGCCCAAACGACCCCGCGCAGGGGCGGGGTCGGGCCGTGCGCTAGATTATAGCCGACGCAGCCGCGGATCGTCAATGAAACTGATCCCATATCGAGTGGAGCGCGTCGTGCATCGCGTGCGTGTCGGCGCGCTTGAGGAAGGCCGTCTTGGAAGGGTCTTGCGCGCTCAGTTAGTTAAGTCGAAGTATAGGGGGATGAGGTCCGCAGCCGCGAATGAGTGGTCTCTAAGTTGACTTCGCTACACACACGGGATAGAATGCAGGGCGCCATGGTTGGGGGAGGGGCTTCGTGGAACGCAGGTTGACTCAGCTCGGTGAGCTTCAGGTCTCCGTGCTGCAGGTGCTATGGAAGCTTGGCGAGGCCACGGTGCACCAGGTTCGTGCCGAGCTTCGCGACGATCCACTTCCGGCCTATACCACCGTCCTTACGGTGCTGCGCAGCCTCGAGAAGCGCTCTCTGGTTGGGCACACCACGCGCAACGGCGATCGCCAGCATTGTTACTATCCGACGGCGACCGAGGAGGAGGTGCGCGGCGCGGCCGTGATGGAACTGCTGGAGAAGCACTTTGGCGGCGATGCGGACCAGCTTGTGGCGGAACTTCTGGCGCATGGCAGACTGTCGCCGGATGTATCCGCCAGGATCCTGCGCATCGTTGAGGGCGTGCAGAAACCGCGTTAAGGGTTTTGCCGGTGGGCTCCTGGCCGCAGCGGCCACCCGAGCGCGAAGGCCAGCGCGGATGCCGTGATTCCCGCGTACATGGGTTGGATGCCGAGCGGGAAGAGCGTGGTATCCATGTGCGGCCCATGCGGCAGCCAGCCGGCCAGCATCCATGCAGTTGCAGTGCCCGCCCCAAGCACCATTGCCGCGGGCACAACACGCGGCGAAGCCTTGCAGCCGGGAACATAGCCCGAGAGCACGGGCAGGAGCAGTCCCGGCACCACCACGGTTCCCAGCAGGTACCACTGCTTCACAACAGAAGGCACCCACCAGGCGATCAGAACGGCGATCAGGGTGGAGACGGCCAATCCCCATCGCGTGAAGAGCGGCGCCTTTGCCTCCGGCTCAGCCGCCAGGCGCCAGAGCACATCACGGCCGACCGCGGTTGCCGAGAGGAAGGTGTAGGAGACCACGCTGGACATCACAGTTGCCATCATGCCGACGTAGAAGAGGCCCTTGACGCCGGGCGGCAGCAGCCGCTCTGCGAGCAGCGGGAAGGCCATGCCATGCTGCGAGGGCGGCAGGTCCGGCATGGCGGCCCTGGCATAGAGGCCCGTCGTGGTCGTCATGGCATCAAAAACCAGCCAGCAGCCTACGGCAACAAGCATGCCGTTGCGGGCAATGCGCTGGCTGCGGGCGGCGTAACAGCGTTGGTGGAACCCAGGGTCCACGAATGTCCATAGGGCAATGAAGAACCACACCGCCACATAGCCCGCACCCATGCCGCCATCCCATTTCAGGTGGTCCGGCGGCACACGCGAGGCCATCCAATCCAGCCCGCCGGTTCGGGAGATCACGGCGGGCAGCGCGACGGCGAATCCCGCGAACATCAGGCAGAACTGGAAGACATTCACGCGGACATCCGCCAGAAATCCGCCAACAAAGACATAGACCACCGAAACGATCGTCGCCAGAAGAATCGCCGGCAGCAGCGGCAGACCGAGGGCCACCGCGGCCAGTTGCCCGGCCATAAGAATGTACGGCGCAGGGGAGGCGAGGACAAAGGTGAGCACGCCCCCCAGGACGCCGCTAAGCCTGCCGTAGTCCAGGGCCAACTTATCCGGAACCGTGTAGAGGGCGGCGCGGCGCACACGAGGGGCCAGGAGCAGGGCGAAGAGAATGGCGAAGAGATAGTAGGGCAGGCCCTGGGTCGTCCAGGTAACAAGGCCGTAACCGTAGGTGAACTCGCCGACCGCCAGGATGCCCCCGTAGAAGGTCGCCACCAGGGTGGCCACAAACACGGGCAGGCTGAGCGAGCGCTCAGCAATCATGTAGGCTTCGTCGCTGTAGCGCCGCCGCCAGAAGCCTGCAATGAGTGTTGCAGCGAGGAACGCGAGCACCAGGGCGGTATCAATGGGAGCAAAACCCGCCCGTGTCATAGGCGGCTCCTGAGCTCGCCACGATGTTCGCGGCAGAGCAGCAGGAAGCCCTGACGCACCGAGAGGCGGGCCTCATCGCCCGTCATGACGTTGCTGACGCCTCGGGAACCAGGGGCGAGCGTCTCGCCGCGCAAAGGCCAGCGCACGCCTTCCAGCGATACGCCCTCCGCTTGCTGGAAGGCGACAAGGGAGATTGTGTCGCCAGCGCGGCCGCGCCATACCAGGCTGCCCTGCACGATTTCGCAGACAAATCGCGTGTCCACAAGCTGAATGCGAACTCGCGCATGGTAGGCCATCATTACGCTGAGCGCGGTTAGCCAGTGATCCAGCCGGTCACCGCGGGTGCCCATCAACAGAATGCGCTGCGCACCGCGTTCGAGGGCGACCTGCACGGCCTTCTCAATGTCCGAGGTCTCCTGGTCCGGCACGTGCAGAAACTCCGAACTGCCGAGCTCCTCGCGCAGGGCGGGGGGCAGGGAGTCGAAGTCGCCGACCACCAGATGAGGGGACCACCCGAGTTCCCGCAGCCTCTGAGCCGCGCCATCCGCGGCAATGAGCAGCGGCGCCCCGCCCCAGCTTGCAGCCGTCTCTACGAGCTGCTTGAACAGGCTGAGTGGAGGCGGATCGCCGTTAGCCAGAATGATGGCTGTAGGGTGCGGCTTGCTCTCTGCCTCTCTCACGGTGGAACGCTGGTTTGTCAATCGCACCCCCAGTAGTACATCCGACCTGTGCTTGGGTTGATCTCGCCGCTCCGTTGGCCTGCCGGGCACACCACGTGCCTGTCGAAGTCGCCGCTGCTTACCGTGAACTTGGCATGGCCATCCACAAAGATGGCGCTGCCGCCGCGGACATGCCATTGCTGGTACCAGTCCGGCATATAACCGTACTTCTCCTGCGTGAAGAAGGGGAACATCTCGTCACGGATCATGCGGGTCTCGGCTGGAAAGGCGAACGACGCGTCCGTAACCAGCGTGGTGTAGGTGTAGACGAAGTTGTTCTGGCTGGATTCACCCGCCACGACGCTGAAGCTGCCCTTGCTGAAGCGGTAACTCGAGCCGTAGCATTCGTGATAGGTCTTCACTCCTGGGCAGCCGTAGGTGGGATCCTGAACGCCCGGGCCCCCGTTGTCATTTGGGCATCGGAAGAGCTGCTGGTTGCGGCCGTAGGGCAGGATGAGGAGCTCGATCCCCTTGTGTCCTGGCTGACCGGCGCGAGGCTGGCTGTTGTAGGCGTAAAAGATGGGCATCGTCTCGTCGTAGTCCTGCACGTACATGCGCACTTGCAGGCCTATCTGTCGGCTGTTGGAGATGCAGGTTGTCTCGCGTGCCTTCTCGCGTGCCTGCGCGAAAACTGGGAAGAGGATTGCCGCCAGAATGGCGATAATCGCGATGACAACAAGGAGTTCGATCAGTGTAAAGGCGCGTGCACGGCGTGCTTGCATGGATGGCTACTCCGTCCGAGAGGCAGGGCGCCAGCGCGCGGCGAGCTCGGCGGGACCGGGAAAAACAGAACGCCGCGCAGCTCCTGGCGGAAGTGGCGGCGTTTGCGGAAACCTTGCGCTTCCCTCCGTCGGCATTACCCGAATCAGGTTCACAGGGTTCCCCGGTACCAACCGGAGTCTCAGCCGGCTTCCGCCAGCACCCCTAGCTCTCTATAGATTGTTACTGTGGATTATAGCGCGGATGGGCTCATCCGTCAACCTTTCGAATTGCCTCACCTAAGATCTTGCCGAAGGGTGGTCGTTGCCTCATGTAAG
>CAZGLN010000016.1:0-2895 GCA_964526545.1 uncultured Chthonomonadales bacterium
GCTCAAGCGGACTTCGCCAAGGCCAGCCATCTGCTGCGAGGTATCGGCATCTCATCGAACGTTCGGCCTCGGAGAGTACGGCCCTTCTGCCGTTTCCGTACGCCACCCCACTGCTTGAAGAAGAACGGCACGCCGGCTTCGACACAGGACTGATAGATAGAGTCTACCCATTCCGCCCGCATCGGCCGGGCACCTGGCCCGCTCTCCCCTCCTACGATCACCCAGTCTATCCCTTCCACAGAGAGGCCGTCCAGCGGTCCAAGGAGCGGCTCGATGGAGAGAAAACGAACCGCAGCGGGTATTGCGCGGAGATCATCTACCCGATGAAGAGCCGACGCGTCTTCGACACTCACCCCCATCCAAATGTGCTTCGGCCAGGGAAGCTGTCGGCATACAGCTCGCGCTCGAGAGGACCTCTTTGTGAGCACCTGAAAGGTATGCCGTGGACATGCCACCATCACGCCGAAGACCTCCCGAATGAACTCGGTCGGGACCCGTTCGTGAAACAAGTCGCTCATGGAGTTGACAAAGACAAGCCGAGGGGTGGACCACTGCCGCGGTTGATCAAGGGCGTCAGGATGGAGCGTAACGGCGAACCCGCGCCGATACTTCGATTGGCCCATTGCCTGGAGCCTTCTTGCCATCCTCTCCGCATAACAGTGCTTGCATCCCTGACTAATCTTCGTGCATCCGGTGACTGGGTTCCAGGTTATGTCTGTCCACTCTATGCGTGTGCTTGTAGCCACATTCGGTCTCCTAGAAGTCGAGCGTCCGTTGCCCGGATTCATCGATTTGGACAGCCTTACGCCAGAAGTCCATGCCTCTTTCATGCCGTGAGAAGAAACAGACGTGGTACAGCACTGCGCCAGTGCTGATTCGTACAGGCTGCCACTCTGCAGTTCGGAAACCTAGTTTTCGCATTTGCTCGCAGTACATTTCAAACACAACTATCGTCCCGTCCTCTCCGTGGCGCACACGGTCGCGCCAGACGTCCGTACCCAGGAACCGATCGAGAGCCGTTTCGTCTTCGGAGCCCAGGTAGTGCGGGATATTCATGCGGACGCCCATACCGTGCTGAAGCGTGAGTAGGATATCCATACGTGCAGGCAGACCGCTTAGGCGCTTCACGGCTTCCCAGGGCACCTGCGAGACGCCGGTGGGATCAATGAAGGCAAGAGCAAGTGTACGACTTGAGTACAGAGACTTCGGCCAGATTTCAGTTTGCCTCCAGTCGCCCTGCACCACAGTTGCGGGCGCAGCCGGGAAACGCTCTAACACTCTCGACCGCAAGGATTCAGCCTGTGACTTGTCTTGCTCGCAGAACCAATACTCACTGAACGCTGTAAATGCCTGCAGGGCCACAAGCGGCGACCCGTCACATGTCTCGCCCGTCTCGCGAATCAAACACTCCCCAGGTCCTGCCATAACATCCATGTAGAGAGTGTGCCACTTGCCCTTCATCGCCGTTGCGACCATGTTGCAATATCGCCTCAAGTAGTGATGCTTGCGTTTAACATATTCGCTAGTCTCACGCAAATCTCCGCTGCGCATCATGTCCCCCTAAGCACTAATATGTAGACAAGTGTAAGCTATCCTTACGAGCATGTCAACGCCAAAGAATCACCTTTGGAGCGAAGGCCACAAGGAAATACCAGAGATATCTGCGAGTTGCCTTTACGAAGCCCACCGCTGTTTCGACGCAGGACCGGATGGGCGAATGCACCGAATTCGTTAATAGTAAAGTGAGCCACATAACTGGAGTCATCCCCATGACCAACCGAGAGAGAGTGTATGCCGCCATAGAGCATCGCCAACCGGACGTAACGCCCTATCACGTCGGATTCACCGTGCCGGCCTACCGGAAGATGCAGGAGTACTTCGGCGATCCAAACTTCGAGGCGAACCTGGGCAACTGCCTCACGATCTTCTCATCGAGCCCGGCAAGCGCGTGGACCGAGACACGCCCCGATGTCTGGCGCGATGCCTTCGGCGTGGAGTGGGACCGCTCCGTTGACAAGGATATCGGCGTGGTGTGCAACCGACTGGTAACACCCGAGAACGCCGCTAACTTCCCTCTGCCCGATCCAACTGCCTGGGCGGTCTCCGCGGACCTTGCGGCGGCGTGCGCTGCACCGGGCGAGAGGTTTCTGCTGGTAGATCTGGGGTTCAGCCTCTTCGAGAGGGCCTGGACCCTTGCCGGCATGCCGGAAGTGCTCATGGGCATGGCGGAGGGTGCCCGCTGGGTGGGCATCCTCCTGGACCGCATTCTGGAGTTCAACCTGGAAGTCATCGAGCGGGCCTGCAGGCAGCCGATAGATGCCATGATGTTCGGCGACGACTGGGGCGATCAGCGCGGGGTCATCATGGGAGTAGAGCACTGGCGAACCTTCATCCGGCCGCGCATTGCCCGCATGTACCAGGCGGTGCGCGCACGCGGCAAGTTCGTCTTCATCCACTCCTGCGGCAAGGTGGACGCGCTCTTCGAGGACCTCGCCGATATCGGCGTGCAGGTGTTCAACCCATTTCAGCCCGAAGTGATGGACGTCTACGAGATGAAGCGGCGCCACGGCGCGCGTCTGGCGTTCTACGGCGGCATCAGCACCCAGCGCACCCTGCCCTACGGGACCACAGAAGCCACCCGGGACGAAGTGCGCAGGCTGCTTGCCGAAATCGGCGCGGGCGGAGGCTATATCGCCGCGCCGGCGCACGCCATCCCGGGAGATGCGCGTCCGGAGAACATCGCGGCAATGATCGAGGAGCTGAAGGGGCAGGTACCGGGCGGCTCATTCAGCCGAAAGGCGGTGGCATGATCTGGATGCTCTTGCTTGCTATGGCGCCTACTCCCGCCGAACCCGGCCGTCTGCTGGTGAGCGGAGCGTGGCGCATCACGGTAAC
>CAZGLN010000016.1:3016-5526 GCA_964526545.1 uncultured Chthonomonadales bacterium
CCCCGGGCTGGATGCGAGGCGTCCGCTTGCGCGCCCTTGTCACGTTCGAGACCAGCGCGGCAGGCCTGCTCGATCCGGAGACGCTGCGCGTAAAGGCAGGTCCCGGCGAGGCCGCGGCCTACCATCGCGACCGCGACTACGCCATAGACCCCGTGTGGGCCACCGTGGGTCGCCTGCCGGATGGGAGCATCGCGGAGCGCGGCCCCGTCTGGCTGGACTATGCCTGCGGCCTCCATCGCCTTGACTGCGTTGTGGTGGACCGTGCCGGTGCAGTCAGGCTGATTGAGGGCCAGCCGCACGCGGCCACCCCCCGGCCGCCCAGCCCGCGCGCTGGAGAGACGGTTATCGCCAATATCTGGGTGCCGGGGCGCCTGGCGGCCCTCTCGGACGAGTGCCTCTATCCCATCCTCTCAACCGGCGCCACGGCGCAGCGATCGGCAGGCGCACCGCCTGCCTCCCGGCTCCTGCCGAAGACCTGGAAGAAGCTAACCGCAGGGGAACCGCTCCACGTTCTGGCGTGGGGCGACAGCGTAACCGCGGGCGGCCAGGCAAGCGATGAAGAGCACCGATACCAGAACCAATTCGTCACCCTCTTGAGTCGGCGATTCCCCAAGGCATCCATCCGGCTAACCACGGCCGGCTGGGGCGGACGCACTTCAGACAATTTCCTGCAAGAGCCGCCCGAATCGCCCTACAACTTCGAGCGCGCCGTGCTTGCTCCGCGCCCGGACCTGGTGATCATGGAGTTTGTCAATGACGCCTGGATGAGCCCGGAAGTCGTGGAGCAGAAGTACCTCAAGATAAAGGAGCGGCTGGACAGCATCGGCGCGGAGTGGGTGATACTCACCCCGCACTTCGTGCGGCCGGACTGGATGGGCGCCACGACAGTGCGCGTAACGGAGGATCCGCGGCCCTACACTGCCGGTGTGCGGGCGTTCGGCAAGAAGCACGGCGTGGCCGTCGCGGATGCCGCGGCGCGGTGGGGCAACCTCGTGCGCGAGGGCATCCCCTACGTCACTCTGCTCGCCAACAGCATCAACCATCCTGACGACCGCGGCATGGAGATCTTCGCGCAGGCCCTGATGGACCTGTTTCGCTAGCGGGGAAGGACCCACGGCCCAGTCACAGGCCAGCGTAGACCGCCGGATCCGCGTGAATGAAGCGAACAGCGGACCGAAGGAGAGAGAGACGGCGGCCGGACCACGTAGTCTCCATTCTGAGGGAGATAAACGGCTCGGCGGGCGCATGCCCCACCCAGTATAGCGAAACGCGCGCCTAGGCTTCGCCTGAAGGGCTGGCTCCGGAGCGCGCAAGGTGCGCCACCAGCGCCTCGTGCGCATAACGCACCTCGTTGACCGCGCGCTTCAGCCGGCCGAGACGCTTTCTATCCAATCGCTCGCGCATGATGTCGCACAGGAAGAGCGTGCAGCCGCAGGGGCGCAGATCGTCCGGAAACGTGCATCCGCGCGGACCCAGGAAGTCACATGGCTCGGTGGCTTCCTCGGACACCTGCTCACCCAAATAGTGTGCGGCGGAGGCCGCCTCCGCCCAGTCGGCACGTGAGACGACATGCTCGGGCGGCCTCCATCCAGCCTCCGCAGCCAACACCAGGTCGAGCGGAGTGATGCGCGCCGGCTTCACACAGCAGGGATGCGGACATGTGGGGCAGTGCACCCGCGTGAAGGCATCGAACTCGCGGCGCGCCAGGCGCTGCGCCCTGCGGTAGTGGGCTAGCGGCGAAGACATAGTCTGACTGGGTAACGCTGGTAACGCTGGGCGCGGCTAGCCGGACACGATCTTGGAGGCCGAGCAGCCGGTCCTGCGTTCGAACTCTCTCAGCAGCGCCACCAGGTTGAGCGAGCGGCCCGAAAGCGGTGCCATCGTTACCGTCTTGGCAGCCTCATCCACCTTAACGCTCTCCTTGTCGAGCGCCTGGTTGCGCAGATCCGGCAGCTTCGCCTTCAGATCGTTCACGCAGCCGGCGCAGCAGAGGTGCGCCACGGTCAGGACGATGGGCCTGTTCACCGAAAGCTCGGCGGGCGGAAAGCCGCTCTTCGTAAGCGCATCCAGGATGCCGGCGTAATCGGCCTTCTGGCCGGCTTTCGCGGTAACCGTTACAGTGGCGACATTCTCCACCCAATCCAGCTTCTTCAGGCCGGCTGTTGCCGCGGACTGGCAGCCGGCGCAGCACATGTGCCCGACCGTGGCCTTCACTTCCTCGGCCCGGCCCAGAATCGGCAGACAGACGAGAATCAGCCCAAGCAGTGCGTTACGCATGGTGCGCTCCCTCCCTTGAATGGTAGCAGAAACGTTCATTGCAAGGGTACGGCAAGGCGGCCGACCTGTCAAGTCCGCTGGGGGTATCCTGAGGTAGGATCGAAGGCTTTCGCAGGGGGTCATCACAAAGTGGTTCGCGTTCTCTTTGTCTGTCTGGGCAACATATGCCGCTCGCCGATGGCGGAGGCGGTCTTCGCGCACAAGGTAAGGCAGGCCGGCCTGGAAGACAAGAT
>CAZGLN010000016.1:5536-23376 GCA_964526545.1 uncultured Chthonomonadales bacterium
CCTCCAGGCGCGGCCCAGGCGATCAAGGAAAAGGGCCTGGAAGACAAGATAGCCAGCGATTCCTGCGGGACCGGACACTGGCACCTGGGCGAACCGCCGCACCGTGGAACCCGCGACGTGCTCAAGCGCCAGGGCATCGCCTATGATCACCGCGCACGGCTCATCCAACCACAGGACCTCCAGGAGTACGATTACATCCTCGCCATGGACACGGACAATCTGCGCGACATCCAGCGCATGGGGTCCGCGGACGGGCGCCTGAAACTCCTCATGTCCTACGCGCCGGAGACCGGACACTCCGAAGTGCCGGACCCCTATTACGATGGCCGGTTCGACCTGGTGTACAGCCTGGTGGATCGCGCCACCGATGGCCTGCTCGCGAGCATTCGCCGAGAACACCACCTTGGCAGCAAGGAGGGGAGTAACTCCGCGTGAGCGCGCTGCCCGCCGATCTGTGCCGAACACTGGAGGGTGCGCTTCACACCCGCATCCTCTCCGCGGAATCCGTGGCGGGAGGCATGATAAACCACGCGGCGCGCGTGGAGACCTCCGAGGGACCGCTCTTCGTCAAGTGGCGGCGCGAATCGCCGCCGGACTTCTTCCTCACGGAGGCGGCCGGCCTGGTGCTTCTCCGCGCGTCCGGTATCCTGGCGGCACCCGAGCCCCTCGCACACCAGGACGGGCCGGGGGCGTTTCTTGCGCTGGAATGGATGCCTGCTCGCCCCTTCGAGCAGCCGGAGCGGCAGGGTTGGGAGTTCGGCGCGGCCCTGGCACGTCTCCACAGGGAGTGTGTATCGCCAAACGGCCTCTTCGGCCTGGATCACCCGAACTACCTGGGCAACCTCCCTCAGCCGAATCCCTGGACGCGAGACTGGCCCACGTTCTACCGCGACTCGCGCCTGCGGCCCCAGGTGGAGTTGGCTCACGCTTGCGGCAGATTGCCGCCGCACCGCCACCGGCTGCTGCAGCAAGTGATGGACCGTGTGGAGACCCTGCTGCGCGATGCCCCTCAGACACCCTCACTCATCCACGGCGACCTCTGGAGCGGCAACTTCCTCGCATGCGGCAGGAGCTTCGCCGTGGTGGATCCGGCGGTGTCCTACTCCGACCGGGAGGTCGAGATGGCCTACGTTCAGCTCTTCGGTGGGTTCCCTCGACGCTTCATGGAGGGCTACGAGAGTGTCTGGCCGCTCGACTCCGGCTACCCGCGTCGCAGGGCACTCTACCAGCTCTACCCGCTCCTGGTCCACCTCAACCACTTCGGCGAGATGTATGGGCCAGACGTCGAGAGCGCCTGCACCGCCGCTCTCGGCATGTGATGCTGCCGGCCGAGCCCGCACCGGCGTGCCCATTGGCCGCTCGCACGAAGAGGCGCCGCACTCCCTTTCGGCACTCAGGGCAGACTGTCTACCCGCACCACCGTGCCGTTGTTCAGCGATTCGATGGCTGCGGCAAGCACCCGCTGGGCTGCAAGACCATCGGCGCCGGAGCCATCAATGCGGTCGGGCGGTACCCCCTCAGCCACCTCGCGCACAAAGGTGTGGATGCGGTCACGGAATGTATCTATGAAGTCGCGGAAGCCGCCAAATACCGGGTTGGTGTAGACAGACTTGATGAGCGAATCCGCGGGGAAGAGCGTGGCCTGGCGCCACATATCCTCCAGCAGAAGCCGCCCCTTGACACCCGCCACCTCGCATCGCTCCATCGGATGGCCGCGCATGATGTCGTAACTGCCGGTAAGCGTGCCCACCGCGCCGTTGACAAAGCGCATGTTGAAGGTGGCCGTTGACCAGATGCTGCGGCCGGGTGCGCGCGTGGCAAAGCAGTGCACGGCCTCGATATCACCGCAGAAGTGCCGCATGATATCCACCGTGTGCGGGTGCAAGGCCTTTATCTGGAAGTAGGGCGAGCTCTCGGCCGGGTTATATATCCACATGGACATGTTGACGAAGAGCAGGTGGCCCAGCTTCCCCTCGTCCAACCACTGCCTGGCGATCCGCGCCGCTGGAGTGAACCGGTGGTTCAGGTTGACCCCTAGGCACAGGCCTCGCTCCCTGGCAATCTGCACCATCTCCGCCGCCTGGGCGATGTCGTTGCTGATGGGCTTCTCTACCAGGACATGGCAGCCGGCGCGCAGCGCCTGAACGGTCGGCAGGTAGTGGTCGCTGCCGTACTCAAACCCGCCGGTCGCCACGCTTACGATGTCCGGCTTGAGCGCCTCGAGCATCTGCTCGGCATCCAGGAACCCGGGTACGCCGAGCCGCTGGCTCGCCGCGCGCATGCGGTCCTCTAGGATGTCGCACACACCCACAAGCTCGGCGAGTTCGCAGTCTCTGTACATATCCGCGTGGCGATTGCCAATCGGGCCGAGGCCGATAACGCACACGCGCTGTCTCTTGCTCTCCATTGTTTATCCACACGCACAAGGATTGGTTGTTCAGGTCGGCGCCCTTCACAGGGCGCAATCGGCGCAGACAGGCCTGCCGACCCCATGGCATGCGTCGCAGCAGACCCACGAACGGGCACGCTCACGTATGGTGCCGAGCGCTACGGAGCGTCGAGGGTGTCTCTCACGCTGCGCGCGAGCGCCGATGCCGTGAAGGGCTTCTGCAGCAGAGGACTGCCCTCCTGCAACAGACCCTGTCTGGCTACGGCGCCATCCGTGTAGCCGGACATGAAGAGCACGCGAATCTCGGGGCGTATCAGTCGTATCTTCTCGGAGAGCTCGTAGCCGCCCATTCTTGGCATCACCACGTCGGTAATCAGCAAGTCTATGGGTCCTTCATGTGCCGTGGCTATCTCCAGCGCCCTCGAGCCGTTCTCGGCGGCAAGCACGGTGTAGCCTAGCCGCTGCAGCGACTCCACAGCCAGCAGCCGGATGAGCTGCTCATCCTCAGCCAGGAGTATCGTCTCCTGCCCGCCGACCACCGGAGGCTCCGACCGTGGCGCGGGTTCCGACTGTTCCTGGGCAAGGGGAAGATAGACTCGGAACGTGGTGCCGACACCCGGTTCACTGTACGCATGGATGTGTCCGCCGGACTGCGTGACGATTCCATGCACCGTGGCCAGGCCGAGGCCGGTGCCCTGGCTGGGCAGTTTGGTGGTGAAGAATGGATCGAACACTCTGTGCAGCAGCTCGGGCGGGATGCCGATACCCGTGTCGCTCACCGCGAGCAGGGCATAGCGGCCAGGTTTCACGCCGGTGTTCCTGCGGCAATAGGCAGAGTCCAACTCGACGATGCCGCACTCGATTGTAAGATCCCCGCCGCGCGGCATGGCGTCGCGCGCATTCAGCGCCAGGTTGAGCACAATCTGCTGCACCTGCACCGGGTCGGAACGGACGGCTATCGGCATGGGCGCCAGGTCAATGTGCAGCGTGACATGCTCGTGGATGAGTCGCTCCAGCATCGGCCGCGCATCTTCCAGGACGGCATTGAGATCCAGAACCCGGGGCGATATCACCTGCTTTCGGCCGAAGGCGAGCAACTGGGCGGTCAGGGCAGCCGCTTGTTCCGCCGCCTTGAGCACATTGCGAAGGTGCGACTGCTGCGGGGCATCCTGCGGCAGCTGGCGCGCCACAATCTCCGTGTAGCCTATCACCGCGGTAAGCAGGTTGTTGAAGTCGTGGGCCACGCCGCCGGCAAGCTGGCCGAGGCTCTCCATCTTGCGCGCGTGCTCGAGCTGCTCCTGAATGCGGCGCTCTTCGGTAATATCCGTGAAGGAAGTAACGGCCGCGGTGGGCCGCTCCTCGCCCGCGAGGAAGATGGGCTGTGAATTGACGCGCAGCCACACGAGCTTGCCATCCTGCCGATGAACGCCCAGCACTACCCCCACCTGTGGCTGGCCGGTTGCCAGACATACCGATGCGGGATAGCTGCTCGGCGGCGCCGCGGTGCCATCTTCGTGGATGGTACGCCAGATGGGGCTCTCCGAACTCAGCCCCATCAACTCACCCGAGGGTATCCCTAGGATGCGCTCCGCGCTGCGGTTGCAGGCCATAATCCGGCCCCGGCGATCCTGGATGATTACGCCTTCGGAGAGCGACTCCACCGCCGCGCGATAGCGGCTCTCGCTCACACGCAGCGCCTGCTCGGCGCGTAGCCGCTCGATCTCCGCGCCCGCCCTGGCGGCAAAGACCGAGAGAAGCATTCCCGCATGCGCGCTGTGCTCCATGGGGTCGCGGTCCATCACTGCCAGCAGACCCACGGCCTTCCCGTTAGCGCCCCACACAGGGCATCCGAAATAGGAGACCACGCCGAGATGCTGCAGTCCCGGGTCGTCGGGAAACACTCTAACCAGGTCCCTCGAAATGTGCACCGGGCCCTGACTCAGCACTCGCTCGCTGGGCGTGCCCGCCAGGTCGTATTGGAAGTTCTCCGCGAGCAGGCCATCCGCCCAGAACGCAAGCGTCACGGCCTGTTCAGGGTTCTCTCGCGAGAGTTCCGCCAGGAGGGCGTGGCTCACGTCCAGAGCATCGGCCAGCTCTCGCACCAGCGATTGGAAGAAGGGCCGGCCCAGCGTCCGCGCCGTGCCCCGAAGCACCGCCTCGGTGGCGGCCACCTCCCTCCTCTGATCCGTCGTCTCGGTATGGCGCACGAGGAACGTCTCGCCCTCCCAGTTCGCCAGGCGAGATACCTCTACGGCAAACCATCTTCTATCGCTTCCATCCTGCCACGAATAGTCCACGGGCAAGGGGAAATCGCCGCCGTGCCGGACCGACCGCAGCGCTCCCGCGATGGCCCTGGCATGCGGCTGCTCCCGAGCCTGGGACTCGAGTGCGGCAAGATAGTCCTCGCCCTCCATGGGCCATGGGAGCGACCCGAGCGCGCTCCGAGCGGCCCGACGCCACGCCTCGTTCACCAGCACCACCTTACACTCGGGATCGAGAATGCACAGTCGGTCCGAAATGCTGTTGAGGATGGACCGAACGAAGCGCTCCCGGTCTTCCAGGGCCCGCTGGTGTTCCTTCCGATGGGTTACATCCGCGACAAGAGCGAAATGGCCACGAAACGTGCCGCCCTGATCCACAATCGGCGATTCCGCGAACTGGCACCAGATCGTGCGGCCCTCGCATCCTCGTAGCGCCAACTCGTAGCGCTCGGCGTTGCCTTCGCGTCTGCGCGCGTCCGCCTGAAGCAGATCCTCAAGCGATTCAGGCTGCACGAACTCAGACAGACTACGGCCACGCAGCTCGGCCGGAGTGCAGCCCAGCAGATCGGCAATGGCCTGGTTGCAGTAGACGGTCTTGCCCTCGGCGTCTCGATGCCAGACACCGGCATTGGCCGTATCAATGAGCTCGGAATAGAACCGCTCCTGCGCGAGGATGGCATCCGTGGCCGTGAACCGCGCGTAGAGACCGCCGATGATG
Organism: uncultured Chthonomonadales bacterium; assembly: GCA_964526545.1. Lineage (GTDB taxonomy): Bacteria > Armatimonadota > Chthonomonadetes > Chthonomonadales > CAJBBX01 > CAZGLN01. The sequence continues at coordinate 10,905 of CAZGLN010000016.1, forward strand.
GTGGCGTAGAGCGCGGCGACCTGCTGCTGCTCGGCATCAATGGGCTTGTGCGAGAGCAGGTTGTCGAAGCAGAGCACTCCCACCACCTGGTGGCCGTCCCAGATGGGAGTGGCCGCGGTCTCCCCTCGGCCAACTGGCTGCCCCACGTGGTTGTAGATATCCGCGTCGCTTTGCACCAGCACCGGGACCTCCATGCGCAGGAGCCGGGCGTAGAAGTGACGCGGGTAGCCGCGAACGCGTGAGGTGCGCTCGTCCCGAAGCTGGCCGTTCTCGTCAATGCCGTAGGAACCGACCTGCTCGCCGGGACCGGCGACGTAGAACCAGAGGGAGAGGCGGTCGAACCCCAGGCGCTCGCGCCCGATGGTTACGGCGAGGCGGCAGAACGCGTCGCGATCCGGTGCGGCCACCAGTTCGCGCTCGGCGGCATAGAGTGCACGCAGCCTTGCGTGCAGGTCACCGGACGACCCGGAAAGCCCCCCGGCGGGGTCGGCGTTCCCTGGGCGGCCTCTCCCCGCATCGGCGTCTGGGTTGTTTGCCATGAAGTGTCCTAGCCGCGCGCGGCTTGTTACGCCACGCTACGGATTGAGACTCAATGTCTCATTATACAATCGGGCCCCGGGGCTCGCCGCGAAATGGATCACATAGACATGGTGTCATAACGGATGGACTGCGCGGAGCGCTGCGAAAGGGCGGCCCTGAGCGCAGGTGAAAGCAGCGCCTCGGTCTCCATCTGGCGCTCTCGGGCGACCTCTCCACGTGGCTGACCGGACAGCGCGAAGGCCTCCATGTCCGGCCGAGTCAGGCCCGGATGAGCCACGACCAGGTAGTCGCCTGGCGGCGCGCTCTGTAGGGCCCAAACCCAGCGTTCCAGCACGTCTCGTCCATCCACCTGTGAATCACAGAGGCCGCGAAGAGCGAGCGCGGAGGCGAACAGCAGCCCCTCCTCTCGCGCGAGCAGCTCCAGACGTTCTCGCAGCCCCGGCAGCCAACCCACACCCATATGCTCGTCCAGATAGGCGGGCACCAGCCCGCACCGCCGCAGCGCATCCAACTGCGCCCGGACCTCGAGCATCGCCTCGTCAAGGACGAAGCCTCGCGCATGCAGCACCTGCGGTGCGTCGGTGAAGTGCCCCGTACCGGGCTCAAGCAGGGTAGGCACCGCCTTAGTTGGGGCCGTCGGTCCCCACTTCGCTGACTCCCACTCCGCGTTCAGAGTTACATGCAGACCGATGCACACGTCGAGATCGGCCAGTCGGTGCGCCGCATCCTGGAGGGCCGGACCGCAAGCCATTACGGAGACATTGCGCACCGGCCCCTCGCGCACCACGCGCTCGATAGCCATATTGGCGCTGACGCACGAGCCGGCATCATCCGCTCGGAAGACAATGCGCAGCGCGCCGGAGGAAGCCTCCAACGTCACCTTCCGCTACCCTCCCAGCTCCAGACAGCGCTTTCGATAGTGTCGGTAGTTCGCCAGCGAAACCTCCGCGGGCACCCCATGATCGCAGGTCGGGATATAGCCTCCGCGAGCGCGCATGGCAGGCAGTATCCTCTCCACCATGCGGTCAATCTCGGCGGGTGTGGTCGCGAGGATGCGCTTGTCAATGCCGCCCATAATCACCAGATCGGGATACTGCCTGCCGATCTCCACCACGTCGCACCCCGCGGCCACCTCAAAGGGAGACATCGCATCCATACCTAGCGCCCGATACCAGGGTATCACCGGCCGCGCGTCGCCATCGGTATCAATGTGAATGTAGAGGTGGCGCCCCTTGTCCCGTTGCCGTGCGCGGATGGAGGCCAGCAGGTCCGCATAATAGGGCGCAAGGAACTGCTGAAACATCGCCGGCGAGAGCAGCGGCCCGTGGTTGTAGCAGATATCCTCCGCCAGGTAGACCTCATCGAGCGTAACGACCTGTTGATGCGCGGCGGTCACGCTCTCCGCCAGCCTAAGCCACGCGCGCATGCAAGTGTGTATCAGCGCGGGGTCGTCATGCAGCGCGTAGGGCAGCTCGGAAGGACCGATGAGGCTGCGCAGGTACATGTAGCCGCCGATTATGTGCTGGCTGATCATGAGGCCCGCGCGGGCTGCCTCGGCGGCCTGTTTCACGCGCTCGGCGCTGCTGGAGGCCCGCGCCGGAGAGTCGGGATCCAGGCGCCACGCCACATCGGTCTCCCATGTGGCGAGGTCTTTCACAGGGTGGTCAACATACTCCGGCATGAAGCCGTCGCGGCGCCCCTTGAAGTAGAGAACCTTGCGCCCAGCATCGTCCTGCACTAGTTCGTAGGAGCCGCGGTCCTCAAGCACCTTCGTCTCGAACGGAGGATCGAAGGCCGCCTCGCACCACCCCAGCCCGCCCAGTCCGAAGCTGCCCGGCGGGTCGTAGCCGAACTCCTCCGCGAGGTTGCACTCCTTCGGCAGCCCCTCCTCAAGCCATCTCTCCAGGCAGTAGAACCCAAATTCGCGGTGGAAAAGAGGTGCACCAGGGCGAATGGCATAGATATCGCGCAGCTTGCGCGCGGACGGCAGCATGTTCTCACGCGGCGGCAGACGGTCATCGCGCGGGAGCGCGTCAGAGATGGATGACGTCAACGGAACGACCTCCGGATGCCGACGATCTGGTTCGTGTGCCGGATTCGCCGCCCGATCGCTCGGGTCCTTGCCCCAAAAAAAGTTCGAGAAAGTCGTCTCAGGTCTTGACTATATATGGATATACATATATACTTACGCCATGACATCTGAGACGACATCAAAAGCGATGGATCTCGTGGATTTCGCGACTCTGGAGCGTGTGGCGCCCATTATCCGGCACGCCGCGCACCCTCTCAGGCTTCGCATCCTGGACTTCCTCCTGGCATCGGGCAGGCCGCGTCCCGTGGTGGATATTGTCCGCGCTTGCGGCGCGCCTCAGGCAGTGGTCAGCCAGCAGCTGCGCATCCTGCGTGAACTTGGCCTGGTGCGCGGCAAGCGCGCGGGCTCGTTCGTGCTCTACGAAGTGGCCGATGCGAGCGTGCGATTCTTGCTCCACTGCATCCGCGGAGGCTCGGAGGGATGCGCGTGAGCGGACGGATGTTGCCAGATCATCAGCCCGCGCAGGCAGCCGGGTGGCCGGGCATCGGCCGGAAGTCGGCCCAGAGCAGACGGGGCCGTCCATGCGCGCCTGCTTCGCCAGCGCGAAGCATCAGACGTGAGACAGACGGAAGGAGATAGAACATGACTCTCAGCAGCCCCTCGCATGCGTTGCGCTCTCATCCCTACCGATGGATTGGCATTGGGTTCGCCGTGGTGGTTGTCGGCTTCCTTGTGGGACGGGCGCTTCTCGGCGGACAGACGCCGCCGGCGCCGCCCACGCGCGCCGGATCTGCCCCGTCGGATGAAGCCGTAAGCGCAGCCACCATGACCGTCCATGCCAGCCTGGAGCCGCTCATCCATCTCGCGCCCGGCACCGTACGGCCCCAACTGGAGGCGACCATCGCCACGCGCGCCACCGGCCGCGTGATAGCCGTACTCGTGCGTGAGGGCGACAGGGTGCGCCGGGGTCAGCCGCTAGTCCGCCTGGATTCACGTGATCTGGATGCGGCCATCCGTCAGGCCGGTGCCAACCTCCGCTCCGCCTCGGTCGGCTACGATGCCGCGCGAACGGTGGCGGACATGGAGGCCTCGCTTAGCGCCGCCCGCGTCGCCGAGGCGCAGGGCAAGGTGGCCGAAGCCGAGGCGGGCCTGAAGGCAGCCCAGGCTCGGCTGGAGCAGACGCTCAACGGACCGCGCAAGCAGGAGCGGAGGCAGGCATCGCTCGCCGTTGTACAGGCGAAGGCCAACCTCACCCTGGCGGAGAGCAACCTGCGCCGCTATGAGAGCCTGCTGAACGAGGGGGCGATCTCGCGCCAGATGTACGAGACAGCGCAGGCGCAAGTGGCCGTTGCGCGCGCGCAGCACGAGGCCGCCGTGCAGGCGGAGAGCCTCACGGAAGAGGGCAGCCGCGAGGAAGAGATCCGTTCGGCGCGCGAGGCCGTAAGGCTGGCCGAGGCGGGCCTCTCGCAGGCCCGTGCCGGGCTTCGCCAGGCGCAGGCGGCCGAGCGCCAGGTGGAGGTGCGCAAACAGGAGGCGCGCGTGGCGCAAGCCCAGATTGGGCAGTCGCGCGCGGCTCTGGAGATAGCCCAGGTTTCACGCGAATACACCGTGATAACGGCCCCCTTCGATGGCGTGGTCTCCGCGAGACTCGCGGACCCGGGCGTTCTGGCCACTCCCGCGACGCCGCTGCTGCGCATCCAGGGCGGTCCGCTGCGTCTGGAAGCCTCGGTGCCCGAGAGCGTGCTCTCCGCTGCCAGGGTGGGCTCGGCCGTAAGCGTGCAGTTGGATGCCGTGCCTGGCAGTAACTTCGCCGCGCGGGTAGTGGAGATCGCGCCGCAAGGCGACCCGGCAAGCCATACCTTCACGGTCAAGGCGGAACTCCCCGAGGAGAGCGGCGCGCGCGCCGGCATGTTCGGCAGGCTTCGCTTGACGGTGGGCCAGGCCCGGCAGATTCTCGTGCCGGCTGAGGCCGTGCGTGAGCGGGAAGGGCTTCACTACGTGTGGGTTGTGCAGGACGGTCGGGCGGCGCTGCGCCTGGTTACGGTGGGCGACCGCATGGGCGAGTCGTACCCGGTGCTCTCCGGACTGCGGGAAGGCGAGCGGATTGTTCGCTCGGGTGGCGAGCGTGTGCGCGATGGCGCCCGCATCGCCGAGTAGGAGTGGCCGCCCGTTGCGAGCGACGAGCACCCTGCGAGGGAACCCATGTTGAAGGAGCAACCAATGCGCGTAGGAATGGCCGGCCGATTGGCCGCCGCGTTCATCAATAGCAAACTCACTCCGCTGATCATCATCGCCTCGCTGGCGCTCGGAGCCTTCGCGGTGCTGAAGACCCCACGCGAGGAGGAGCCGCAGATCATCGTGCCCATGGCGGATGTCTTTGTGCAGATGCCTGGCGCCACCGCCAAGGAGGTGGAGCGGCGCATCATCGCCCCCATGGAGAAGCTGCTCTGGGAGATCCCGGGCGTGGAGTACCTCTACTCCACGGCGAGTCCGGGCATGGGCATGACGGTGGTGCGCTTCTACGTAGGGCAGGACCAGGAAGATGCCTTCGTGCGTCTGCGTGAGAAGCTCCAGAGTCACTACGACATCATCCCGCCGGGCGCATCGCTTCCTATCATCAAACCCCGATCCATAGACGACGTGCCCATCCTGGCCATCACGCTCCACAGCCGCACACTCAGTCCCGCAGCGCTCCGGCAGGTGGCCGCGCGTGTGGAAGATGCCGTGAAGCAGGTGGACAACGTCTCGGAGACCATGCTCATCGGCGGCCAGCGCAAGGAGGTGCGTATAACGCTGGACCGCGAGCGTCTGGCGGGTTACGGCCTCTCGCCGGATGCCGTGCTGCAGGCTCTGGGCGGCACCAACCAGCGAGCGCAGGCGGGCCGATTCGCCAGGGAGAATGCCGAGATAGCGGTGCGTACCGGTGAAACGCTGCGCTCCGCGCGTGATGTAGAGCAGGTGATTGTGGGCTCCGCCAACGGCCGGCCCATCGCCGTGCGCGATGTGGCGCGCGTTACCGAGGAGGGCGAGGAGCCCGCCAACTACGTGCTGTTTGGGCGCGGACGGACGCTCGCCGAGAAGGAGAGCGCCGAGACCGGCCTCGAGTCGGCGGTAACCATCTCCGTGGCGAAGAGGCAGGGCAAGAACGCTATAGATATCGCGCACGCCGTGCTCGCGAAGGTCGAGACACTGAAGGGAACCATCATTCCAGCGGATGTCGAGGTGAGCATCACGCGGAACTACGGCGAGACGGCCAACGAGAAGTCCGGCGAGCTGCTGTTCCACATGATGATTGCGGTGATCTCGGTTACGCTGCTCATCGCCATCGCGCTCGGCCGCAAGGAATCGCTAGTGGTGCTGGTGGCGATACCCGTTACCCTCACGCTGCTTGTGTTCTACCTCTACGGCTACACCCCCAACCGCATCACGCTCTTCGCCCTGATATTCTCTATCGGCATCCTGGTGGATGATGCGATTGTCGTGGTTGAGAACATCGTGCGGCACTACCGCTTCCCGCTGCACGAGCGCAAGCCTCCGATAGAGGCCGCCATCCACGCGGTGGACGAAGTGGGCAACCCCACGATCCTCGCAACGTTCACAGTCATCGCGGCTATTCTGCCCATGGCCTTCGTGGGCGGGCTGATGGGTCCCTACATGCGCCCGATTCCGGTGGGCGCCTCCGCGGCGATGATCTTCTCGCTGCTCATCGCCTTCATCGTTACGCCCTGGGCCGCCTATCGTCTGCTAAAGTCCGACTGGCAGGTGGCGGAGCATCCCGGCCAAGAAGTGAAGCAGCCGCTCTGGAAGCGCATCCTGATCGGCAGTCCCTCGCACGCTCACAGCGACAGCGACGACTGGATGACGCGCATCTATCGCCGCATCATGACCCCGCTGCTGGAGCGCCCCCTCGTGCGCTGGAGCTTCTTCGCGCTGGTGGGAGCCATGCTGCTGGGCGCTTTCGCCCTGGTGCCGCTGCGTGCCGTAACCGTGAAGATGCTCCCCTTCGACAACAAGAACGAGTTCCAGGTGATTGTGGATATGCCGACCGGTACCACGCTGGAGCAGACGGCAGCCGCCACCCGCGCGTTGGCGGACTACGTGGCCGGCATACCGGAGGTGGAGAACTACCAGATCTACGTGGGCACCGCGAGCCCCTACAACTTTAACGGCCTTGTGCGCCACTACTTCCTCCGCTCCCAGCCGCATCAGGCGGATATCCAGGTCAACCTCGTCGGCAAGCATGAGCGATCGGCCCAGAGCCACGACATCGTCAAGCGCATCCGGCCGGAGATGGAGCGCATAGCCCGCGACTGGGGAGTACGGCTGAAGATCGCCGAGGTGCCGCCGGGACCTCCTGTCCTGCAGACTCTCGTGGCGGAGGTCTACGGACCCGATGCCGAGCAGCGCCTGCAGGTTGCGCGACAGGTGAGGCAGGTCTTCGAAACCACCGAGGGCGTTACCGACGTGGACTGGTATGTGGAAGACGAGCAGCCCACCTGGAAATTGGCGGTGGACGCCGAGAAGGCCGCGCTCCGCGGAGTGGATGTGGCCGCCGCCAACCGCGTGCTGACCCTGGCGCTCTCGGGCATGCAAGCCGGCCTGGCGCACGATGAGCAGGCCCATGAGGACGTCCCCATCATGCTGCGCGTGGCGCGAGGGGCCCGCAGCAGCATCGAGTCGCTCGGGAATCTGCGGGTGGCCTCGCGCGACGGCACGCTGGTGCCGCTGAGCGAGATAGTGCGCTCGGAACGGATACCCACCGACCGCTCCATCTACCACAAGAACCTGATGCCCGTGGTCTACGTAACGGGCGACGTTACCGGCCGGCAGGAGAGCCCGGTCTACGCCATCCTCGCCATGAACCGCGCACTGGGCAAACTTACGCTGCCGGAGGGATACAAGCTCAATATCCTTACAACCCACCAGCCTTTCAGCGACCAGACCGTGCAGATGAAGTGGGATGGCGAGTGGCACATTACGTACGAAGTGTTCCGCGACCTGGGCCTGGCGTTCGGCGCGGTGCTGGTGCTCATCTACATCCTGGTGGTGGCCTGGTTCCAGTCGTTCAAGACCCCGCTCATCATCATGGCTCCTATCCCGCTCACTCTTGTGGGCATCTTGCCGGCGCATGCCGCGATGGGCGCCTTCTTCACGGCGACTTCGATGATCGGGTTCATCGCCGGCGCGGGCATCATCGTGCGAAACTCCATCATTCTGGTGGATTTCATCGAGCTGCGCCTGCGGCAAGGAATGGATTTGGAGCGGGCGGTGATAGACGCGGGCGCCACGCGGTTCCGGCCGATGCTGCTCACGGCGGCAGCGGTCATCGTGGGCTCGGCGGTCATCCTCTTCGACCCGATCTTCCAGGGGCTGGCCATCTCGCTGATGGCGGGGGAAATCGCCTCGACCCTGCTCTCGCGCCTGGCCGTGCCCATCCTCTACTTCATGATGCGCAAGCGCGAGAAGCATCTGCTTCACACTGCGCCGCACGGCCGGGGACCCGACCTGCGCCCGCTGCCGGCGCACCATGAGGAGGAGCACTCCGGCGGACTGAGGCATCCGCATGGCGGCCGCGGCCACGCGCCGGCAGCCGCGCATGAATAGTCGGATTCACAGCATCACATCAAGGAGACGAAAATGACAGTGGAACGCTACCTTCGCATGATTGCCGGCTTCTTCGTGGTGGCCAGCGTGGTGCTGGGCATCACGGTCAGCCCGTGGTTTCTGGCCTTCACCGCCTTCGTCGGGCTGAATCTCTTCCAGAGCGCCTTCACCAATTGGTGCCCGATGATCAGCTTCCTAAAGAGGCTTGGTGTGCCCTGCGCGCAGGACGCATCCCGGCATAACTCCAACGCGATGGGCGCGGCGTAAGCCATCGGCTAGTGGAGGGCGGCCCACGCAGATCGCAGGGAGGAGGGCTCAGGCGGCAACCCGCCTGCCCTCCTCCAGCACCATCAGGAAGTTCTCCACGGGCATGTAGTCCGTCAGAGAGTTGCCGGTGCCCAGCGCCCACCATCCATCGCCGTAGCACTGCTCCACCTTCCGCCTTGTGTAGGCCAGCAGCTCGTCGCGCGGGGCGCGGCAGATCATATCCACGTCCAGGCCGCCCAGCGGCGTGCAGCGGTCTCCATACAGCCGCTTGAACTCCTCCACCGGCAGGATGACCTCCTCGAACGAGTGCTTTGCATCAATCTTGCAGCCGTCAATGATATCGGGATAGACCTCGTTCAGGTTGCCGCAGGAGTGGAGCACGAAGGGCTTGCCGGCAGCGTGGGCGATGGCGGCCATCTCCCGGTAGATGGGGAAGATGAGTCGCCTGAGGTCGTCCGGTTTGAGGAAGGTAGAGGTCTTGAAGCCAAGGTCATCTCCCTGACGCAGGGCGCAGATGGCATCCATCTGGGCTAGCTGGCGCAGGGCCGCCAGATGCAGGCTTCCGATGCGCCGGCAGACCTCTTCCACCAGGTCCGGCTGGTCGAAGAGCAGCAGAGACATGCCGACGACCCCAAGCATGTAGGTGGACCACTCGTAGGGTCCTGCCCCTACTCCGCCGACGATGCGCGCTCCCTCGGGCAGCAGCTCGGCCGCCATCTCGAAGTAGCGGAACGCAATGGGAGCCTCCTCGGAGGGCCAGGGGTAACGCTCGTAATCCTCCCACGAGCGGATACAGATGCGCTCCTCGCTGCCCTGCGACACCGAGCCGGGAGTCCGGTGCGGCTCGGGCAGCGGGCAGTTGAGGCCCACCTCCATCGGAACCACATCGAAGCCCATCCCCAGCCAGAAATCTACATAGACCCGCCAGTAGTCGAGCGAATCGGGCGACATGCTCTCGAACGGCGTGCCTGTCCGTCGCGCCACAAAACCCGGGCTTGCCAGGTGCTCATAGAAGGGCAGCCTCTCGGGCCGACCGCTGCGCGTAACGGCTTTCAGGAAGTTCTCGTAGTTGGGCTCGCTGCGCGTGGTATTCATCGTCGCTCTTCCTTGCCTGCGGCAGACGGCTGGTCCGCACGCTTCCAGGCACGCACATACTCGATAGAGAAGGTGGAAGGAAGATCCTCCTCGCGAGGAAGGCCGAACCAGTCCGGCATGGTCTCGGAATCGAAGTTCATGTGGAGAGGCTGATGCCAGTGGGTGTTCGGTCCGCGGCGGACAAGGTGCCCATCCAGGTAGAACCTGATCTCCTCCTTGCTCCACTCCAGACCGTAGACGTGGTAATCGTCCGCGAGGTCCCACGGCGCCTCGAAGATGCCGCCGATCTGAAAGTGCTTCTTCACGGCGGGTGTATGAAACACGTGCACGGTCATGTAGAGGCGCCGTTTGTGCTCGGGTGCCCCGCCGCCAATCTCGAAGACATCAATCTCGGTCCACTGGTCCTGCTCGGCGCGGTAGAACCAGAAGGCGCTGGAGCCGTGCGAGCGCATGGCGCGCGCCTTGCATTCGAAGTAGCCGTAGAGCACCGTGCCGGTGCTCTTCACGGCGGCGGAGGTGAAGGTGTGGTAGCCCTCCGCCCTCAGGGGCTCGGGCGGCTCCTCGCGCCGCATGGTGAGGTGCAGCTTGCCTTCGCTCAGCCGCACGTTGCTCGGCAGGAAGGCCGCGGGCTGGCGGCCCTTCCAGTCCGGGTTCGTGGGATGCCACTTCGCGGTATCCAGGGCGGCGCCAGTGAATTCATCCCACATCGGGTCGTAACGGACCCAGCCTCCCTTGTTTGCCTGGTCCGAGAGCGGATACCTCTCGCTGCTCCGCGCGATGGGCACGCGGACATCTACCTTGTAATCCTGCCATGCCGAGCGATCGGGCTCGTCGGCCGAGACCGCCATCAGCGAGAGGACGAGAGGAAGCATGGCTTACCGCTCCTTTCCTGTGCAGCATGGGCTCACGCGCCCGGCATCGGCGATTGACGGAGCGCCGAGAGCGGCCGCTCAGGGCTGCTCCGCGAGAATCGGAAGATTCGCAACCGCCGCGCGGCCCCCCGGATCGCGCACGGCAACAAACAGCCGGTACTTGCCTGGTTGGGCGGGAATGCGCACCTTAGCCGTTGGCCCCTCCTGCCGCAGAATGGACCCGGGAATCGGCCGAACGGACGGCTCGGGGTCGCCCCCCACGTTGGGATGGTCCGAAACATCGGGCCGCAGGTCCCATTCGATGTGCAGCGGTTCGCCTTGCGGGTGCGACGCATCCACAGAGACGTCCAGCTCGGCGCCGGCAGCGCAGCGCGTGGGCGGCGCTGGAGACACCGTGCCGATCCCTATGCGTCCAGGCCCGATGACCGGCCAGCGCCGCGCGGGCCATCTGCCAGTCCAGAGGTACTCCATCACCTCGACCGCCGCGGTCGGGCTGCCATCCTCCAGAAACATGCCGTACCAGGTGTGGGTCTTCTCGTGGTGCTGGGCCCAGTGAAAAACATAGGCTCCCAGGCACGCCAGTCGGCCCTCCACGGCGTGCGTGTAGGCGCGCAGATAGAAGTCGGCCTTCTCGGTGCTGGTATCCTCGATGGGCACTCCCCAAGGTGCGCGCGGCACCTGCCAGTGGCCGCGTGGGCCGAACTCGGTGATGATGTAGGGACGCGTCCACCCTTCCCTCTGCAGGTCCTCCGGCAGGCTCAGCATGTCGGCATAGGAATTGAGTCCCACGGCGTCCAGGTTTGGGCAGTGCGCATTGAGTTCGTGGAGGCAGGTCTTGTAGAGATCGCCGATGGGCGTGATGACGGGATGGTCCGGGTCCTCCTCGTGAATCATCGTGGCGGCCTCGTCCACGGCACGCCAGAGGGGAACGCGCTGCTCCGGGGTTGTGAAGATCTCCAGCTCGTTGCCAAGCGCCCACATGAGCAGCGCTGGGTGCCTCCTGTGGCTTCGGACGATGGTCCTCAGGCGCTCGCGCTGCTCCGCCACGCGCTCTCTATCGAGGTAATCAAAGCCCGCGCGCGGCTTGCCGAACGGGAGGCCGGCGAGCACCGTAAGGCCGAGCCGATGCGCCGTCTCGAGGTCCTCCACGCCGGCGCGAATGGAGTTGCCGCCGGCATCCCTCAAGCGCTCCAGATGCATGTGGCCGGCCGCACCCAGCACGAAGGAGGGAACCCCATTGCGCAGGAGCGTATATCCACCCCCTGCGGCTTCAATCGCGACGTGGACGGGCTCGTACGTATCCTTCTCCGGTGATTCTGGCGCCATGTCCCTCGCCTCCAGGCAGCGCGAATTCGCATGGGGAGATGCCCCTATGCATCCGCTTCGCCGGCAGCGGGCGCGCCTCCTACAGGGAGCGCAGAAAGGCGATGAGATCGGCGAGATCCTCGGGGGAGAGGTCCGGTTCGCCGGTGAGCCGCGAGGGGCGGTGATAGGTGGTGAGGACGGACCGCAGGGTTCTTGCGCGGCCGTCGTGGAGGTAGGGCGCGCGGCGGCCCACCCCACGGAGCGAAGGCGGATTGTAGGTACTCACCCCTTCGCGCTCCTCGCCAAGGCCCACATCATACACGCCGGCACTCGTGTAATCCGGCGGTTTGTGGCATGTGTCGCATCGCTTCTTCTTGAAGACCGCCTCGCCACGGCGGACTGCTGCCGCGGCGTCGCCGGATGCCGAAGCGCGCGGGTTTGGGCGGAAGTCCAGCGTCGCCAGGTAGGCCATCATGGCATCCAGATCCGCCTCGGTAGGTTCTGGTCCCTGCATGGTGGTAACCATCGAATCGCGAACGAGCGCGCGAAGGTCCTTCTTCCAGCCCAGCCAGGTCCAGGGCCCCGTGCGGGTTACGCCGCGCAGGCTCAGCGTCTTCTTCAGAGTGCCGTAGCTGCCGTCGTTAAAGGTGTCGTAGGCCGAGCCGTTGGTATGGCCCTCCACGTGGCACGTAGCGCAGGAGTACCACTGCTTGAACGAACGCTGGCCGTCATGAAAGAGCGCCTCGCCGCGCCGCTC
>CAZGLN010000016.1:23392-24742 GCA_964526545.1 uncultured Chthonomonadales bacterium
ACGGCAGGTCCACCCAGGTGGATCTCGAAGCGCACCGTGCCGGATGCCGTATCGAGCACCTGGAGGCTGTCGCGCAGGAAGTTGGCTGCAACAATCTGGCGGCCGTCCGAGGTGAAGCGGAGACTCAGCGGGCGCCCGCCCAGGGGAATGCGCCGAAACCTCTCGGCATCGCTTAGCAGGCGGAAGTTGATGTGGTCGTCCGGTCCGCCGAACGCCACGAAAGGCAGGGGATGCTTCAGCAGCAGCACTTCGTGGGTTCCGGCGGCCGCCACCGCCACCAGCTCGCCGTTCGGCGAGACCGCCACGCCGTCGAGATCCGCAACGGCCTGTCCGCGCGGATCCAGCGCGATTGCCTCGCGGGCCTCGCCATCGCCCAGCGGAATGCGCCCCAACCGATTGGCGATCACCCAGCCCTGGTCAATGTTCACCCGGGTGGTGGAGAAGCCGCGCTCCGAGATGTGCGGCACATAGGCCCACTCGCCGTCAGGCGAGATCGCCACCTGCCGCAGATTGTTTCCAAGCATGCGGACGCGCTTCTGCACCTCCAGGCTTGCGCTGTCCAGTACGCATACATCGCCGTAGAGTGTGTTCGCCACAACCACGCGGGCCCCATCCGGCGTGAGCGCCACATGCCAGGGCTCGCGGCCCACCTCCGCGCGGCCGACTATTCGGCGGTCGGCTGCATCCACAACCACCAGGCTGTCTTCACCCGCCACCGCAATGAATGCGCGGCCGCCATCTGCGGAGAGCGCCACTCCGCGCGGCTCATCGCCCAGCTCCACCTGGCCCTCGCTCCGCAGTTGCCGTCCGATCAATCGAAAGAACGTCACCTGGTTGCCATCGCTGTCCGTAACGGCCACGCGCCCGCCGGCCGCGGCGACCGCAAACGGCCGCTTGCCGGCCGGCAGTTCGGCGAGCACCCTGCGCGCGTCCAGATCCACCAGGGAGAGCGTGCCCGAACCCGTGTTGGCGGTTACGGCCAGGCTGCCTTCCAAAAGAGCCAGGCCGGAGGGTGAGCGGTGCGCCTCGCGGCGAAGCGCCGCCGACGCCAGAAACGGTGCCGCCAGGCCCGCGGCAAGCACGCAGAAGAGCGCCAGATTGTAGCGAGGTTTCATGGAATCGCCGTCATCCTGTCCAATTCAGCCCGGGCAGATACACGGTAGGGGCAGGTCGCCGACCTGCCCCCTCCGCAATAGCGAATGCGGCTCACCGAGCCGCGGTCGGGAACGCTCACCCAGGGATGGGAGTGCGGGTGGGCTCGAACTGCTTGCCCTCCTTGATTGCCGCCAGCGCCGTGGTCACGTAGCTCTTCTTGACGGCGGCTTCCTCGGCGTTGTCGTCGAAGGCGCC
>CAZGLN010000017.1:0-4647 GCA_964526545.1 uncultured Chthonomonadales bacterium
AGCGCCGAGGAGCGGGAGACGCGCGGATTCACCTCAATCACATAGTACTGGAAGCTGTGCGGATCGAGCGCTAACTGCACGTTGCAGCCGCCCTCGATGCGAAGGCTGCGGATGATGTTGAGGGAGGCAGTCCGCAGCATCTGGTATTCCTTGTCCGAGAGGGTCTGCGAGGGAGCCACCACGATGGAGTCGCCGGTGTGAACCCCCATCGGGTCGAAGTTCTCCATGTTGCAGACCGTGATGCACGTGTTGTTGGCGTCGCGCATCACCTCGTACTCAATCTCCTTCCAGCCGAGGAGGGAGCGCTCCACCATGATCTGGTGGCGCATGGAGAGCTTCAAGCCGCGGGCGCCGATGGCTAGCAGCTCCTCCGCGCTTCGTGCCACGCCGCCGCCGGTTCCGCCCAGAGTGTAGGCCGGCCGAACGATGAGCGGGTAAGTGCCGTGGCGCGCGACCTCCGCAAGGGCCTCCTCGCTCTCAACAATCCAGCTCTCGGGCACGGGCTCGCCAATTCGGCGCATGAGCGCTCGGAACTCCTCGCGGTCTTCCGCCATGCGGATGGACTCGAGCGGGGTGCCGAGGAGCCTCACGTTGTAACGCTCCAGCACTCCCGCCTGCGCCAGCTGCGTGGCCAGGTTGAGGCCCGTCTGGCCGCCCAGAGTGGGCAGCAGGCCGTCCGGCCTTTCGCGGGCGATGACGCGCGTGGCGAACTCCACATTGAGCGGCTCAATGTAGACGCTGTCCGCCATTTCCGCATCCGTCATGATTGTGGCGGGGTTCGAATTGATGAGCACCACCTGGATGCCCTCCTCGCGGAGGGCCCGGCAGGCCTGGGTGCCGGCATAGTCAAACTCTGCGGCTTGTCCGATGATGATCGGGCCTGAGCCGATCACCATCACCTTCCTGATATCGGGGTCGCGTGGCATGGGGAGTGATGGGCTGTCCTGGGCAGATTGCGAGGTGTCCCGCCGGCTGGTCGGCCGGCTGACGAGCGGCACAATTCCCGGTTAGTCTACCGCATAGACGCCTATCAGCCAGCGCAAAGCGCGCTGCGAGAGAACGCGCCGTTCAGGCCGCACGAGGTCTGGGTAGTTCTGCATCCACCACCGCTCCTTCCACCGGCCGTCGAGGATGACTATGTAGCGCGGCCTTCCGGCGAACCGCTCCACGGGCTTCCTGTCGTTGCAGAGACCAGGGATCACGTTGATTGCCAGATGCCGATTGGCCCACGCCAGCCCTGGGGCGACGTCTCCAAGCATCACACTGCCTTCAGGCAGGACCTCGTGCAGTCGTCGGCTCAGTTGCATCTGCGAATAGTCAATATGCCTTACCCAGTCCGCTAGCCAGTACCCGTTGGTGGCCGTCCATAGGGCAAGTCCAAGTGGGCACGCCCATGCGGCGGCGCGGAGCCTGGGAATGGAGCATCCCGCCCCCAGCGCGAGAAGTGTGGGTACGCCGTAGAGCAGGATGAGGGTCTCTGCGGGCGGCAGCACGCCGCCGCGGTGCAATACGCTCTGAATGGCGTGGTAGCTAATCAACCAGATCACGGCCGCACGCGCCAGCCGCGCCCGCCAACGGTCCGAGCAGAGCGATTCGGCGAGGGTTGGCAGCCGCCACAGGGCCACTGCAGCCAAGGAGTAGAGCGCGGGATAGAGCGGAACGTAGCAGCGGCTCGGCGAGTAGGCGATGACCGAGAGGAGCGCGAGGCCAAGCACGGCCCACCAGCCCAAGTAAGTAAGCATGAGCCTCTCGCGCTCGGACTGCGCAACCGGCGCACCGACCAGACTGCCGGCGAAGAGCAGGAGTGCCAGGCCGAAGAGCACCGGCGCGTGCCGAAAGAGGTAGGGCGCGATGCCGCGATGGTCGCCCAGCAGGGCGTGGTAGATGTTCATGCCGAGGTGGTGCAGCGACCGCGGCTGCAGCTGATGCGCGCGATAATAGTGGTTCATGGCGTCGAGTTCGGCGCGGTGCGGAAGGTACCAGGACAGCAGGTATACGATGACCACCAGACCCAATCCCATTGCCGCCCACGCGAAACCGCGGAGGCCAGGGCGAGAAGCGCCATCTCTCCGTGGGAGCATAGTCAGCAGCGGCACCAACGCGACATAGAGAGCCAGACTTCTGATGACTGCGCCGAGCCCCACGCAGATGCCGCAGCCAGCCATCCACTTTGCGGTCGATCCCGCTCTTCGCGCTTCCAGACCTCGGGCGAACGCCCAGAGTGCGGCGACCGCGAACAGTGCGGCAGGCGTGTCCATGAGCGCCATCCGATGGTAGAGCAGAGACGTGTGGTCAAGGCCTACAAAGAGGACGGCCGTGGCGGCAATCGCTCTGCCGAAATGCCGGCGAAGCGCATCGAAGAGCAGCAAGAGAAGGAGCAGGCTGCAGACCACGGAGATCAGCCGCGCCTGAGCCAGGCCAAAGCCCAGCAATCCAAAGACCACGCTCTGCGCCAGGTGAAGGAGCGGTGAGACCAGCATATTGTTGAAGTCGTCGGTGCGCGCCTCGCCGAAGAGCGCCAGATTGCGCGCATTGTGCGCGTAGAACCCCTCGTCGGTGAGCAGGCCCGCGCTCCAGTCCAAGCGGGCGTAGGCATCAGACTGCAGCGCGACGAGACGCGGGACGGCAAGGATCAGCAGAGTGAGCGCGGGGGGCAGCAGCCGGGCGATCCGAGGCACTCGCAACGCGGCTACCCTGACGTGGGTGGTTCGTTCTTCACTGGGCCGAAACGGTCGCCGAGGGCCGCGATATCGCTCTCACTTAACACAGCCTGAGGACGCACGGTCACGGGTAGCGTTCGGTATCGCGGGACCCGGAAGCTATCCTGGTCAGAATCCACCCACTGGCAGAGGGTCTTCACCTGGGTGGAGCTGCACGCGCCAATCTCCAGCGAGTCGAAGTCGCAGACCTTTCCCAAGCGGAGAAGGTTGACGCGCAGCGTGCCTCCCCGATGCACGTAGTCGTCGGGCATCTCTGTGTCGAGCACACCTACGCAGGGACGCGCATCGAAGAGGGCCTTTGCCGCCCTGCCGCACGCTCGGCACGCGTAGAGGCGAACGGTACCGAACTGCGGGCTGCTGCCGGACTTGGTGGCAAACCGTGTGAAGCAGGCGCCACAGAGCAGGGAAGGAGCCAGAGGCGTGGCGTCTTCGTAGATGGCCGCTAGGGCCAGCACGGCGGCCCTCCGGAGCGAATCATCGAGGCCCCCCAGAATGGGAAGCAGAGCATCGCCCGCACGCGGATCGCCCGTGCGCGCGACGGCATCCACGGCATACCGCACGGTCCTCGAGTCGCTATCGGACAGGCGGCCGATGAGGGCGGGAGTCAGGCGCCGATCACCCTCCCTGGCGAGGCGGCTGAGCTCATCTAGTGCGCTTGTATCTCCATGCAGAACGCCCTGAAAGACGGATCCAAGGCGCGACTCCCCGAGGCGCACGAGAGCCACGCTTGCCGCCTGCCGTACGCCATTGTCCGGGTCGCTCAAGCGTTCAATCAGCGGTTCCACCGCGGTCTGATCGCCAAGCGAGCCGAGTACCAGGCACACGGACTGGCGAACGGCACGGTTCGCGTCGCGAAGTCTTGCCAACAAGGGTCTGGTTGCCGCTTCACCGAGGGCGAGCAGTGCGTCGTTTGCCGCCTGCCGAACTTCGCTATCGCTGTCCGCCAGCAATTCCACTAGGTCGCTCGCGGATTCCGCAACGCGCATCTTTCCGATAGCGCTCACCGCAGCCTTGCGAACATGGGAGGTTGTGTCGTTCAGCAGTTGGCGAAGGGACTCCGTCGCCGTAGCGCCTCCGATAGCGGCCAGGGCATCCACGGATGCATGGCGCACTGCGGCATCCTCGTCACTCAGCGCATTGATAAGTGCGGGAACAGCCTCTTCCGAGGCGAGTTTGCCCAGTGCGGCCACGGCCGCGTGCCGCACATGCCAATCCTCGTCGCGAAGGCGCTCGATAAGGTGCGGAAGGGCCTGCAAGTCGCCGAGGGTTCCCAGCGCCGCGCATATGGCCGTCCGCACGTGGTGGTCTCCATCCCGCAGGCGCGCCAGCAGAGGCTGCAGCACGCGGGTATCGCCAGCCTCGGCGAGTTGGATGAGCTCCTGCTGCGCCTGAGTGTCTCCCTTCAGCACGCCCAGCACGCACTTCGCCAGAGCACCTTCCCCAAGCCGCTCGAGTGCGCCGCCGGCCGCCTCTCTCACGCGGTCATCCTCATCACTTAGCAGCCCGACGAGGGCCGGCACGGCGCGGTCATCGCCCAGGCGGCCAAGCGCGGCGGCCACGCTGCGCCGCACAATGGGCTGCGCGTCGTGCAGACGGTTGATGAGCACGGGTACGGCTCGCAGATCGCCCTGACGCGCCAGTTTCTCCAGCGTGCGTGCTGCCTCTGGGTCGCCCCGCGTGGCGCCCACCAATGCGTGGCCAAGCGTCCCTTCGCCCAGTGCGTCGAGCGCCGCCGCCGCGGCTTCCCGCACGGTCTGGTCCGAATCGCCAAGGGCATTCACCAGCGGACCGATCTCCGCGTTCGCGGACTGATGAGCCATCGCCTCGCACGCCGCGGATCGCACATTTGCGTCGCTGTCTCCAATCAGCGCGGCCAATGCCTGTGCCGCGCTTGGTTGGGCGATGTGCCGCAGCACTCTGCATACGC
>CAZGLN010000017.1:4658-10200 GCA_964526545.1 uncultured Chthonomonadales bacterium
GGCATGCGGGTCAGACACCATGGAGGATGCGCCCGGCAGAGCGCGTTCATCGCCAAGAGCGGCAAGGGCCTCCAGCGCGGCCAGGCGCACGGAAAGGGAGGGGTCATTGATGCACGTCAGAAGGTCCGGTACGGCGTCCGATGCCTTGAGGGAGCCGAGGGCCGAGCATGTGTACTTCCGGACTTGTTCATCTGGATCGTGCAGAAGGGGTCGCAGCGCGGACGCAGAGGCGCCATCTCCCATGGCGCCAAGGGCGCGCGCTGCCTCGGCCCGCACACCAGGGCGATCATCCTTAAGGGCAGCCACGAGCAGAGGAGCGGAGTCCTTCCCGTGAAGCGCCAGGGCGTCGGCACAGGCAGCGCGCACTGCCGGGTCTTCGTCGGACAACCCGGCCAACAGCGCGGCGGTCGCGCGCGGATCCCCGATTTGCCCGAGGAGGGTGGCGGCCTCAAGACGTGCCGTACCGGTGCCCCCGTGAAGGCAGCGGAGCAGCGCATCCACCGCGCGTTGGCCGAACACGAGCAGTGCCTCCCGCGCGCTCGCTCGCACCTCCGGGATTGGCTCGGCAAGCAGCGCTGCCAGGGGCTCCACCGCCCTAATGTCTCCGGAATCGGCCAGTGCGCGCAGCTCGTTGCCAGCCTCCGCCTCCCCGCGAAACGCTCCGACGATAGCTCGCGCCAGGCGGCCTTCCCCAAGTCGTTCGAGCGAGGCAACCGCGCCCCGCACCACGCCACGATCCTCGTCTCCAAGGCTCCGCACCAATGGCTCGATTGCGCGGGGGTCGCCCACATATCCAAGAGCCTCGGCAGCACCCGCACGCACGAGCGGGTCCGGATTGCCTAGGCAGGCGATCAGCGGCTCCGTGGAGCGGTAGTCGCCCTGCGAAGCGCTATGGCCGAGTTCCTCCATGGCGCCGTGCTCGCCGCGCAGCGCCAGCAGAAACGCCCGCGCGAGCTGCTCCTCGCCCAGCGCGGCAAGCGCGTCGGCAGCGGCGTCACGCACGTTCGGGCTCTCATCGCCGAGGCGCGCTACGAGCAGATCGTTCGCGCTCGGATCCTTGAGCAGCGCGATCGCCCGGCAGACCACGGTGCGCACGCGCTCATCCGGGTCCTGTATGCGGCTCACCAGCCTGGGCAGGTTTCTGCTCTGCCCAAGCTGGCCCAGCGCAAGCGCCGCAGCAGCGCGCACGACCGGCGAGGAATCCGCCAGGCGGGCCACCAGCCTCTCTTCGGAGGCGGAGCCTATGGAGACCAGCGCCTTCGCGGCACTGGCGCGAACTTCGGCATCCTGGTCGCCCAACCTGGCCGCGAGAAGTTCCACCGCGCGCGGGTCACGAATCTGGCCCAGTGCGGCGCAGGCGGCTGCACGCACCTCGCGGTCGCGGTCGTCCAGCACCTTCAGCAGGGCGACGGTCGCGCCCTTATCGGCCAGTTTGCCGAGAGCCTGGCAGGCTGCAAGGCGCTGCAAGGGCTCGTCAGATGCGAGCTTTTTGATGAGGAGGGGCAGTTGGACCAGCTTCAGCATGGGTTTCGCTCAGCGGTCGTCCGAACTGGTCAGATAAGCCCAGGCGCGAGACGGGAGTATTGACCTGCTGTTCGCCCGTGCAGACCTTCACTCCTGCCTGGCGCGCCCCTACCGCCAGAGGAAGCATCCGCCTCCTACCACGCGCCGCGGGTGACGGTTCCCTCTTGGCGGGACGGGTCGCGGCCCTTAGTTGCGCTCCATCAACTCGATGAACTGGGTGAAGAAGTAGCTGCTGTCGTTCGGGCCCGGTGAGGCTTCCGGGTGGTACTGGATGGAGAAGATGGGCAGCTCCCTGTGACGGAGTCCCTCGACGGTGCCATCGTTAAGGTTGATATGCGCCACCTCCATGCCCCCCGTCAGAGCATCGGGATCGAGGGCATAGCCGTGGTTCTGCGACGTGATGTAGACTCGTTCCGTCGCGAGGTCCTTCACGGGGTGGTTGCTGCCGCGGTGCCCGAAGCGGAGCTTGAAGGTTCGGCTGCCAAAGGCGCAGCCCAGCAGCTGGTTGCCAAGGCACACACCCATGATGGGCCGTTTGCCCACCAGGCGCTTCACGGTCTCCACCACGTAGCCCAGATTGGCGGGATCACCCGGGCCGGGCGAGAGCATGATGCCGTCCGGGTTATCCGCAAGGATGCGCTCTGCGGAGGCCGTGCACGGGTACACCGTGGTGGTGCAGCCGAGTTTGGCCAGGCTCCGCATGATGTTGAACTTCACGCCGCAATCCAGCAGTGCCACACGGAATCGAGCCTCTCCTTCCGCGGGCCACTCATAGGGCTCTTCGGTGGTTACCTTGCGCACGAAATCTATCCGGTCGTAGCCTGGGGAACTGCGGAGCCGTTCGAGAGCCTGCTCGGGCGACTCCTCGGTGGAGATTGCGCCCATCATCACGCCCTCGGCCCGAATGCGCCGGGTGAGCTCGCGGGTATCAATGCCCTGAATGCCCACAATGCCGCGCTCCCGCAGGAAGTCGTGCAGGGTCTGTCCTTGCCGCCAGTTACTCGGAATGGTCTCGGCAACGCGTACCACGAAGCCCTCCACCTGTACGCGGCGCGACTCGAAGTCCTCGCTGTTGATGCCGTAGTTGCCCACGAGAGGGTAGGTAAGCGTTACAATCTGGCCCGCATACGAAGGGTCCGTAAGTATCTCCTGGTAGCCGGTCATGCCTGTATTGAAGACCACCTCGCCATAGGTGGCTCCCGCGGCACCGAGAGATTGTCCAGTAAAGACCGAGCCATCCTCCAAGACCAGAATCGCTTTCATGCTCACTCCAAAACCGGGGTGGAACATCACCCAGACATAGTCAAGCCCGATACACCACCTTGCCGGCAACGAGAGTCGCCTCCACCCGCGCCTGCGTTAGACCCTCTTCCAGTGTGGGATCGTGCGAGAGAACCGCCAGATCCGCGCGCATGCCGACAGCAAGTTTGCCGCAGGCTGTCTCATCGTGTGTGCTGTACGCTGCGGCCCATGTGTAGTTCCTGAGTGCCTCAAGCGGGCCGATCCGCTCCTCCGGCCCAAGCGTTCTGCCAGATGCGGTCTGCCGCCGAACCGCGGCGCGCATGCCGTCTAGCGGGGAACCTGGAACGATTGGGCAGTCCGAACTGAACGGCGTGCATACACCGTGTCTGCTGAGTGATGCGACCGGGTTCAGACGGGCGGCCCGCTCCTCGCCAAGGCCGAGGAGGTAGGCGTCGCCAAGCCTGCTCAGGAACTCCGGCTGGATCACGGGCACGACCGACTGGTCGGCGATGCGCTGCAGCAGCGCCTCGTCAAGCAGCATGGCATGCTCGATGCGGTGCCGCCGTTGTGGCGCAGGCCACGCGTCAGGATTGCATCGGGCTGCCTCGAGATAGGCATCCAGGACAAGCTCGATGGCCCGATCTCCGATCGCGTGGATCGCGATCTGCCAGCCTTTACGGTGCGCGCTGCGCACGTAGGCCTTCAATTCGTCCGGCGTGTGCAGCAGCATGCCTGAACCGCTGCCGTCAATGTAGGCGCACCATCCGCGAAGCGCGTCACCGGGCCCAGCCGCAAATTGCCGTGGAACTCCGGCGCATGCCCGCGCGCAAAGTCGTCGCGAGCGGGCACGTCTTCGGGATCGCCGAAACCCGGCGCGTGTGGAAAGAGGGTGATTCTCAGGTCGTGGCCTGAGTCTATCGCCTCTCGGTAGGCAGCGATCTCCTCGGACAGGCTATGCCAGCCCGTATTGAGATCGGAAGCCGCGGTGATTCCCTTCTTCCAGAGCGCTTCAACGGCACGCTCAACCGCGCGCGTCAGGCCGCTCCGGTCGGGCCGAGGCAGAAGGCACGCGACGAGGTCCATCGCGGATTCCAGCAGCACGCCGGTGGGTTCTCCCGCCGCGTCGCGCACTATCTCGCCGCCAGCCGGATCTGGCGTGTCGCGGTGTATTCCCGCCAGGCGCAACGCAAGCGAGTTGCACGCCGCGGCATGTTTGCTGGTCTGCAGAATGTAGACCGGCGTATGCGGAAAAGCCCTATCCAGATCGTGACGTGTGGGATGGCACGCGCCTGGAAAGAGGTTCTGGTTGTACCGGCTGCCGATCACCCACTCCTGGTCCACGTTGCACGCTCGCCATGCTACCAGGGCGCGCACCAGGGACTCATTGTCAAGAACGCCCGCCTCCGGAGAGAGGTCCGCTCGTACCAGGTCGAGGCCGTAGGGCAGGATGTGCATGTGGCAGTCATTGAAACCCGGCACCACCCATGAGCCGCTAAGGTCCCACTCCTCCGCGTCGTGCATCCATGCGCCGGCCCGGGCTTCAGTTCTCGAGCCGACGAACACGATGGTGCCGGTGCGCCTGTTCAGCACCAGCGCCTCCGCGGTCGGTCGGTCCGCATCCATTGTTACGATGGACGCGTTCATCACCACGTTCTCGGCGGTCGCTTCGCTCATCGGGTTCTCATTGGCATCTTAGCGGATTTCCACGCCCAGTTTCAGGCCATCCTCGGACGGTCTCCAGTCTAGCACGGCGTCCAGCAGTGCCTGGCTGCTGCTCGCCACGCAGAGCTGGCGAAGGTGGACCTCCCGCAGGAACCCCTCGCGGACTGCAAGCGCGAGCTGCTCCAGTAGCGGATCGAAGAAACGCTCGACATTCAGAAGGCCAGCGGGCTTGCGATGAATGCCGAGTTGGCCCCAGGTAAGAACCTCGCAGAGTTCATCCAGCGTGCCGAAGCCTCCCGGCAGCGCGATGAAGCCATCGGCCAGGTCGGACATGAGCGCCTTTCGCTCATGCATGCTGGGTACCACATGGAGCTGAGTCAGGCCCGCATGGGCGATCTCGGATCCGCTGAGCGCCCGGGGTATCACGCCTATCACCTCGCCTCCGGCCTCCAACGCGGCATCCGCGAGCGCGCCCATGAGCCCGACTCTCCCGCCCCCGTACACCAATCCAATGCCCCGCGCCACCGTCTCAAGCGCCAGGTCGCGGGCTGCTTGCGTGTAGCAGGGCCGGCTGCCCACGCTCGAGCCGCAAAAGACGCATAGCCGTTTCATGGGCCATGCCCTACAGAGATAGACTTAGGCCAGATGGGCCGCAGAGCCCTCGCTTGCCTCATGTGTTCACCACTCGGCCGCCAACCAGCGTATACCGGCACCTCCCTTGAAGCTTCCACCCGTCGAAGGGCGTGTTGCGCGATTTGCTGTGGAATTTCTCCGGCCGCACCTCCCACTCCGCGTCGAGGTCGAACACACTCACGTCCGCTGGAGCGCCAGGACGCAGGGTGCCGCCCGGCAGCCCGAGGACGTTTGCCGGAGCGATGGTCATCTTTTCGATGGCGTCCGATAGACTCAGCACGCCTCCCTTGACCAGGCAGGTGTAGGTGAGGGCGAAGGCGGTCTCCAGGCCGAGAATACCGAAGGGGGCCAGGTCGAACTCCCGCTCTTTCTCGTGGCTCGCGTGCGGCGCGTGGTCCGTCGCGATGCAGTCAATCGTTCCGTCCCGGAGCCCTTTCTTGATCGCCTCGGCGTCTTCCCGTGTGCGCAGGGGAGGGTTCAT
>CAZGLN010000017.1:10226-13942 GCA_964526545.1 uncultured Chthonomonadales bacterium
TGAAGCCCTCGCATGCCGAGTCGGTGAGGGCCCAATAGTGCGGGGCCGTCTCGCCGGTAACGTTCAGGCCTGCCTCCTTTGCAAGGCGCAGAATCTGTACCGTGCCGGCGGTGGAGATGTGGAGCAGATGGAGCCTGCAGCCAGTCAAGCGGCTCAGAAGCACGTTGCGTGCGGCGGCGATATCCTCGGAGACGCGCGGAATGCCAGGCACTCCCATTATGGTGGCGGTGTAACCTTCATTCATGGCGCCGCCGGCAGTGAGAGTCTGATCCTCGTTATGGGTCATCAGAACCATGCCGAACTGCGAGCAGTACTCCATGCCCCTGCGCATTGTTTCGGCGCACTGGATGGGGAAGGCGTCATCCGAAATGGCGACCGCTCCCGCCGCCTTGAGCTCGGCTATCTCCGAGAGTTGGTCGCCCGCCATGGAGCGCGTCAGCGCGGCAATGGGGTAGACGCGCGCGCTGCCTACCTGCTCGGCACGCTCCAGGATCTGCCGCACAACGGCCGGGGTATCTATGCTGGGCTGGGTGTTCGGCATGCAGCATACGGCGGTGAAGCCTCCCGCGGCCGCGGCGCGCGTGCCTGTCTCTATGTCTTCCTTGTACTCGAAGCCGGGCTCACGCAGATGCACATGGATGTCTATGAGCCCGGGAGTGATTAGGAGCCCGCGGCAGTCGTGGATCTCACCCTCGGTCACGGTTCCCGCGGGATGGACTCCCTGAATGAGGCCGTCCTCCACTACCAGGTCACCGACCATGTCCAGGTTTTGCGATGGGTCCAGAATCCGCCCGCCGGCAAGTATGCGCCTCGTCATCGTGTAGATCCCCCGAATCTCATCGCCAGGTATCGCCGGCGGATTGCGCGCCCGCGCCGGCCATGAGCAGGTAGAGACAGGCCATTCGCACGGCCACTCCGTTGCGCACCTGAGCCTCTATTACGGTGTTTGTGCTCGCGACGCGGTCAGCCACTTCCGAGCTGATCTCCACGCCGCGGTTCATGGGTCCGGGATGCATCACAAGCGCTCTCGGCTTGGCGGCACTCAGCGTGCGCAGGGTGATGCCCCAGTGGCGGGAGTACTCGCGAAGGCTCGGCAGTAGGCCCTTCTCCTGACGCTCCGTCTGGAGCCTGAGGACCATCACGACATCGGCGTTCTCGATGCCCTCGCGCAGGTCCGTGTGGACGGTTACGGGAAGCTGGGCGGCATCCTCCGGGATGAGCGTGCGTGGTCCCACCCAGCGCACCGTGGCCCCCAGGCGTGTGAGGCACCAGACATTGGAGCGCGCCACACGGCTGTGCGCCAGATCGCCCACGATGGCAACCGTGAGGCCCTGCAGGCTGAAACGGTGGGCCGGGTCCAGCTCGCCCGGATAGGTATCGTCCTGCGCGCCACGCACTTTCTCTTGCCAGATGGTGAGCGCGTCGAGGAGCGCCTGCGTGGGGTGCTCGTGCCTGCCGTCTCCGGCGTTTATCACTGGGACATCGGCTATCTTCGCCGCGAGATGGGCGGCACCCGAGGAGGAGTGACGCATGACGATGCAGTCGCACGTGAGCGCCTCAAGCGTGCGCAGGGTGTCCTTCAGGGATTCGCCTTTGCTCACGGAGGATTGCGCCACCGCGATGTTGACGGTATCGGCGCTCAAGTACTTGGCGGCAAGCTCGAACGAAGTTCGCGTGCGCGTGGAGGACTCATAGAAGAGGGTAACAACCGTGCGGCCGCGCAGGGTGGGCACTTTCTTTACCGAACGGCCAAGCACTTCACGGAAGTTCTCGGCGGTCTCCAGAATACGGCGAATGTCGCTTACATCCGTCTCCCTGATGCTGATCAGATCATTCATGGCGGTCTCTCCGGACCCTATTCCTCGCGCGTGATGAGCACTTCGTCGAAGCCCTCGATCTCGTTCAGGCGAACATCCACGTGCTCAGCCCTGGCGGTGGGGAGGTTGCGGCCCACGTAGTCCGGCCGGATGGGCAGCTCGCGGTGTCCCCGATCCACGAGCACTGCAAGCTGAATGCATTCGGGCCTGCCAAGGTCAATGAGGGCGGAGATGGCGGAGCGCACCGTCCGGCCAGTGAAGAGAACCTCATCTACAAGAACGATGCGTTTCCCGTTCACGTCGAAGGGCACGCGTGACCGGCCAACTTCGACTTGGCGGGCGTGCGAATCGTCGCGGTAGAGCGATACATCCAGGTGTCCTACCGTTGGGCGCACGCCTTCAATCTTCTCAATCTCATCCGCCAGCCGGTCCGCCAGCGGGGCGCCTCGGCGCAGAATGCCGACGAGCGCGAGGCCCTCAACCCCCCGATTCTTCTCGAGGATCTCATGGGCAAGACGCGTGAGCGCTCGCCGAATCTCCTCGGCATCCATCACGCGGTGCTGTGACATGGCATCCGACCTCCCATGCAAAAACGCCTTCCCCTGGCCAACAGGAGAAGGCGTGCACTTTGCACCAGAACCGCTCTTGGGCGGGGATGACATCCCACGCCCGCGGCGATAGAAGCTGCGCGTACATCCCTTTGTCGGCCTCGCTGGACACGCTCTTAAAAGGGGCCACACAATCCGAGTGTGCTGTCATCCAGTGTACTTCTCATACGGCCTCCAGGTCAATGCCGGGCGCGGAACGGGTGGATTACTCAGGCACGCAGAGGCCGGCACGCGGCTTGTCAAGCGCACGGGCCCGTGTTATGATTGCGCCATGCAAGCCCCGGACAAAGCGGTAACGCCGACCTCCGACCCCGCACATCCCTCCCAGCCTCAACAGGCCGCCTCCACGTCTCGCGGCATCACGATGCGGGCAGTACTCATCGGGCTGCCGCTCATGCTGGCCAACGCTCTCTGGATCACCGTGGTGGAGGTGCGTTGGTACACGCTGGACGGCACCAGCCTTCCGCTCTTCATCACGCCGGTCTTCTTCCTGTTTCTCCTCTGCGTGGCCAACTTCGGCCTGCGCCGGCTGAGCCCGCGCAAGTGCCTTGACCAGGGCGAGCTGCTCACCGTCTACGTGATGCTGGTCATCGGGAGTGTGGCCGCGTCTCACGACCTCTATCAGAATCTCTTCGGGGCGATTGCGCATGCCGACCGCTTTGCCACTCCAGAAAGCCGCTACGAGAGTGTCTTTTTCGACTACCTGAAGCCGCTCAGTTTCCTCCTGGTTCGGGACGAAACGGCGATCAAGGGGTTCTATCAAGGCGGAGTAACCTGGTATCGCCCGGAATACCTGGTGCCCTTCCTCCTGCCGCTGCTCTGGTGGGGACTCTTCATCTCTGTCCTGATAGGCATGTGCCTCTGCATCAACATCCTCATCCGCCGGGCCTGGACGGACAACGAGAAACTCGCGTTCCCCATAGTGCAGCTGCCGATGGCCATGACCAATCCGGACCGAGCCGCCACGCCGTTCTGGCGGAGCCGGATGATGTGGGCCGGCTTTGCGCTCGCCGCAACCATTGATTTCATCAACGGCATGCACTACCTGGTGCCCTCGTGGCCCTACCTGGAGCAGGTAAAGCAGTACGACATCGGGCGATTCTTTACCCAGCGTCCGTGGAGCGCGGTCGGCTACACGCCGATCTCCATGTATCCCTTCGCCATCGGGCTGGCCTACTTCTTGCCTCTGGACCTCGCCTTCTCGTGCTGGTTCTTCTATGTCGCCCGCAAGGCGTTTCAGATTGTCGGCGCGACCGCGGGGTGGGATGCGCCCTCCAACGTGGGCTTTCCC
>CAZGLN010000017.1:13959-24397 GCA_964526545.1 uncultured Chthonomonadales bacterium
TTCTTCGAACAGCAGAGCAGCGGTGCGTGGATTGCGCTTGGCGGCGTCGTTATCTGGTCGCTTCGTGCCCAGTTCCGCGATGCGTGGCGCATCGCTTTCGGAGGGCGCGATGTAAAGCTCCTTCAGCACACTCCGGCCATGGCGGAATCGGACCGTAACCTCTACCGGGCGGCATTTCTGGGGCTGGCGGCCGGCACGCTCTTCCTCTGCTGGTTCTCCTGGCGGCTGCAGATGACTTTCTGGGTGGCGGCGGCCTTCTTCGGACTCTTCTTTCTGCTGGCCATCGCCATCACCCGCGTGCGGGCGGAGTTCGGCACCCCGCATGAGATCTATTTCGTGAGCCCGCGAACCGTGCTGGTTACCCTCTTCGGCGTCAACGTCATCGGCGCGCAGAACCTGACAGCGCTCTCCGTGCTCTACTGGTTCAACCGAGGGTACCGGTGCCATCCCATGCCGAATCAGCTGGAAGCCTTCAAGATGGCGGAGGGGGGCCGCATGCAGCGTGGTCGGCTGATTGCGCTCATCATCGTGATCACGATAGTCGCGACGCTCATGGCCTACTGGGCCAACCTCTACGTTACTTTCAACGAAGGAGCCACGGGCAAGGCCGTCGGGTTCAAGCGCTGGGTGGGAAGTGAGTCCTACGACCGCTTGAACGGCTGGCTGCAGACCCCCACCAAGCCGGACCGTACCCAGATAGGCTATGTGATAGGCGGCGCCATCGTGGTGCTCGGACTGCGCGTGATGCGGGGGGCCTTCCTCTGGTGGCCCTTCCATCCGGCGGGCTACGCTCTCGCGGTCTCCTACGCCATGGACTACTTCTGGTTTGCGTTCTTCATCTCATGGCTGATTAAGCTAATCATCGTGCGGTTCGGCGGCATGAGAGCGCACAATGGCGGCATCCCCTTCTTCCTCGGCCTGGTGCTGGGGGACTATGTGGCTGGCTCGATTTGGGGCCTCTACGGTCCCATCAACGGCCTGCAGTCGTACAAGATCTACATATAGCCCTGCTGGGAGGCCGGACTCTAGACGCGGCGCGCCGCCTGGTGCGTGAACTCCAGCATCTCCTTCTCGTAGCCGAAATCCTGGTACTCATCATCTGGCGGGCGGATATATCCCTGCTCAGCCACGGCCTGCAGCAAGGCGGCGCGCAGCGCGCCGGCCATGGTGGTTCCGTTCCAGTAAGCCCAGCGCCGCAGCCACTCGGCTTCAAGATCGTTCAGCGTAACGGTCAGACGACGCGTACCCGCCATGCTCACTCCTCCTCGTCGTTGCGGCCGAGCGCGGCCGGAGGCTGTGGCCGCAGCGCCAGGGCGGCCAGGATGGTGAAGACATAGGGCAGCATACGCAGAAACTCTCCCGGCAGCCTCACCGTGCCCTGGAGTTGAAGCTGCAGAGCATCCATCAGCCCGAAGCCGAGAGCCGCGAGCAGGGTGCCAAGCGGCGTCCAGCGCCCGCAGATGACGGCCGCCAGAGCGATGAAGCCGCGGCCCGAGATCATGTCATCGGTGTAGCGGCCAACGAAGGCCAGCGCAAGCGCGCCGCCCGCCAGGCCCGCAAGGGCTCCAGAGCAGACTACTCCCAGCACGCGCATCCGCATGGGCGCAACCCCCGCCATGATCGCGCTCTCCGGGCTTTCGCCGACAGCGCGAAGCCTGAGGCCAATGCGTGTGTGGTAGAGCGCCGCATGCAGCAGCAGGGGGGCAATCAGCGCCAGCCAGAGGAAGAGGCCAGGATCTAGCGGGTCCTTCACTACTGCTTCGCGCGGAGGGCGCGCATGGTTGAAGAGGGTTCGCAGCAGGTAGGTGCTGGCATTCAGGGCCAGCAGATTGATGGCCACGCCGCTTACGATGTGATTCACCCTGAACCGTTGTGTGAGAAGAACGTGGAGCAGCCCCAGCCCGGCGCCAACAAGCACGGCAGCCGCCATCCCCTGCCAGGCTCCGCCGGATTGCGCCATCCATATTCCCGCGAAAGCGGAGAGCAGCATCATCCCCTCAAGAGCGATGTTGACGATACCGGCCCGCTCTGAGCAGATGCCGCCGAGGCCCGCCAGCACCAGCGGTGTCGCTTGCCGTAGCGCGAGGGCGGCCAGCGGCAGGCCGAGAAGGGCGGACTCCTGCATTCAGCGGACCCTCCGCACGTAGCGCGACGCCACGGCCAGTATCACCACGGCCTGGATGATCCCCGTAATCTGGCGGGGCGTATCGGTGAAAGCCTCCATCTGAAGGGCGCCGCTGCTAAGACCGCCGAAGAGGACCGCGGAGAGCGTGACGCCCAGACTGCTCAGCCCGCCCAGCAGAGCTACCGCGATGCTGTCGAACCCGTAACCAGGGGAGAAGGCATCGAAGAACCGGTGGTGATTGCCCAGTACCTCCACCGCGCCTGCAAGGCCCGCGAGCGCGCCGGAGAGCATCATGGCGACCACCATTGTGCGCCCTACGGGAATGCCTGCGGTCCTCGCCGCTTCGGGACCCAGACCAGCCGCCCGAATTTCGAATCCAAGCGCCGTGCGCCGCAGCAGAAAGGCGAAGCCAACCGCGGCGAGCAGGGCTAGGAAGAACCCGCTGGAGAAGACGGGCACATCCGGCGCCCAGAGTCGGGCGGTCTGGAGTACCTCCGGCGTTCTCGGGACGTTATTCGGATTGGTGGCTGGCGGCTCGATGAGCACCTTGGTGACCAGATAGTGCGTGAGGTGGATGGCCACGTAGTTGAGCATGATGGTAACAATCACCTCATGCGCGCCGCGCCAGCTCTTCAGCAGGCCCGGGATGAAGCCCCACAGTGCTCCGGCCGTCATGCCCGCCGCAAGTGCCAAGGGCAGATGCAGGAAGGCGGGCAGTCCCGAGATGGCGAAACCCGCCCAGGCGGCGGCGAGACCTCCGACCAAAAGCTGACCCTCCGCGCCGATGTTGAAGAGACCGGCGCGCAACGCAAGCGCCACCGCCAGCCCGCTCAGCAGCAGCGGAGTGGCCTTGCCCAGGCTGCGGTAGAGCTCGTTCGGCAGCACGGGGTGCCGCTGGTTGAGGGAGGCACGCAGAGCGCCTGGCAAGTCCCCGAAGAAGCCCTGGAGGAGTGCGCGGAACGCCTCCAGAGGGCTGCCGCCGGTCGCGGCAATCACGATGGCAGCCGCAGCAAGGCCGAGGGCGATCGCGATGATGGACCGGCGCATTCCCGCGAATCGTGACTGCTCCATCAGCGCGCGGCGCCTCCATCGCCCGTGACCATCAGCCGGCCGATCTCATCCACCCTGGCCTGCGAACGGGGGAAGTCACCAACCAGCCTGCCCTGAAACATCACCACGACCCTGGTAGCCGCCTCCAATATCTCATCCAGGTCCAGCGAGAAGAGCAGCACTGCCATGCCGTTCCTGCAGCGTTCGCGCAGGGCGTCGTAGACCATGCGGGTGGCATGTGCATCCAGGCCGCGGGTGGGCTGCATCGCCACGAGCACTCGGGGCGGCCCCGCCAGGCCCCGCGCCAGCAGCACCTTCTGCTGATTGCCTCCGGAGAGGGAACGAGCCGGCACGCGGCTGTCGGCCGCCTTCACCCGATGTGCGAGAAGGGTCCTATCCGCGAGTACCTCGATGGACGGCCAGTCCAGCAGTCGTCCGCCACCAAAGCGCGGATCCCGGTGCCGTCCCAGGAGCAAGTTCTCAGCAAGCGTGAAATCGAGAATGAGTCCCTCCCGCCGGCTGTCCGCGGGCATGTAGGCGAGCCCGAGACGGAGACGCTCGCGAACGGGAAGCGATGTTACGTCGTGACCATCCAGGAGGATACTGCCCGCGTGCGGTGCGCGGAGACCCACCAGCGCCTCGGCAAGCTCTTTCTGGCCGCTGCCATCCACGCCGGCGACTCCCACAATCTCTCCTGGAGCCAACCGCAGCGTGATGTCCTGGACCGTCACCGCATGCCGATCGCCAGCGACGCTTAAGCCGATTGCCTCAAGGAGGGGCAGGGGAGGCGCATCCGACACGGGAGCCGCGAACGGAACGGTGACCGGGGCATATTGCGGCCGCTCCGAGGCAGTCAGCGGAACGTCCGCGACAAGAGGTGGGCGCTCGGTCTCCTTCTTCCATGGGTCGGGAATCGGCTCCGGCGGTGCCGCTGCATCCAGATCTCCCGACATGGGCACGGCCGCGCGGCCTCCCATAATGTAGGTGAGCAGCTCCTCCTCGGTTACCTGCCGCACGGGCCGCTCCAGCAGGCTGCGGCCGCCTCGCATCACGGTTACACGGTCTCCATGGCGCACGACGTCACGAAGCTTGTGCGTGATGAAGAGGATGGTGCGCCCGGATTGCGCGAGCGCCCGAAGCAGGCTGAACAGCGCTTCGCTCTCCATGGGGGAGAGGGCGGAAGTCGGCTCATCCAGGATGAGTATGGAGGCATCTCGGTAGAGCGCTTTGACTATCTCTGCTTTCTGAAGGGCAGCGATGGAGGCACTGGAAGCCGACATCTCCCAATCCAGCGCGATTCCAAACTCGTTACTTATCTCTGCCAAGCGTTGGCGGGCCGCCTGGCGCCGCAGCACGCCCAATGCGCATGGCTCTTGCCCCAGCAGTACATTCTCCAGCAGGCTCAGCGCCGGGATCATCGTGGTGTGTTGGGAGACCATCCCCATACCCAACTGGATGGCAGCGGCTGGGTTTGTAATGGTCACATCTCTCTCTCGTACGCGAATGCGCCCGGAGTCCGGCTGGTAGCGCCCAAAGAGGATGTTCATCAGCGTGGACTTGCCGGCGCCGTTCTCGCCGATCACCGCATGCAGGGTGCCCTCGTACACGGTGAGCGAGACGTTGTCATTGGCAAGCACGCCAGGGAAGCGCTTGGTGATGTTCGCCATC
This sequence comes from uncultured Chthonomonadales bacterium, assembly GCA_964526545.1. Lineage (GTDB taxonomy): Bacteria > Armatimonadota > Chthonomonadetes > Chthonomonadales > CAJBBX01 > CAZGLN01. Next base: position 18,803 of record CAZGLN010000017.1, read on the forward strand.
TGCACGGCGGGGCGAAGCGATTCCTGCACCATGGCGTTCACGATGTACCGATAGACGGTGCGGCAGGATTGCGAGGCGGTTGCTGGGGGTGCAGAGAAGTCATCGCGCAGCCTAGCCGTAGGCACCGCTCGGCTTGAACCCAAGCAGGCGGCGGAGGCGAGGTGACGCGTCCCGGTACACGTGTTCCGGCATCTGGTAATTCATGAACGGATAGTAGAAGTGGCCGATGATCCGCCTGCCGTAGCTGATCTGCGTCATGTACCGGGTGCGGTCGCTCCGGTTCGGCGCGCCGCGGTGCCACACCTGGTTGTTGAAGAGGATGACACTGCCGGCGGGCCCCGTGTGGCTCACAATCTGGTCTTCCCACTTCGTGCCCTCCATCCGGGGTGGGGGCGGCGAGCCGAAGAGGTGCGAACCTGGGATAGTCTCCGTGGGACCGTGACGCACGTCGTCCACATCGGTCAAGTAGTAGTTCGCCGTGAAGAGCAGTACCGGCAGGCGGACGTTCGTGGGCGGCTCGCCATGGGTTACCAGGTAGTGGGAGGCATCGTCCTGGTGCCACGTGCTGAGGCCGGGACCTGGCGGGGTGCGGAAGCTGTTGTTGTGCACTACGTGGCAATCGGGAGCCACCAGAGCCTCGGCGAAACTCGCAATGGGCTCGAGATCGAAGAGCCGGAGGTTGGCCGGACTGCGCTCGAACATGCGCGGATGAAGCTGGATGACATCGCTCTGGCTGAATTCGCGGCCCTCAAGAGCGCGGTCGAGATCCTCGCGGAGTTCGGCTACCCAGTCGGGCGGAAGAACGTTGGTCAGGAAGAGATAGCCATCGCGGTGAAAGCGCTCCACCCACTCCTTGATGGGCACTTCCGTCGGGCTGGTACCGGCCAATGGGGCCTGTGCGCTCATTCCTTATCCTCCTCTGTACCTGGCGCCGGGCGGAGCAGCGCGGCTTCCGTGGATGACTCGTGACCGGCGGGGCGCAAGAGCCTCTCCTCGGCCGTGAAAGGGCGCTCTGCGGTGCGGAGCAGAGTGCGTGCCTCCGCCTCGTAACGGAGTCGGCGTTCCAGCTCCTCCAGGCACTCCGCCGCGATGGTAACAACCCCCTCGGGCTGGTTCCCCTGACCCTGATTCACGAGCCCGCGCAGGAACTGCAGCGCCTGAAGGTCACGAATGCGCCGAATGGTCTCCAGAATGGCCAGCAGTCGCGGCGTGTCCAATTCGTGCCAACGCTGCTCAAGCTCCGCGTAGGCGGCCCGTCTGCTCTCCTCCGAGACCGCGATGGCCTCGGCGGGAGTGAGAAGGGCCGCCAGGAAGGCGAGCGGCGTATCGGCGTAGTTGGGATCGTCGCGTTCAGGCATTCGTGTCACAGGCTGAAAACCGCGGCGTCCGTCGAGGCATCTAGGGCTTTGGCGCAGCCGCGATGATGGCCGAAAAATCCGCAGCCTTCAGGCTCGCGCCGCCGACCAGAGCGCCGTCTATGTGCTCCTGGGCCAGCAGTTCCGCGGCGTTGTCCGGCTTCACGCTGCCTCCATACTGCACGCGTACCCGAGAAGCGGTCTCCTGACCGTAGAGGTTCTGCACGGTTGCCCGAATGACTCCACACACCCGGTTGGCCTCGGCGCTGTCGCAGACCTCGCCCGTGCCGATGGCCCAGACCGGCTCGTAGGCGAAAACCAGTTTCGCGGCCATCTCCGCGCTAACTCCCTGAAGCGCTGCCGCCGCCTGCGCCGAGACGATGGCATCGGTCTGGCCTGCCTTGCGTTCGGCGATCGTCTCTCCCACGCAGCAGATGGGTGTCATGCCGGCGGCAAACGTGGCCAGCAGTTTGCGGTTTACCGTCACGTCGGACTCGCCGAAATGCCGCAGCACCACTTCGTCGAAGTCCGGCTCGGGCACGCCGAAGCGTCCGCGTGTTTCGGAGTGACCCACGATGACATGGCTCACACCAAGCTCGACCAGCATGGGCGGCGAGATGTTGCCGGTGTAGGCACCCGCCGGCTTCCAAAAGACGTTCTGTGCCGCAAGGCCTATGGGAGTGCCCTGGACGGTTTGCCTTGCGACGTAGAGCGCGGTATAGGGCGGAGCAACCAGAACGTCCACATCCGGACGCTGTTCGGCGGCCGGCAGAAGCTCCTTTATAAGCGTTACAGCCTCCTCGCAGGTCTTATGCATCTTCCAGTTGCCGGCTATGATCGTGCGGCGCATTGGGGTCTCCGTGTGAGTTTAGGGTCGTGTTGTGAGGGCGCGTCAGATTGCTTGGTGCACAAGCTAGTTGGCGGCGTCCACATGCTGCCAAGCCAGAGCCGCCGCGCCCAGCAATCCAGCATCCTCACCTAGTTCAGCCTCCACAATCTGGCAGGTGTGGGCGAGCGAATAGATGGTGTGGCGGCGCATGCTCCTCTCGGCCGCGGCTAGCAGGCCGGTCGCCTTCCGGATGCCGCCTCCGATGGCCACGATGGCTGGATTGAAGAGGTTCACCGCATTCGCGATTCCGATGCCAAGGTAGTAGCCGGTCTCCTCCCACACCTGCAGCGCGATCTCGTCGCCGGCCTCGGCGGCCTGATCAATCATCTTGGGAGTCAGGGTGGTCTTGTCGCCCTGGATGCGGTCGAAGAGCATGGAGGGTTTGTTGCTCTGCTCCAGCAGGCGGTGCGCGCGTTCCAGTATGGCAGCGGTTCCGCAGAAAGCCTCCATGCATCCGAACGTGCCGCACCCGCACTGCCTTCCGCCCGCGACAATCACCTGGTGGCCGATCTCCACGGCTCCGCCGGTGCTGCCCGTAACCAATCGTCCGTTAGAGATCACGCCTCCGCCGATGCCCGTGCCCAACGTGAACATCACCATATCCTCGACGTTGCGTCCCGCGCCGTACTGAAACTCACCGAGCGCGGCGATGTTTGCATCGTTGCCCGCAAAGCAGGGCACGCCCAGCGCCTCGCTGAGCGGGCCGCAGAACGGAACGTCAAGGAAGATCTGCAGTTGGCCGTTAACAATCTCGCCGAAGTTGGGTGACCAGAGGATGACGCCCGTTCGCGGCTCGATGTGGCCCGGGACCGCCATGCCCACCGCCTTGACATCCGCGGCGGCAATGCCGGCTTCCTTGATGGCTGCCTGCACTGCCGAGGCCACACGCTCTCGCACGACGGACTGCCCGCGTTTGGCGTCCGAGGGTCCCCGAAAGTCCGAGAGTTTCCGGGCGTTAATGTCTATGACCGCGGCGCGGAGGTTGGTGCCGCCGAGATCCACGCCGACCACATAGCGGGCATCGGCCTTGGGAGCCGTCATGTTCACTCTTCCTTTCCCCTTGGCCTCGGCGCCCAAATCATCACGCGAGCGCCGCGCGACCAGTGTTGTCCCGCAGGGCGGGTTGGCAGATCCCAGATAGCGGTGTGGAGTCAGCCGGCCACCCGCTGGATAGGACCAAACTGGGCCATCGCCGCATTCTCTCCACGCCGGCGGCAGACACTGCACTCCATTGTGCCTGCGAGGTCAAACGCCCGCCCTGGACCAAAGTGCCAAATCCTGCGCGGCCTCCACCGACCATCTTCCCTTGCGCCTGTGCGGGAGCAGGGTGCGGCCACGGCAGGCTGGGCGCACCCATCGCGAGGCCCAGGCGCTGAGGCACCTTGTACGCGGCGGCCATCTCCTGTTGTTCGCGCACCACGCGGCGACCATCATAGAGTGGCTTTACCCGGCCAGCGCGCCGCAGATAGGCTGCTAGCTCCTCGCGCCGCACTCTTCCCGTATCCACACGGTTGCGCACGTCGCGGAAGGCCGGATTGCCCGCGAAGAAGCTGTTTGTGGAGCCGCGATAGACCCTCTCATCCTCGATGGGCTTGCCGCCTATTTCCGCGCTCACCAGCTCGGTCCCTGCCACAACATAGCGTATGCCGGAGACTGCGGGCCGCAGCCGAGTCAATAACTGCCGCAGCTCCCGGCCCGTCACGCTGAAGGTGATGATCGTGTTGTCGAAGGGATCCATGGCGACGACGTCTTCATACGTGATGGGGCCCTTGATGAGCGGCGCCCGCACACCGCCGATGTTCTGCAGATCGAAATCCGCACCCGAGACGGCGCGCATGGCGTCGGCCATGAGGTTGTAGTGGGCCTCGTCGTCTCCTCGCGTGGTGAAGTCCGCATCGGCGTGTGCGAGCACTTCGCCGTACTTCGGGGCAAGCGGCCTCCAGTAGCGCTCCACCACCGCGGCCACCGCAGGGTCCTCTGGAAGGTTCCTGGTAACGGGCAGCAGCCTGCCTGAATACGCGCGTACCGCCCAGCGGCCGCGATCGTCCCGATGCAGGGTGAGGTCGAGTCGGCCGAGGGTGCCGCCCCACTGAAAGTTCTGCACGATGATGGTTCCGTTGACCGATTGCGGATTGCCGGCCGGAATAGCGCCCACGAAGAGAGGAGAGGGCAGAAGCGTGTGCGAGTGACCGCCAACAATCACGTCAATGCCGGGCACCTCGACGGCAAGCCTTCGGTCCTCCTCCACGCCAATATGCGTGAGGGCCACCACGAAGTCGGCAGTGCGGCGCAACTCCGGCACGAGCCTACGAGCAACGGCTATCGGAGCCTCAATCTCACACTCGTCGCGCGCGGCGGGATAGCTGCGCGTCTCCGTGGTAAGCAGTCCAAAGAACGCCACTCTCGCGCCCGCTAGCTGCTTAATCACGTATGGTGTAAAGAGAAGGCGGTTCGTTGCCTTCTCGCGTACGTTGGCACAGAGAATGGGGAAGCGCGCCTGTGCCGCCAGCTTCTTTACCTGTGCGAGGGTGTTGTTGAACTCGTGGTTGCCGGGACAGGCCATGTCGTAGCCAGCGGAGTTCATCGCCGCGATATCCGCGTCTCCTCGATACTCGGTGCTGAAGGGCGTGCCGTCGCACATGTCGCCCGAGTCCAGCAGCAGAACGTGACGGCCACTCTCCGCGCGGATGCGTGCGGCTAGCGCCGCACGCCTGGCAATGCCCCCTATCTCGCTTCGATGGCGCAGCATGGCGATGGGCGAATCGGCGTCGGCTGACTGCGGATAGCTGAACGGGCGTAGCCGGCCGTGCGTGTCGTTCGTATGGAGGAGCGTAAGCCGGACTGAGTATGCCTTGTCGGCCCAGGCAGGCGGAACCAGGAGGAGTGCGGCAACTGCCAGCAGGAACCACGGGTAGCGAGCGCGGCGCATTCGGTGCTCCGGGTGGGATAATAGGGCGGTGTCATTGTACTTCACCCGCAAACAGCGGAACAACCGCCGTACGCCCAGCCAGGCTGCTCGTTCTCCACATCCCGTACCAGAACGCATCCAGGTGTTGCCGACACGTTACGAGATGACGGGAGAAGCAGGCCGGTGCCATGAGTGAGTCCGAGGGCGGGATTCCCTTCGAGGTGCGATCCGGACGTGTCGGTGTGCCTCCTGTCTCTCCACAGGAGGCCGCACGCGTTCGCGGGTGGCTGCGTTGGCGCCTTCGGAATGATCGCCTGACGCGGATCGTGGAGGCTCTGCTGGATGAGCGGGAGCCGCCGCCCGAGGCCGTGGAAGTGGCTCTGCAGTCACTTACCTCGGGCAGCGCACTTGGGTGGCGCGCGAAGTGCATGGCCGCGTGGTCT
>CAZGLN010000018.1:0-223 GCA_964526545.1 uncultured Chthonomonadales bacterium
GCCTGTTGGTTCTCTTTACCTGCGTGGAGGAGCACGTCTGGGCCACGCATACGGCTCATGATGCTCCTCTCTACGACGAGGAAGTGGTGGAGGTCTTTCTGGCTCCCACGGGCGACGTGCGGCACTACTACGAGCTGGAGGTCAGTCCGGCGAACGTTCTCTTCGACGCGCGTGTGAAGAGTCCCGACCTCGACCGCAAAACCATGCAGGTGGAAACCCGCTG
>CAZGLN010000018.1:248-16561 GCA_964526545.1 uncultured Chthonomonadales bacterium
TGGCACCCTCCGGCGAACCGTGCCAACCGATGGCGAGCCTCCTACCGCTTCGGGCTGGCGTGCGGCGCTCTCCATTCCGTTTGCGGCGTTTCCCGAGGTTTCCGCCCCGAGACCTGGCGACCGATGGAGAGCGAACTTCTACCGCATCGAGCGCGGTCGCGAAGTCAGCTACGCCGCCTGGTCGCCGACCCTAGAGCGGCCCGCCAACTTTCACGTGCCCGCGCGCTTCGGAGTGCTCTGTTTCCAGGGCTAGGAGGCCCGCTACGGCACGCCATCGAGGGGCGTGAGCCTGCCGGAACGGAGGTCGTAGACTACGCCGTACACCTGCACTCGGCCCTCCTCCACAAGAGGTCGCAGCACCGGCTCCGATTCGCGGAGTTGCGCGCAGACCCTTCTAACGTTGGCGCGCACGGCATTCTCCACGAGGTCTCCTTCCTGGCCCCGCGCCTCCTCAACCGCCGGCGCGAGTGCCTCCATGATAGAGGAGACGTGGCTCTCGGTGGGCCCTCCCGCGATGGCCGCCTGGATCGCGCCGCAGTTGTAGTGGCCCATCACCAATATGCAGCGCGCCCCGAGATGGGTTGCCGCATACTCTATGCTCCCCAGGCCGGTGTTGCCGACCACGTTGCCGGCCAGGCGGACGATGAACAGATCGCCCAGGCCCTGGTCCAGGATAATCTCGGGCGGCACGCGCGAATCGGAGCAGGCGACCACGACGGCCAGGGGGTGCTGCTCCTCGGCGATGTGCTGGCGTCGAATGGGGTTGCGCCGGGGCGCGGCGGATCGGCCAGTGGCGTAGCGAAGGTTGCCATCCAGCAGCAGCTGCAGTATTCGGTCCGGTGCAATGCCCTCGGCGGCGGGCCGAAACGGATCAGGAAGCGGTGTGCGCATCGCGGAGACTACCGTTCTTTCTAAGTGCGTTGAGCAGTGCGGCAAAGTCCTCGGGAGGCGGCACGCGGAAGCTTAGCACGACGCCCGTGGTCGGGTGGCTGAACTCCAGTTCGGCGGCGTGCAGCGCTTGCCCTCCCAGATTGGCAAGCGCCGGCTCCAGCAGGCGCGCCAACGATGTGGGCACTCCTTGTTTTGGCAGATTCCGACGTCCGCCATAGACCTCGTCGCCCACCACAGGATGGCCCATATAGGCGCAGTGCACCCGTATCTGGTGTGTGCGTCCGGTGTGAAGCTCGAGGCGCAGCAGGCTCATGGGACCCAGCCGCTCCAGCACCTCCGCCTCCGTCACCGCGGATCGAGACCGGCGAGTTGGATCCGTGAGGACAGCCATGCGCTTGCGGTCTACCAGATGCCTGCCGATAGGCGCATCAATGGTGGCTGTATGGAACGAGGGTTCACCCCACACCAGGCCCAAGTAGACCCTCTTGATTCGTCTGGCGGTTATCTGATGGTGCAGCGAGGTGTAGGCCGCGTGTGATCGGGCAACAACCAGCAGGCCGGTCGTATCCTTGTCGAGCCGATGCACTATGCCGGGGCGAAGGCTTCCTCCATTCTCCTCCGCATCGGAGAGCTTGCCGAGCACTGCGTTGACCAGGGTGCCGGAGGAGTGGCCGGGGGCGGGGTGCACCACAAGGCCGCGAGGTTTGTTGACCACCAGCACATCCTCGTCCTGGTAGACGACCTCGATGGGTAGGTTCTCCGGCTCCAACCGCGTCGGTTCAGGTTCCGGGGGGCTGCCCGTAACGCGGTCACCTGCCCGCAGCCGTGCCGATGGGCGAGCCGGCTGATTGTTCAAGCGAAAACCGCCCGACTCCAGCCAGCGCTGCGCCTCCGCGCGTGATACGGCCAGGGACCTGGCCAAGAAGACATCGAGGCGAAGGCCCGCGCTCTCTATGTCCACTTCCCACTCGCCCATGGGTGGATTCTACCTGGGCGCTAGACGGACCGATGGATAATCCAAGCGTTTGGCGCGGGCTCGAAGCCGATGTGGGGGTAGTAATCCATGGCCTCCGGTGCCGCGAGCAGCAGCAGCATGCACTCGGGCCCAATCGCACTCTGCACCTGGCGGATGAGCGCGCGCCCAATTCCCTGCCGTTGGTGGGAGGGCGCGACCGCCAGATCGGAGAGGTAGCAGCAGTAGCGCCAATCGGTCAGCGCGCGCGCAACGCCAATGAGGGCTTCGCCGTGCCACGCGGTTACCAGCAGGTCCGCATGTTCCAGCATGGCTTCGATGCGATCGAGCTGATCCACCGGGCGCCTCAGTCCCGAGCAGCGGAACAGGTCGGCAACCTGCTCGGGTGTGGGCCGCCTCTCTAGCGAGTATGTGATGTCCATTCGTCCCCCACGCGGATGAGAGTTGCGCTCGTAGCCCATCTGGGTGGGTCGGCGCGGCGCCAACCGGCAACGGATTGGTTTCCGGTGTTCAGTCTACCCACCAGGCTGGTGATGGGCTCGCAAGGCAGGAGGAGGTGACTTGCTTCAGGAATGAGGGGTTATTGAACTGCGACCAGTATCGCGGCTCTCTCGCGAAGGGGCCGCTCTTTCTGCACTCGCCTGCGCGTCTTGTACTGCGGGCGCAATGAGATGAGCGCCGAGCCTGCGGTGGAAGGTCGGTCTAGGGAAGACCGGCGGCCGACGTGCAGCGGTCGCGTGCACTGCGACGAGTTTGGCGGAGACAATGGGCAACCGCACTTCGGATAGAGGCGCCACTGCTGTCAGCCCTGATCTCGAGGGCTATACGTCGTCACACGCCGAGACACTGCAGCGGCTCTGGCTGTCGCGCGGGTGGAAGCGTTGGCGCGAGGCTCCGGAACTGCTGGAGACCTTCCGTCCCGCCGCGCCGCCCCCGGCGCCGCCCGCGCAGCTCCAGGGAGCCTTGCGCTACCTGATTGAGCGCAACGGCCCGCGTGTTCGCGAAAGGATTCGCCAGGGCGATCGCGATGAGGAGACACTATGCGACATGCTGGGAGATTGGGAGGCCGCAACCGCCGATGACGAGCGCTTCCCAATCCTCTTTCTCGGCCTTGTGCTTACAACGCGCTGCTCGTTCAATCCGCGGTGCATCTACTGCAACCAGCGGCAAGTGCACCGCTCGATGTCCGTGCGCCAGGCGAGGAGGCTTATCGAGGAGGCCGCGACCCCCTCTCCGCCCTATGTCTATCTCACAGGCGGCGAACCCTTCCTCTTCGGCAAGAGGCTGATTGGGCCGCGCGGGATCATCTCCTATGCGGCGCGGCTGGGGTGCGCGGTCAATGTGAATACCAACGCCGCCTCGATTGGGCCCGAGCAGGCGCTCTGGCTGGTGCGTTCCGGCACGGCCCGTCTGCATATCTCCATTGACAGCGAGGATTCCGCGGTTCAGGGAGCGCTGTTTCAAGATGCCCGGCGCGTAACACGCGTAGTGCGCGGCATTGCCAATGTGCAGTTGGCCAAGCGGCTGTTGCGGGTGGAGCATCCCGTTATTCACATTAACTGTGTGCTGACCCGGTTGAACCTCCTTGGATTCCCCTCGATGCTCCGCTGGCTGCTCAGCATGCGGCGGCGCCCCCAGCCGCCGGATTACGCGCACGACCAGGACTTCGCCTTTCACCTCATACCGGTCGGCGGGCAGGATAACGCCGCTCTCCGACCAACGGCGGAGGAGTGGGCGCGCTTCTATACCGAGACGTGGCAGGAGGCGGAGGACGTGTGGCGCGCTCATCTGGAAGAGTGCGGTGTGCCGCCTGGGAAGTGGTGCGGCCTGGCCGACCACGTGCCCTTCGCTAACCCCTGGCTCCGTGCGGAGCAGCACATGACGTTCGAGGAGTACTGCCAGAGGGCGGCGCGCGGGGAGTACTGGCAGGGAGCGCTCTCCAGAGGGTGCTATGTGTGTCCCAGCCAGGCCTACGTGCTGCCGGACGGTGCGCAGCACTGGTGCGGGGCGCACGCCATCCGGTGGCCGGAACCGCTGGGCAACGCGGTTACCGGTTCACTCCGGCGCAACATTCGCGCCAACCTGGCACGTCAGCGCGAGCTTCCGGGTCCTAGCTGCGGCTCCTGTGCGGGGGCGACCTGCGTGATCAACCAGCGCATGGAGCAGGGGCTGCGGGAGCAAGTGCGCGCCTGGCTTCGCGAGGCTGCCTGAGATGGAAGAGGGGACGGTCGGCGATGCCGAGCGTCCCCTGATGCGGTGCGGCAGCGTCTAGCGCGACTTCTTCGCGGCGGTCTTCTGCTTGGATTCCTTCTTGTTCATCTTGTCCGCGCAGTTCTTGCACGCGTAGTAGGTCTTGCCGTCAATGTTCACCTTGGAGGTGTGGCCCTTGGAGGGAGTCTGCTTCAGGGTGTAGTTGCCGCCACCCGGGCACTTGGGACCGGACGCGGCGGACTTGCCCTTCTCGGGTCCCGCGAAGGCGACTGTTGCGATGAGCAGCGCGGCGGCGGCAAGCAGGGAACGGGTCATCTGGTTCTCCGGTTGGGTTTGTGATGGCTCTCGGCCGATTTCTCCCATTATAGCCTGCTGCGCGGGATGTTCTGGAGGATTTGGTCCGCGCGATGCCGTGTTTGGTGCGGGTTATTGCATCGTCGCGTGCTCGGCTTCGGGGAGTGGTGCCTCGGCGTGTCCACGGCGGGTACGCGTGTGGATGGACGGGGGCGCATCTTCTGAAATCGGTGGGGGCGGCACGAGGCTCTCCTTGACTCCATGCAAGAAAGATGTATACTGATGTACACGTGTACATAAGTATCCCTGTTGCATGGAGTGAGGAGAGATGCCCATCTCCTGTTTTCTGGCGGCGCGGGTTGGCATTGCGCACGAGCGCGCGCTCCGGCCGGAGCTGCGGGAGCAACCCGTGGCGTTGGTCAACACGGGAGGGGTGTTGACCGCCGTCTCGGAGGAGGCGGAGGCCGGCGGGGTGCGCGCGGGCCAGAGCGCTGCCGGCGCGCGGGCCCTCTGCGAGGAGCTGCAGGTACTGCCTTACAATCGCGAAGCCTATGCGGAGACGGCGCGGCGCATGTGGGATCTGCTGGCGATAGAGAGCTCCTTTGTGGAGCCGATTTCGCCGGAGATCTGCTTCACGGCGTGGGACGGCCCGGAGATTGCGGCGCGTGTGCGCGCGGTATCCGAAGAGGCGGGCCGGCAGATGCGCACCAGGGTGCGGGTGGGCCTTGGCAGCAGCAAGTTCGTGGCGAGGGTGGCGGCGGAGCGTTGCGGCGAAAGCAGCTCGGCCGTGGTGGTGGAGCCGGGCATGGAGGCGGCCTTTCTGGCGGCGGTTCCGCTGGAGCGCGCCGCCGCGCTGGACCCGCTGTGGAGAGATCGGCTGGAGCGGCTGGGGGTGCGCACTCTGGGCGACGTGGTGAAGCTTCCGCGCAGTCTTCTGCTGAGCCGTTTTGGAGCGGAGGGATATCGCATCTCTCGCATGGCCATCGGGGAGGATGGCGAGCGCGTGCTGCCCGCATGGCCGCCTCCGGCGATGGCGCATGGCATCCAGTTCGAGGCCGAGGTAACAGAGGAGGCCTTTCTGCACCATGCCCTGCGCATCTGCGCGGGGAGGGTTGCGGATCTGCTGGCGGAGCGGGGAGAGCTCTGCTGGTCTATCCGTCTGGATGTAGAGATGGCGGACGGGCGGAGACTGGACCAGGCGGAGCGTCTGCCTCTGCCTACGCGCGCGCCGGCGGTGCTCTTCAGTGGGGCGGTGCGGCTGTGCGCGCGGATGGCTCTGGATGGGCCCGTGGCGGGTGTGTTCCTGGAGGCGGCCCAACTTGGCAGGGGCGGCGGCGCGCAGCTGGCCCTGTTGGATGAGAGCGAGGCGGGAAACGGATACCCGCATGAGCGGCAGGCGCGTCTGCGCGCGGCATTGGGATATGTGGAGGGACGTTACGGTGCCGCCTCGGTGCGCCGGGCCGCGGAGACACGCCCTCCAAGACGGGCCAATCTCTGGATTGCGCCGCTGGGCTCCCTGATGGATGAGCCCATACGCGTGGCGACGGATCCCGAGGGGCGGCCGGTGCGCTTTTGGCGGCAGGGGCAGCCTTGGGAGATCGCCCGCATTCAGACGCGCTGGCGGGAGACGGACTGGTCGCGCGCGGGGGTTACCGAGCGGACCATCTTTCGCGTGGAGACGCATCCGCCGGGCTTTTCGGAGCTGCACCAGACGCGGGAGGGCTGGCGGCTTGCCGCCGTGGCGGATTAGCCGCGAATGCTAGAACCTCTCCGAGATGGACTTGCCCTGCAGGAAGAGCTGCAGATAGTCTCGGCCGCCGGCCTTGCTGTCCGTGCCGCTCATGTTGAAGCCGCCGAACGGCTGCACGCCCACCAGCGCCCCCGTGCACTTGCGGTTCAGGTAGAGATTGCCGCAATGGAACTCGCGTCGGGCGTACTCCAGGCGCGTACGGTCGTTGGAATAGAGCGCGCCCGTGAGGCCGTATTCGGTGCCGTTGAATATGCGCGCGGCCTCCGCAAAATCCCTGGCCCGAATGATGGCAAGCACCGGACCGAAAATCTCCTCCTGGGCGATGCGCGCTCCGGAGTCCACCTCGCCAAAGATGGTCGGCGACACGAAATAGCCCTCGCCGGCATCGCCGGGAGGCCCTCCGCCAAGCAGCAGTTTCCCCTCGGAGCGGCCCACCTCGATGTACTCCAGAATCTTGGCGCGCGCGCTGGAATCGATGACCGCCCCCATGAAGTTGGCTCCATCGGCGGGATCGCCCACCGTCAGGCGCGAGGCACGCTCCAACACACGCTCAACCAGCGCATCGTAGACAGCATCCAGGACAATCAGGCGCGAGCACGCCGAACACTTCTGCCCCTGAAATCCAAAGGCGGAGGCAACCACGCCCTCCGCGGCGGCATCCAGGTCCGCCGTCTCATCCACCACAATGGCATCCTTGCCGCCCATCTCCAGCACCGTGCGCTTCAGCCACTTCTGGCCAGGCTGCACGCGCGCCGCGCGCTGGAAGATGCGCAGGCCGATCTCCTTGGAGCCCGTGAAGGCGATGAACCGCGTCAGGGGATGGTCCGTAAGCACGTCGCCGACTTCCGATCCGGAGCCCGGGACGAAGTTAACCACTCCAGCCGGCACCGACGCCTCTTCCAGCACCTCCACGAACTTCGCCGCGATCACGGGCGCCTGCGAGGCGGGCTTGGCCACCACTGTATTGCCTGTAACCGCGGCCGCCGTAAGCATGCCGGCGAAGATGGCGAGCGGGAAGTTCCACGGAGCGATAACCACCCCCACGCCTAGCGGGATGTAGCGGAGCTCATTCTCTTCGCCCGGGTAGGGAACGGTGGGATGCGCGCCGCCGAGCCGCAGCATTTCGCGCGCGTAGAACTCGAGGAAGTCTACCGCTTCGGCGGCATCCGCATACGCCTCCGGCCAGGACTTGCTCACCTCGAAGGTGAGCCAGGCGGAGAACTCATAGATGCGTCTGCGCAGGATGGCGGCCGCCTTCAGCAGGTAGCGTGCGCGCACTTCGGGCTCGGTCCGCCTCCATGCATCGAAGGCGCTGCTTGCTGCCTGAATCGCTTGATTGGCCTGTGCGGCGTTCGCGCGAGCCGATTCACCCACCACCTGCGATGGACGCGCAGGGTTGACGGACCGGATGCGCTCTTGCGTGCTGATCCGCTCGCCGCCGATCCTCAGCGGGTAGAAGTTGCCCAGTTCGCCTTCCACCTTGCGCAGCGCCGCCAGCATGCTCTCGCGCGGACCTGGCTGGCTGAAATCAACGTAGGGCTCATTGCGAAATGGTGGCAGCACGGTCTTCTCCTTGGACCGCTTCGTCGCGGTCCGTGCATTGCAATCGCTTCGAGAGTGTGTTTATCCGCGCGGCGCGGCCTCGCGTGGCGCCGGACTCCTCAGAACGCGCCAGACGAAGACAGGCAGCGTGCGCACCTTGGCCAGCTTGCGCGGATTGCGGATGAGGCGATGAAGCCACTCAAGGCCGGCGCGCTGCATCCATCTTGGCGCCCTCGGTACACGGCCGGAGAGCACGTCGAAGGTGCCGCCCACACCTATCATAACAGGCACGTCCAGGGCGCTGCGCCGGGTGTCTATCCATTTCTCCTGCTTTGGAATGCCCAGAGCAACACAGAGCACGTGGGGTGCCGCGTCCTGAATGGCCTGAAGGACCGCGGGCTCCTGGTCTCGCCGGTAGTATCCGTCTTGTGTTCCCACAATCTGGCAGCCCGGATAGCGTGCGCGCATCGTCTCCGCGGCTTGCTCAGCCACGCCTGGAGCCGCGCCCAGGAAGAAGAGGCGTATGCCTGCTTGGGAGGAGAGGGCGCAGAGGCGTTCCACAAGGTCCACGCCGGAGACTCGTTCCTGAAGGGGGTGGCCGGAACGACGGCATGCCCACAGGACACCGGCGCTGTCCGGTGTGATGAGGTGGGCTTGTTGGATAATCCGCCGAAGTTCAAGGTCCCTGCCGGCAAGCACGCACATGGAGGCATCGAGGGTAACCACGTGATGCGGACCGCGCTCGGCAATAAAGCCCTGGATGCGCTGGAGCGCTTCCTGCATGGAAACGTTGTGCACGTGCACATCCAGCACGTCCACGCACTCGAACCTTCGGGGGGCGGCCAAGGCCATCCGGGGCTCCTTTCCTCCCCGTTGTACCCTTCCGCCTTTGGGCAAGTCAACGCGCCTCGGGCGCGCGCAAGCCGCCGTCGCTCCCAGCGACGGCGGCCTGGCAGAACCAAAACGTGTCAGGCGGCCGTTGCTACCTGCGCGCTGCCGTCTCGGAACAGCTCGATTTGCGACCCATCATCCGTGTGAAGCTTCAGCGAGATGATGCGATCCAGCTGCACGTCGTCACGGTCAAGAATAAGATAGCCGCCGTACATTGCCACGTAGGTTACGTCGTGCACTCGCGACCTGGACTCGACGGGCGTACCGTTCCGATCAAGCCAGGACACCGAGCAGACCTTGCCCACAAGCTTTTTTGCTTCAGTTAGGTTCATCACCGCGGGAGCACCTCCTCCGCCGGGCCACCACCGGCTCGGGCTGGCGGCTCCGCGTGCCGCCGTGCCATCCCATATAACGGCACTCCGGAGACTGGCTTACATCCGTCGCTTTACGGGGAAAACGGCAACCTGGCATATCTCCCAGGAACTGGCCCGCGGAACATTTCGCGGCGATATCGGGTCTCATGGTTGACGTATTCATTCGCAAGCATTGCCTATATTCCACATCCATTCGGAGCAGTGCATGGTTCGCATCAGCGGGGAAGCCATCGCAAGCGGTCTGGCTCTGGGCAGCATCTGCATTGTGCGCTCGGAGGGGGGCATACCCCTGGTGTCCGGGGCACTCCTCGAGCGCGCGGCAAGCGTGCGCCGCCGTGGAGAGGCAGACCCCCTGGACATCGTGCTCGTGGTGCGGACCCTGGCTGAAGCCGCCAGCATAGCAATCCCGGGAACGCAGGTGGTGGCCGTTGTTGCGGAGGAGCTCGAGCCCTCCACTGCGACCCTGCCGGTGCCCACTGTCTGCGGCGCCGCGGGCATCATGAAGCAGGCTCAGGATGGAGGGCTGGTCTTGGTGAATGGCGACCGCGGGCTGGTGCTGCTGGACCCGGACGCGGCGGCGCTGATGGCGATGCAAGCCGCACAGAACCTCACGCTCCCGCGCAGGCGCCTGCTGCTCGATTATGCGCATCAGCCAGCGAGGACTCTGGATGGCAGAGAGGTGCGGATAGTCGCCTACGCGGGAGACGAGTATGAGCTGGCAGCCGCGATGGTCTCCGGCGCCGACGCGCTGCTTGCCACACCGGAATCCGCGGGTATCTTCCCACGTGGAGAAGACTGGGAGCACCTGGACGCGCTTCGGGTCCTCTCAGACCAGATGACGGGGAGAACCATTGCGCTGACCAGCGGCGTGGAGGCGGTTTCGGCCGAGGCACTGCTGCGCGCATCGGTTCAGGCGGACATTCTGCTTACGCTGCCTGTAGGCTCCTCACCGGATGCGGTCTTGGAGCAGCAGGCGCACCTCAGGGATCAGCGGGACGCTCTGCTGGATGCGAATCAGTTATGCGGTGAAGTGCGGCTGGCCGGCTGGCTGGATCCTGTTAACGAGCCGCTGGCCTCGCTTGGCGATTACCCGGTCGGGAGGCTGATGGCTCTGGCGGCGCATCGGCGCATTGTCGAGCTGGACGTGCTCGCGTGGCTCAACGATCTCTACATGCAGGCTGCGCCGCTGATGCTGCCCGTGGAGGTGCAGGTGGAGCCCAGCGACTCGGCCTCGGTAGAGGCGGCGATAGGTCTGGGCGCCGCGGGACTCATCGTGCCGCCATCCACCGTGCAGGCAGCCAAGGAGATCGTGCGCGCCCTGAACGCTTCGCTCTGCCGCGAGGCCTTGCTGAAGGGGCGGCTCCGCGCTTGACAGCAAGACGCCGGGTGGTATAATCGCCACAGATTGGCTTGGAGCGCGGGAATAGCTCAGTGGTAGAGCATCTGCTTCCCAAGCAGAGGGCCGCGGGTTCGAGTCCCGTTTCCCGCTCCGAAAACGGCGGACGCCTTAGATACTGCAATCACATCGAACTGCTGTCTGGATTCCGTGTAGCCGCCGAAAGTGCCAGATGGTCCAGTTCGTGGATCCACGCCTCGAAGGCCGATAACGGTCCGGTGCTTCGGGTGCGGGCAGGACAACCAGAGGATGGGCCCTGGTGTTCGGCGAGTGCCGGGCGCGGTCGCGCGAGCCTCAGCTACGGCTCGCGCGTTTTCGTTGTCTGAATGGTTGTGCTGGGCGGCGTGGGTGTACCCCGGTATGCTTTCATGGGTGTGTAAGAGGCGGGAGGTGTTTTGAGCGGCATGTTTACTGAGCGAATTGAGGTAACACGTCTCCCCGGAGGCGTGCGGGTGGTGTCGGAGGAGGTTACGCACGTGCAGTCCGTGGCCATCGGCCTCTGGGTTGGCGTGGGTTCCCGAAACGAGGAGATGCCGGTACGCGGCATTACCCATCTCATCGAGCATATGCTCTTTAAGGGGACCTCGAGAAGGTCGGCCCGTGAGCTTGCCGACGAGGTGGAATCGCGGGGCGGACGGCTGAACGCTTTCACGGACAAGGAATTCACGTGCTACTACGTGCGGGCTCTTGCCGAGCACGCCGAAGTCGCCATGGACGTACTGTGCGACATGCTGCTCAACTCGCTGCTGGATGCGGAGGAGCTTCGGCGAGAGAAGAACGTGGTGCTGGAGGAGATTAAGCGCCACGAAGACAGCCCGGAGGATTCCGTCCACGACCTCTTCGCCAGTGCGCTCTGGAGGAGCCATCCGCTTGGCCGGCCAACCATCGGCACCACCCGCACCGTTATGGCCCTTGAGCCGGAGCACCTTCGTACCTACATGCAGAGGCACTACACGCCCGACCGCATCGTGGTGGCGGCCAGCGGCAACATCGCGCACGGCCAACTTGTAGAGATGGCGGCTCGCTATCTCGGGCCGCTGGAGGGGGCGCCGCATCGCTCCGCGGAACGGCCGCCGCGCCCAACGTGCGAGTGCCGATGCGTGCGAAAGCGCACCGAGCAGGTGCACTTCTGCCTGGGAACCCAGGGCTTCGCGCACGGAGATGACGACCGCTACACGCTCGCCATCATTGATACCGCGCTTGGCGGCACGATGAGCTCACGCCTGTTTCAGGAGATCCGCGAGAAGCGGGGACTCGCCTACTCCATTGGGACCTACTCGGTCTCCTACCGTGAGGGCGGCCTCTTTGTGGTCTATGGCGGAACGAGCCTGGAGACTTTTGACCAGGTGGTGGATCTCTCACGCAAGCAGTTGGCGGATATCGCCGAGCATGGCCTGACGGAGGAGGAGATTCGCGGCGCCAAGATGCATGCGCGTGGCGCTCTGGTGCTCGGTTTAGAAGGGATGAGCAACCGAATGACCCGCATGGGCCGATCCATGATCTATATGGACCAGGTTACACCGATAGAGGAGGTACTTCGGAAGATTGAGGCGGTTACGCCTGAGGACATCATCCGGGTGGCCCGCAGTCTCTTCGCGCCGGATCGGATGACTCTTACCGCCATCGGTCCGTTTGCCGCGCGCAGGTCGAAGCTCCAGGCGGACTTCGGAAAGGAGGTGGCGGCATGCATCGCGTAGCGGTCTCGGGTGCCGCGGGGCGAATGGGGCGGCAGGTTGTTGCGGCCGTACACGCAGCCGAGGATATGGAGCTAGTGGCCGCCGTGGATTGCGCGCATGTGGGCGAGGATGTGGGCGCGGTTGCGGGTATCGGCAGCGTGGGCGTGCCAATCCGCGACGGCCTGGGAGATGCCCTGGCGGATTCGGGCGCGCAGGTGGTGGTGGACTTCACGGTGCCCGCAAGCGCCATGGCCAATGCGCGCACCGCCCTGGAGCGAGGCGTTGCACCGGTCATCGGCACTACGGGACTCACCGCGAAGGATCTGGAGGAGATACGGCGGCTGGCCGGCCAGGCAGGCGTGCCCGCGCTGGTCGCTCCGAACTTCGCGCTGGGAGCAGTGCTCATGATGCGGTTCGCCGAGATGGCGGCGGCCCACCTGCCGAACGTGGAGATTATCGAACTGCACCATGAGAAGAAGCTGGACGCTCCCTCCGGCACGGCCCTTTTGACGGCGGCTCGCATTGCCGCCGCGCGAGCGGAGGAGCCGGCTGGGGAGCCGGCTGGCGCTACCGAGAAGGTTACCGGTGTCCGCGGCGGGGAATCGCATGGAATACGCATTCACAGCGTGCGCCTTCCCGGCCTCGTTGCGCATCAGGAGGTGCTCTTCGGCGGGCTCGGCGAGACACTCTCCATACGCCACGATTCGCTGGACCGAAGCTGCTTCATGCCGGGCGTGCTGCTGGCCATCCGGCGCATTCAGGGGCTCACCGGTCTCACGGTGGGGCTCGATTCCCTCCTCTAGCACACCGCGATCCAGGTTCACGGCGGCGGAGGCATCGGCCTCCAGCGCCGGTCGGCCCGTGCCTGATGGCCGCCCCTACTGGTTCCAGCCGAGCTTGCCATTAATGGAGATGCTGTAGGCGGCCGTGCGCGTTACCATGGAGTAGGTGGCCCAAATGCCCTCCGCGAGAAACTCCCCCAGGATGATTCCGAATGCCACCATCCGGAGCTTATCGTAGCCTGGGAGGCCGTAGTAGCGCTGTACAAACGCCTTGATGGCGAGCACGATGGTGAGCCCAAACCACACGTAATCCAGCCCGAAGTTCATCGCCAGGGCATAGCCGGCGGGATGGAACGGAAAGCCCGGCACTCGGAATCGCACGAAGTCCAGCCCCAACACCACCATGAAGCCTGCGCCCACGGCCGCCATGGCTGCCACATTCGGCGGCCGGGGCGTATCCGTCAGGACGGCAATCACATTTGCCGTATCTCCGCCCACGTTTGCCGGCGTGAACCGATAACTGATGTAGATGCGGGCAAGGTGTCCGAAGATGCTGCCTGCGATGGTGGCGAGGATGAGCGCGGCAAACATGGCGCGCTGACTCATCCCGGCCCTGTCAGCGATCTTGATGGCCTCCAGTTGGTGGGGCATGGGATGGGTTCGGTGGATGCGGTTCATGAAGTGGAACAGCGTCACGGTACGAGCGATCATGCTGGTGCTCACGCCCTGCGTTCCGCGGAAATCCACAAGCAGCTGCGTCGGACCCATGAACGCCATCTCGTGGATAGGGGGCCCGAGCTGCGCCCGCAGCCGCGTCATGGCGATGCTGAACATAAGGAAGAGCGCCGTGTAGCCGAGCACAAAGAAGAACGGAAGGCCAATCTCCACGCCGATCCAGCCTAAAGCGCCCAGGCTGAGCACAAGGCCCGCGAACGAGAGCCGATGCGGCACCAGCCGCTTATCTGGGGTGCCTGTGCGCACAATCTCCCGCCACACTTCCTTCAGATAGCCTCTGGCCACCCAGAGTGCCATCACGAACAGGCCGAGGAATGCTCCCCAGGACTGCTCGCTGAAGTATGGGGCGCTCGGGATGAGCCCGCCGCCGCCAAATACGCCCTGCTCATAGCCCATGGCCGCCGCGATGACCTGCATGCCCTTCCGCGCGAAGAAGAAGAAGATGCACGAGAAGAGCAGATCGTTCGGCATGAAGAGACCGATGGCGGCCATGAAGGGGAAGAGGCCGATGGGGGTCCAGCCAATCTGATTCCACGGTTGTGAGTTGAACATCGGCAGCACGTCGCCGAGGAAGCGCACATTAATCCGCGGGATGCTGGGATAGAGGAAGGCGAAGCCGTTCAGCATGTCTATGGCGAACATCACGCCGAACGCCGTGAGGAAGTAGCGGTTGCGCCACATCGGGCCCGCGCCCCCCTCCTGCGTCATCGCGATGGGCAGTTGGACTAGCGGGAAGGCCAGCTTCTCTCGGTTGCACCACTGATCGCGCATCAGGCTGTTGACGCACAGGAAGGCCATGCAGACCAGACCCGCAACAATCGTCCACGCGATAATCTTCGGCCACCAGATGCCGAGCGAACTCAGCATGTAGCGCAGCGGCTTGCCGCCCGTGGCGAAATCCTTGAGGCCTTCATCGGAAGTGAAGAAGAGCCACTCGGAGATATAGGGGAGCACCTTCGTCTTGTACCGCTGATCCCGATCGGCGAAGACGCCATAGGTATGGATATAGGGGCTGATGACGTCCATCCACTCGGACGCCATCGCACAGATGACCGTCTGCATGGCGTAGAAGACGATCAGTTCGGTTTCGGTGAAGGCGAAGCGAGGCGTGAACCGACGAAGCACCACGTTCGCCCCGATGAGCACGAGCGTTAGAACTACGGGCGGCACCATCAGAGAGAAGATGCGGCTGATGCCGTTATCCTGTGCCCAGAAGCAGCACGCCGGGGCCACCAGCAACGAGAGCAGCACAATGCGAGGGCTGAGTCCGCTCGTCTTTCTGCGCGTGGCGACAGCCTGCGGATCACCCTGGACTGGCGCGGCCGTGTTCATATCGCGTTTGGTGGGAAGAGCGATGCCACCAGGACGGTGTCCTCGTGCTCATAGGCGGGAGCGCAGCAGCAGAGGAAGACCAGGTCCTCCTCTCCATCATTTCGTATCTGGTGCGGGGTGCCGGGAGGAATGGCGATGGCGTCATGGAGCGCCACGCGCCTCTCTTCACTTGCGATGCGCATGGTTCCGCGCCCGCCAAGGATGTAGTAGATCTCCTCGGTGAGCGGATGGTAGTGCGCCTCGGTGCACGTACCGGGAGGCAGAGTCGCCTCCGCCAGGCTCTGCGCCCGCAACGAGGAGTTGCGCGGCGCCAGAATCTCACGGATGAGCGAGCCATCCTTTGTAACGAAGGCGGAAACCTGGTCGCGGTTCACCACGTCCACGCGCGGCACTCCTTGGTAGGGACTCCTTTCTCATTCGATGCGGGGGCGGTCCGAACCTGCTCGCAGACGTACGGACGCGGCCGAGCACATGGAAATGAGGCGATCCGAAGAGACAATCGGCGATAGCCGTGCGCCACAATGTGTTGGTGTGCTGGATGAGGAGCCGTCAAAAGGGAGAGGGGCACAGAGTCGAAGATGGCTATACGGATTGAACTGGACGACGACGGGGCGCTAGAGCTTCAGAGTGGGCGATGGGCGGATGCGCTTGTTGGAGACGTGGATGCACGCGTGACGGCGACGGTGGAGCAGTTCCGAAACGAGCAGGCCGAGCCCTACGACGTGCTGGTTGCCCATTGGAGGGCCTGGACGCAATCACACCTGCAGGCCGCTGATCTCGCCGCGTGCGTAGAGGTTGCGGAACGGATTCGGCAAAGATTCAGGGCCTTCGTACTGGTGGGTATTGGCGGGTCGGACCTCGGCGCCCGAACCCTTCATGATTGCCTGGACCACCCGTACCACAACCAGCTCGACCCGAAGCTTCGGTACGGCGCGCCGGAGATCTACTTCACGGGCGATACCTTCGATCCGAGGCGGCTCTCCGCTCTGCTCGACCTGCTTGAGGGGAGGGGGCTGCTCGACCAGACGTGCCTGAACATCGTGAGCAAGTCCGGCAAGACTGGCGAGACGATAGCCGCCGCCATGGTGATACGCGAACGCATGCGCGGGGCGGGCATTGCGGACTGGGCCACGCGCGTTGTGGCTACAACGGGGCAGGATGCAGGCAGCGTGCTCTACCAGATGCACCAGGCGGAGCCATTCTTCGGTATGCTTCCCGTGCCGGAGGGAGTGGGCGGCCGTTTCAGCTTTGCTTCGCCGGTGGGCATGCTGCCTCTGGCGGTTACCGCCGTAAGCCAGACCCCGGGGGAGCGGGTCGCCGCGGCGATGGAGGGTTACGCGAGTGCCCATGCGCAAGGATTAGTAGCGCCGGCGGGCCGATCCAACGCGGCTGCGCGCCTGGCCCGCTGGCTGCACCTCTCCGAGGCGTTGGACCGCGCGAGCAGCCTCGTATTCTACAACTACGCG
>CAZGLN010000018.1:16587-23970 GCA_964526545.1 uncultured Chthonomonadales bacterium
TACGCAGCTCTACTGCGAGAGCGTGCTGGAGAGGGGCGGCGGACTGAACGTGATCCCCACGCGCGGGCCGACCGGCAACCACTCGCTTCTCAATGGTATTCTGCGCGGTCCGCGCGACAAAGTCGTACTGGTCATCCGCTGGGACGATTTCGGTGATACCACGGCCGTGCCTACCGAGACGGGAATCGGCGGTGATCTGGAGGCCTACGAGGGCCTCTCCATGGCCGCTGTGCAGAATGCTTCCTGCGACTCGACCGTGGCTGACTTCCTGGACAACGGAGTGCCGACCGCCGTCTTGCGAGTGGGAGCTCGCGACGAGGGCCACGTGGCCGGGCTGCTGCGGGTGCTGATGGATGCCGTTGCCATCAAGGGCCGCCTGCAGAATCTGCACATCGCTTCCTCAGGCGTACCAGCTGCGGAGAGCGACCTCACCTATCTGCAGGAGGGTGTGGAGGGTTACAAGAAACGAACCCGTGAGAAGGCGAAAACCTTGAGGCAGGCTGCGCTCGCTGACGAGGCAACTCCAGAACCGGCGGAGGACGCGTAGCAGCCTGCGCTAACGGAGCGGCTCATGAATCCTCTGATAGCGCTGTTGGCCGTTGCCGCGGCAATGGTGGGTGACACGGTGGAGATAGTCGTGGAGGGTCCTCCTGCGCGCATCGTAACCGATGCCGGCGCGGGCGGATACCAGGCCTTTCCGGACATATGCCGGCGCAAGGACGGGGCGCTCCTATGTGTGTTCTACGCCGGATATGGCCATATCTCTCAGCCGAACGAGAACCTTCCGCGCGGCGGAAGAGTGTGCGCCGTCCTTTCACGGGACGAGGGCAAGACGTGGAGCGCCCCGTGGACGGTGGTGGACACGCCGAAGGATGACCGCGACCCCTCCGTGATGGCCCTGCCGGACGGAACGCTGCTCTGTAACTTCTTCACCTACGGCCGCAACGCAGAGTGCGACACGTGGGTGGTGCGCTCGCGGGATGGCGGCAGAAATTGGAGCGAGCCGGAGATTGTGGTTCCAGGGTTCGCCACGTCCACCCCAATCCGCCGGCTCCGGTCCGGCAGGCTACTCCTGATGGTCTACACCGTGGACGGGGAGGGCAAGCGTGCCTATGCCGGGGTATCCATCTCCGAAGATGGGGGCAAGCGGTGGTCCAGCGTAAGGCCGATTGGTCTGGACGCAGGCAAGGTGATAGACGAGACCGACGTCTTCGAGCGTTCGGATGGCACGCTGCTGGCCGTATGCCGCCAGGTGATGGTCGGGGCCACATCCACAGATCGCGGTTGGACCTGGTCGTCGGTATTCGAGTTGGGGTTTGCCGGCCACTGTCCCAGCCTTCTGATGACACGCTCCGGCGTGCTCCTCATGGCGCATCGTCTGCCGATGACTTCGCTCCACTGGAGTGTGGATGAGGGAAGGACCTGGCACGGGCCCGTGCGCATAGATGATGTGATAGGCGCCTATCCGAGCATGGTGGAGCTCCGAGATGGGCGGGTGCTCTGCGTCTACTACGAGGAGGGCGCAGGTTCGGCAATACGCGCCGCAGTGCTCAAGGTGGTGCGCCGCAAGTAACGCCGGGCCCGGACCGAAACAGCGACGGGACGCCCGTGAGGGCGTCCCGTGTGTCTGCTGCAAGCCTTCCTCGGGGCGATCAGCGCCGGCGCAGGAAGGAAGGAATGTCCAGATCGTCCTGACTGCGCGGCCAGAGCGGCGCCGGCTCCGTCTCCTCGTTTTCCGTTACCACCTGGCTCGCCACAGGGCGCTCCGGGGATATCTGCTGGGCGGCCTGCTGGCGCACAATCGGAGGAGTCTCAAGTTGGCGGGCGGTCGGCTGCGGCGCAGGCTGCGCATGTGCCGCGGCGTGCGTCTGCCCCTGCGGACGGTTCGCAAAGCCGGTGGCGAGAACCGTGATGCGCACCTGGCCTTCCATCTTGGAATCGTGCACCCAGCCGAAGATGATGTTGGCTTCGCGCCGGTCGCACTGATTGGAGATGAGCTGCAGCGCCTCGTTGGCCTCGGCCAGAGTGAGGTCCGGTCCAGAGGTAAGGTTGATGAGGCCCCTCACGGCACCTTCAATGCTGGTCTCCAACAGCGGGCTGGAGATGGCGAGCTGCGCCGCCTCCACCGCGCGATGATCGCCGGTGGCAGTGCCGATACCCATGAGAGCGGTGCCTGCATTCTCCATGGTGGACTTGACGTCGGCGAAATCCACATTTATCTGGCCAGGGATTGTGATGATATCGCTGATGCCCTGCACGCCCTGGCGCAGCACGTCGTCGGCGAGCTTGAACGCCTCGATCAGGGTCATACGCTTATCGCCAACGGCGAGCAGCTTGTCGTTGGGCACCACGATGACCGTGTCCACCTTGCTCTTCAGCGCATCAATGCCTTCGTCGGCGGTACGCATGCGCCGGGGGCCCTCGAAGCCGAAGGGCTTCGTAACCACGGCAACCGTGAGCGCTCCGGCATCCCGCGCCAACTCGGCGATGACCGGGGCCGCGCCCGTGCCGGTGCCTCCGCCCATGCCCGCGGTGATGAAGACCATGTCGGCCCCTTCGAGCGCGCGCTTAATCTCGCTCTTGCTCTCCTCCGCGGCGCTTCGGCCGACCTCCGGGTTGCCTCCCGCGCCCAGGCCGCGAGTCAGGTTCTCACCGAGCTGCAGCTTGTTCGGCGCCAACGAGATGCTGAGCACCTGAAGATCGGTGTTCGCCGCCACGAACTCCACGCCGTTCAGACCCGCCTCAATCATGCGGTTGACGGCGTTGGTGCCGCCTCCGCCGACGCCCACCACCTTGATGTTGGCACCATAGACCTGCTCTTGAGCGCGCCCACCGGTCAAGCCTGCCATCGCTTGGATGCTCCCCTCTTCGTTCAAATGAATGCAGATGAAATAAGTTGCGGGCCGAACTACCCGCCCGACGGATCAGAAACCACTCACTCAACGGAGACTAGTTTGGACGGAACAGACCTGGAATGGACTTCAACCATCGGCCCGCTCCCGAAAGCAGCGAGTCGCGGGGCGATGTGTTCGCGGCCGTCCTCGATGCTTGCACAAAGCTGTGCAGCATGAGGCCGACCGCTCCGGAGTAGATTGGACTCTCCACCTGGTCTATCAGGCCGGCCACACCCCCCGGGCCCGAGACGCGGCACGGCCGACCGAAGACCTCCGCGGCTATATCCGCCGCCCCTGAAAGCAGCGCGCCGCCGCCAGTGAGCACCACACCAGCGATCCGATCCTGGCACTTCATGCGCTGCACTTCGTTCAGGGCGAGAGTGAAGACTTCCTGCATGCGAGCCTCTATTATGTCGCAAAGCGCCCGTCTGCGGAACGGTCTGGGCTTGGCGGAACCGACCTGATGAACGTCCACGGCTTCATCCGGAGATATCTCCGCCGCGCGGCAGTGGCCGGGCTCTAGTTTGAGTCGCTCGGCCTCTTCTGGAGAGACGCGGAGCAGGTAGGCGATGTCGGAGGAGACGTGGTTGCCGCCGACCGGAAGTGAGGCCGAGTGGTAGGGTTCGCCCTCATGGTAAACCGCGAGATCCGTGGTGCCGCCGCCGATATCAATCAGGCAGGTGCCAACCTCGCGTTCATCCGCTCGGAGAGCGGCAAGTGCCGTAGCGATCGGCGCCAGGACCAGCTCATGACGCAGGAGCCCCGCCCGCTCCACGCACTTCTTCACATTGTCCAGGAACGACTGGCCCGCCGTCACGATGTGCGTCTCGACCTCCAGGCGCGTACCGGACATGCCCACGGGATGCGATATGCCGAAATGCCCATCAATGGCGTAGCTTCGTGGGATGGCGTGGAGGATGACCCTATCGGGCGGGATGACGATGACCATGGACTGCTGAACGGCCCTCTGGCGATCCTCTTCCCGTATCTCGCGATGCGCGTTGGTGATGGCGGTTACGCCCTTGGCGTTCAGGGAGCGGATGTGCTCACCGGTTACTCCAACGACGACGGAGGTGACGGGCTTGCCGCACTGCTGGGCGGCCTTGGCGACCGCGGAACGCACCGCCTGGGTTGTGCCGTCAATATCCACGATGATTCCGCGTCGCAATCCTCCCGTTGGGTGCGCACCAACGCCCGTAACAAGCACGCGCCCGCCTTCGCCGAGCTCGCCGACGACGCAGGTTACCTTGGTGGTGCCAATATCCAGTCCGGCTGCGGTTTCAAGTCTGTTCAACAGTATCTCCGGGAGCAGTCATCGGTACCTTCCGGTCTGCTCCACCGCCCACCCGGGCGGGCAAGCTAGGATGAGGAGAGCGCCGCGGGGGCCTCCCGAGCCTGCTTCTTCAATGCGCGCTTGGTTAAATAGTAGCGCCTGATGAGCGACAGATTGAGGAACACCCTCGTGCCGAGCGCGACCACCGCCGCAAGAAAGAGATCCACGCCGATGAGGTCGCCCAACCACGCGAGAAGTGCCGCCAGCATCGTATTGAGCAGGAAGCCGCTGACGAAGATATCGTCCTCGAACCTGCCGTCAATGCCGGCGCGAATGCCGCCGAGCACGGTATCCAGCCCCGCGAGAGTGGCCAGCGAAAGATAGGGGGCAAAGGCTCGTGCCTGCTCCTCGCCAACTCCCAGCGAGCTGAACAGAAACCAACCGCTGACTATACCAGCGATCAGTGCCAGCACGGGAATTGCCGCTGTCATCGGGAGGCCTCCCTCTCCTTGCGGCCTGGATCCACCAGCTTCACGTACTTGTGCTCGGTCGAGCCGGTATAGGCGGGAAGTGTCAGCACCTTGTCGCCGTCGTACTTCTCGATAGTGAACATCTCAGGATCGAAACGGCGCATGTTGTCCAGCAGGCCCCAGGGCAGATTGAGACCGCTTACCATGGCGTTGGGGTCGCCGATGGCCCGAATCTCGTAGGGAGGCGAGATGGGTACACCGTTCACCTGGATGGTGGGTCCCACGCAGCGGATTGAGGTCCGGCCGATCACCCTTTGGCCGTTGACGGCGATGGCTTCGGCGCCGCTCGCGGCCAACTCGTTCACCGCTTGCTGGATATCGCTGTCGTGCACGATGTAGCGGTCACGGTCCCACACGCGGTTGCTTGGCGGCCGCTTCTTGCTGTCGCGCAGAGTAAGCACAATCCCTGGTCCCTTCACCTCCGTGAGGCCGGCAAGAAACTTGGTCTTCTGCAGCTCTTCGTTCAGAGTCTTTGCCTGGCCATCTCCCAGGGAGAGAGCCGTCTCGAGCTTTGTCGTCTTCTCGAGCAGAGCGGTTATCTGCTTGTCCTTGTCGCGAAGCGCGGCGGCGAGATTCGCGTTGCCTGCCGGCGACATGCCCACGCGGCTCGGCCCATAGCCGGACCGCCGAATGGAGCCCACGGTATGCAGCGAGCCGGCCAGCAGAAGGCCGAGGACGAAGCAGAGGGCGCTGACTTGCCAGAGCCACGGCTTATGCCGAGGACCGGATGAAAAGACATTCATCGGACTGCCGATCGCGCACTGTCCCCCGCGCGGGCCGTCCCGCCGCTCTGCGCAGAGGAACTGGATCGGGAGCGCTCGTCCGAGCGGCCGGCGGCAGAAGCCTGACTGGATGCGTTCTGTTTGGAACCGATGGGCTTGCAGAGGGGTACGCTGACCACCCGCACGTCTATCTCCTCCAACTTCGCGGCTGTCTGCGGATCGGCTCGATACATCCGCTCAACCACGGCCAACTTCTCGCGAAGCTGGGTTGCGGGCCCCGCGCGCACCACCATTCCATCGGCCATATTTAAGCATAAATCGCCCCGATGGTCAACGACGATCTTGGCCGGTGCTGGCCCCGCCGAGGGCTTATGCGTGCGGGCAAGTGTCAGCGCTGCCAACGTGGCCGAATCCTGAATGCGGCGCCCTGGGGAGATGCGCGGCAGGCGCTCCGAGACCACCAGGGGCCGGTCGGAAGGCAGGGCGCCTGCCCGGATGGGCACGCCTTCCGAGTCCACCTGCCACACTTGGCCCATCACCTCCAACAGGCCTTCGGGCCGGCGTGGCGCGATCGCCAGGGTAAGGTGAAACGGAGGCCACTTGGTCGCGCTCGCTTCGCGCACGACGGGCTGCGCTAGCAGGCGGGCACGAACATCCTTCCAAGGAAAGGCAAGATAGCTCAGGCGCGTTTGCGCGTTCACTGCCCTCAAGATGCTCTCTTGCTCGGCGCGTGGAAGGCTCGACACGCCACGCACAACGATTCTCTTTACGCTGGCCGCGGGCGACCAGAGGAGCGTGGCGGAGAGGGTGGCGGCCGCCATGAGCCCAGCCAGCCAGAGCACTCCGCGGCGCATGCGGCGAGCGCTGCGCGCTGCATTCTCGGCCGAATCCGGCAAGGAGGAGTTGTACATCCTGGGAGTCATTGTTGTGGTGGGCTGCGTTCGGCGGGCCATACAGGCTACTTCCTCTCGGAACCTGCCGCGACTGCTAGAAAGGCCTCGCCCGCGCGGCGCACATCGCCTGCCCCGAGAATCAGCACCACATCGCCCGGTCTGCTGACCCACGCGATTCCCGCGGCAAGGTCCTTCAAACTGGGCAGATAGAGCACGGTCTTCTCCGGTTCCTTCTCCGCTATCTGCTTGACGATGCTGGACACGCGCACTCCCGGAATCGGCGCCTCGCGTGCCGGGTAGATATCCGTGAGGAGAACGGCATCGGCACCGCAAAGGGCGCTTGCGAACTCTTCCAGGAAGTCCCGCGTGCGTGAGTAGAGATGGGGTTGAAACGCCGCGAGCAGACGTCGGTGCGGGTACTGAGCGCGCGCGGCGGCCAGGGTTGCCCTGATCTCGGTGGGATGGTGCGCGTAGTCATCAATCACCAGCACACCGCCCGCCTCGCCGAGGCGCTCGAAGCGCCTGCCCACACCTGGAAAGCCTGCAAGAGCCTTCGGAAGCACCTGCGCGATATCTACTCCGGCCGCCTGCGCTGCCCCGAGGGAGAGCAGGGCATTGCGGACCATGTGCTCTCCGGGAACCGGCAGTGAGAGCCTGCCAATGGACTGGCGCGAACCGTCTTGGAGCCACCATACCTGCCACGTGCCCTCACCATCCGAGGCGGCCCAGAGGCCATCTCGAAGTTGAGCGCTCAGCCCCACCGCAATGCGCCGCGCCGGGCCCTCTCCTGCCGTGCGCTCCGCCACCAGGGCAGCGCCGGCATCGTCGCTGCAGTACACCAGGGCACCCTCCTGGGCTGTTTGACGCACAAGCTGGCAGAAGGCCTCCTGGACGCGTGCCTCGGTGCCGTAGTAGTCCAGATGGTCCGGCTCCACGTTGGTGATGAGCGTGATATCCGGCCGCAAGGAGAGAAACGACGCGTACGCCTCGCAGGCCTCGGTTACGAAGGCGCCTCCGCTCCCAATCCGCGTGTTGCCGCCGAAGGGTGCGTACTCGCCGCCGATCAGCACC
>CAZGLN010000019.1:0-5663 GCA_964526545.1 uncultured Chthonomonadales bacterium
ACCCCATGTGATCAATCAGCCACAGGGCACTGATGCGCTGGGCCCGATTCGGGTCTTCGAGCATTCGCAGCAAGGTCAGGGCCGCCTCGCGAACACCCAGCTTGAGCAGTGCCTTGACCGCGTTAGCGCGAACCCGGTTGTCCGGCGAAGCGAGTTTGGGCAGCAGATCCGTCGCCGCGTCGGGGCCCGCGACCCGCAGCCAGGCGGCCAAGGTTGCCTCCAAGAAGCCGGCGGAAAAGGCAGCAAACGAGAAGGGCCGGGACGAGAACCCGGCAGCCGAGAAGTCCGCATAGCGCGCATTTCGGGTATCCTATGTGCCGATCGCGAAGCCGGGCGCCGTCCCGGCTTTGTGTTGTGAGGAGCGGTTATGCCCAAGCTGAGAACGAGAAAGACGGTCGCCAAGCGATTCAAGCTGAGCGCCACCGGCAAGCTGATGAGGCGGTGCACCGGCCTCAATCACTTGATGCGAAAGAAGAGCGGCTCGCGTCGGCGATCGCTTTCCAATGGTGCCGAGCTCTTCAAAGGCGACAGCAA
This sequence comes from uncultured Chthonomonadales bacterium, assembly GCA_964526545.1. Classification (GTDB taxonomy): domain Bacteria; phylum Armatimonadota; class Chthonomonadetes; order Chthonomonadales; family CAJBBX01; genus CAZGLN01. The sequence goes on from CAZGLN010000019.1 coordinate 535, forward strand.
GCGCATCCGACGCATGTTGGGAGAGGGCGCCTAGCGTAAGTTCGCGCGGCTGCGTGCCGCGCGGCAATTCGAGGGAATGGGAACCTTAAGCGGTCTGCCTCCGAGTCTGCGGTCGCGCACGGAGTTGGGCCCTCCCGTCCGTTAGGAGAAGAGAATGCCACGCGTAAAGCGAGGGACGCTTGTAAAGAAGCGTCACAAGAAGATACTGGAGGCCGCCTCCGGGTATTTCGGCGGCAAGAAGTCGCTGTTCAAGACGGCCAACGAGCAGTTTGCCCGCAGCGGCAACTATGCCTATAGGGATAGGCGCAACAAGAAGCGTGACTTCCGCAGGCTCTGGATCACGCGCATCAGTGCCGCTTGCAGGATGAACGGCCTGAGCTACAACCGCTTCATTGAGGGCCTGACGAAGGCCGGCGTGGCTGTGGACCGCAAGATCCTCTCCGACCTTGCCGTTCGTGAGCCGGCCACCTTCGCGGGTCTGGTTGCGCAGGCGAAGTCAGCTATTCCACCAGCCTAGCGCAGCGGGCTCGCTTGAGCTAAGGGCGTCGGCGGCGTTCGCGGTTCCGCTTAAAGGGAACGCGCGTCGGCGCCTCTCCTTCCGCCAACCACACATGGACGAACTAGACGCCCTCGTACAGCAGCTGCTCGCCGAGGTGGCCGAGGCCGCCTCGTCTGAGGCCTTGCACCGTGTGGAGGTGCGAGCGCTCGGAAGCAAGGGGGCGATTCAGGCGCAGCTCCGGTCCATCGGTTCGCTGCCCAAGGAGGAGCGGCCCGCGTTTGGCGCCCGCGTCAACGAAGCCAAACAGCGGGTGCTGGAGGCCATCGAGGCGCGTCGCGGCCACGTTCAGCAGTTGGAGGCCGCAGCCAGGTTAGCCACGGAGTCTCTGGACGTTACATTGCCGGGCGACGCTCTGCCCGCCGGCGGCATCCATCCGCTTACGGGGACCGTAAGGCGCATCAAGCAGGTACTCTCCGGCCTCGGCTTCGAGTTCGTGGATGGCCCCGAACTGGAATCCTACCGATACAACTTCGCCGCGCTGAACTACCCGGAGGATCATCCCGCCTTCGACGAGCAGATGACCTTCTACGTGGACGATACCCACCTGCTGCGCACCCAGACCACCGCGCTGCAGGGACGGGTGATGTCCGAACGGCGCCCGCCTTTCCGCATTGCCACTGTTGGGCGATGCCACCGTTACGAGGCCGTGGATGCCACCCACCACCACACGTTTCATCAGGTGGATGCCTTCATGGTAGATCGCGGCGTGTCCATGGCGCACCTGAAGGGGACCCTGAAGCAGTTTGCGTCCCGAATGTTCGGGGGCGATCTGCGGCTCCGCTTCCGTCCGGACTTCTTCCCCTTCGTTGAGCCGGGAGTGGATTATGCCATCTGGTGGCAGGAGAAGTGGCTCGAGCTGGGCGGCGCCGGCCTCATCCATCCGAACATTCTGGAGGCTCATGGCATTGATAGCGAAGTCTACTCCGGCTTCGCCTTTGGCCTGGGTATCGAGCGCATTCACATGATACAGAGAGGAGTGCGGGACCTCAGGTACTACCTGGAGAACGATCTGCGCTTTTTACAGCAGCGTTAGACAGACCTCTTTCCTGGGCCCCAGGCAACCATGCGCTTGCCGACAGAGTGGATCTGCGAAATCGCGGAAGTCTCCCTGCCCACACAGGAGATCGCCGAGCGGCTCACCATGGCCGGTTTCGAGGTCGAGGAGACTTGCGAGACCGACTCCGGCGCCGTGCTGGAGATTAAGGTAACGCCGAACCGCGGCGATGGTCTGAGCGCCATCGGAGTTGCCCGTGAGTTGGCCGCCGCCGTGGGCGCCGAGCCGGTTCCCGGCCCGATGCAGGTAAGCCACGACGAGGGTGAAGCGGCCGGATGTGCCTCGGTGCGGATAGAGGACCCTTTGTTGTGTCCTCGTTACGCGGCCCGCGTGGTGCGCGACGTGCGCTGCCTGGAAGCGCCGGACTGGATGAAGCGCCGGCTCGAGGCCGCCGGCATGCGCAGCGTGAACGGCATCGTGGATGTAACCAACTACGTGATGTTGGAGATGGGCCAGCCGCTGCATGCCTTCGATCTCGACACCCTTACCGACCGCGCCATCGTGGTGCGCCGTGCCCGTGAAGGAGAGCGCATCGTTACACTGGATGGTGTGGAGCGCGCTCTCACCCCCGAGATGCTGCTGATTTGCGATTCTCGCGTGCCCGTGGCGGTGGCCGGGATTATGGGCGGGCAGGCCACCGAGATACACGACGGCACGCGCAGCATGCTGCTGGAGTCCGCCAATTTCTGCCCGCGCAGTGTCCGGGCCACCTCGCGTGCGTTGGGGCTGCGCACCGAGGCGAGCTACCGGTTCGAGCGGGTGGTGGATCCTGCCGGCGTGGTGGCGGCGGCCGATCGGGCGTGTGAGCTCATCGCGTCGCTCGGCATGGGCCGTCCGGTGCCCGGCGTGCTCGATTGCTACCTCGCTCCCGCAGGCCAACGTCTGGTGCGCGTGCGGCCCGGCCGCGTGAGTGAGATGCTGGGCTACACGGTATCGCCCGAGGAGGTGCTGGAGAGTCTCTCGCGACTGGGGATTGTCCAGGCCGATGGCGGCGACCCACCGAAGGAGTTCGTGTGCAGAATCCCCTCGTGGCGATCCGACCTTACGCGCGAGATTGACCTGGTGGAGGAGGTAGGGCGCGTCCTGGGTTACGAACACATACCGGAGCAGCTTCCCTTCGGCACCGCGACCCAGGGCGGCGACAGCCCGCTCGGCCAGGCTCTGGACGACCTGCGCAACCTGCTCTCCGGACTTGGCATGCAGGAGATAGTCGGTCTCAGCCTGCTTGGTCCCAGCCCCTTCGAGGATCGGCGCTCGGAGGCGCAGCGAGTATCCATTCGCACGGCGCTCTCCAGTGAGCTCTCCGGCCTTCGCAGGTCGCTGCTTCCCAGCCTGCTGGATGCATTGGAGCGCAACGCGCGCCGAGGAGCGCGGCCGCTCTGCTTCTTTGAGGTGGGAGCGGTTTTCTCGCTGCACGAGGGTGAGCCCAGAGAGGCTGTGCATGCGGCGGGAGCGCTCGCAGGGCCGCTGGTCGCTTCCGGTTGGCGCAAGACGCAGCGAGGCGCTCCGGCCGATTTCTACACCGTGCGCGGCATCGTTGAGCGCGTGGCAGCGCATTATGAGGTGCCGGACCTTACGTTTCGCCGAGCAGAGGACCCGCGTCTGCACCCTGGACGGTCAGTCGAGATATTCAGCGGAGACGCACGCTGGGCCGCCGCCGGCGAACTGCATCCCGAGCTTGCTCAACGTCTAAACGTGCGGGAGCGGGTGCTGGTGTTTGAGCTGGACACGGCTGTACTGCTTCGGGCCGTGTCCCATCGGTCGCGCTTTGTACCGCCATCGGTCTTCCCCGCCGTTATGCGCGACCTCGCTCCGCGGGTGCCCCTGGAGGTGCCCTATGAACAGGTGAGGCAGGCCATTGTCTCTGCCGAGTCGCCCATCCTCGAACACTTCGAGTTGACCGATCTCTTCACCGGGCCTCCGTTACCGGAGGGCATCAAGAGCCTCACGTTCTCGTTCACCTTCCGCTCCACGGAGAGGACGCTGGTGGAAGCCGAAGTGGAGGAGGCCCTTACTGCCATCCGGCAGGCTCTTGCCTCGCAGTGCGGGGCCGTCTTCCCGCAATAATCGGGAGCAGCCGCCATGGCCCAGCCGGCCGGTCGCGCGAAGAGCCTCAGGCAGCACCTGCCAGTGCTCGGACTGCTGGTCGCCGCCCTGGTGCTTCGGCTCTGGGGTATCGGCTGGGGCCTCCCGGATCAGAACCGGCTCTTTTCGTACCATCCTGATGAGGGCGTGAACCTCGTTAATGCCGTCCTGGAGGATGGCAGGCGGGTACGGCCGCATCTGGACATCGGCTTCTACAACTACGGCTCGTTCTACTTCTACCTCTGGCAGGCCGGTCTCGCCGTCAATCAGACATACGGTCTTATCCGCCTGCCTGACGGCGGTGCGCCAAGTCCCTCCGCCGAGTCGGTTGCGGCCATGCTCCTTGTGGGCCGGCTGATCGCCGCGCTGCTGGGTGCGCTCACGGTAGTGCCGGTATTCTTCCTGGGCGAGCGGCTCTTCGGGCGCAAGACCGGGCTCATGGCGGCAGGCGCCTACGCCGTGATGCCCGCCGCGGTGATTCATGCGCATTTCGCGACGGTGGATGCGCCCGCCACCTTCCTCGTTGCCGTGGCGCTCGCCTGCGGAGCGCGGCTGCTGGAGCGGCAGGACAGCCGAACCATCGTCTGCGCAGGGCTGCTCTCGGGCCTCGCGGCGGCCACCAGATACAACGCGGGGCTGGTTTTGCTTGCACCGGCGGCAGCGCTGCTGCTGGGTTCCAAGCGAGCGGAACAACGCGCGCGATGGGCTCCCGGGCTGCTGGCAGTCTCCGCCGCCGTCGGTTTCCTGCTGGGCTGCCCGGGCGTACTGCTGGCCTGGCCGAAGTTCTGGGCGGATTTCACCTTTGAGCTCCAGAAATCGCGGGTCGGGATGGGCTTGCTCTTCGCGGAGACGGGGCCAGGGTGGCTCTACCATCTCCGGCTTTCGCTGGGGTACGGTCTCGGCGCTCCGCTGCAGGTGCTTGTGCTTGCTGCCGTAGTCTTCGCAATGGTGCGGCACACCCGGCAGGACCTCTACCTGCTCGCTTTCGCGGTGCCCTTCTTCGTCGTGCTCAGCCTGGCGCAGGTGCGGTTCCTGCGCTATACGCTGCCGATGCTGCCTGTGCTCGCCGTAATGGCCGGCAGGCTGCTTGCCGAGCCCTGGCCCCGCTGGCCGAGCGTCGGCAGGGCGCTGGCCGGGGCGGGCGGCTTCGTTGCGCTTGCGGTCCTGCTCTATTGCGTCTCGCTGGTGCGAGTGATGACGGCTGAAGATGCCCGCGACAGGGCGGCGGCCTACCTGCGCGGCCAGGCGAGGCCGGGCTCACGCATCGCCTTTGCCACCACCCCGTGGTTCTACTCACCGCCCTTAGCGCCGGAGTTCACCTTGCCCGTAGCCGGCGTTCGACGCTGGGACGCGATACAGGCCTTGCGGCTGCCCTGGGAGCTTCGACTGCCCGCGCGGGGCGAGGAGTGGGACATGCGGGTTCTGAGTCCC